>NZ_JBHSAO010000025.1:0-862 GCF_042650085.1 Oceanobacillus longus | reverse complement strand
AGGTTTCCTGAGGAAGGCTCGTCCTCTCAGGGTTAGTCGGGACCTAAGCCGAGGCCGAAAGGCGTAGGCGATGGACAACAGGTAGATATTCCTGTACCACCTCATGATTGTTTGAGCGATGGGGGGACGCAGAAGGATAAGGAATGCGCACTGATGGATAGGTGCGCCCAAGCAGTGAGAAAGTCAGATAGGCAAATCCGTCTGGCAATTTCAAGCTGTGATGGGGAGGGAAATTTAGTACCGAAGTTCCGGATTTCACACTGCCAAGAAAAGCCTCTAGTTAGATCATAGGTGCCCGTACCGCAAACCGACACAGGTAGGCGAGGAGAGAATCCTAAGGTGAGCGGGAGAACTCTCGTTAAGGAACTCGGCAAAATGACCCCGTAACTTCGGGAGAAGGGGTGCTCCTTTTTAGGAGGAGCCGCAGTGAATAGGCCCAAGCGACTGTTTAGCAAAAACACAGGTCTCTGCGAAGCCGAAAGGCGAAGTATAGGGGCTGACACCTGCCCGGTGCTGGAAGGTTAAGGGAAAGAGTTAGCTGCAAAGCGAAGCTTAGAACCGAAGCCCCAGTAAACGGCGGCCGTAACTATAACGGTCCTAAGGTAGCGAAATTCCTTGTCGGGTAAGTTCCGACCCGCACGAAAGGTGCAACGACTTGGGCACTGTCTCAACGAGAGACCCGGTGAAATTATACTATGCGTGAAGATGCGCATTACCCGCGACAGGACGGAAAGACCCCGTGGAGCTTTACTGTAGCCTGATATTGACTGTTTGTGCAGCTTGTACAGGATAGGTGGGAGCCTTAGAAGCGTGAGCGCTAGCTTACGTGGAGGCACCCGTGGGATACCACCCTAGCTGTATG
>NZ_JBHSAO010000024.1:0-904 GCF_042650085.1 Oceanobacillus longus | reverse complement strand
TATGTTCACTCCACCGGTAATCCTCTAATTCTTTTTCATTCATGAATTTCGCCTTTTTGATCAAACGCTCTCCTTTAGCTACCTCTCTATGTTCCAATTCCTGTTGTAATAAATCCGAGATATACTGCTCGGGATTCTCGAAGGGAATCTGCTCGTATATGTCTGCGACATATGCTAAACGCAACGATTTGCATTTCTCTCTAATCAAATTAGACATTCTGTACTTCCTCTCCTTTCAACGAATGGTTTAAAGGTTGAAGAGAGTCGTAGATACTCCAATTTACATCATACGGATGTGCAATCGAATCATGTAATGATTCATTTCCATTTTCTTTATCATCTACTGGTAACAATTCATAGAAACGCTCATCTATTTCTTGCATACTGTATTTTATTATTAAACTCTGTAACCAATCGACACGTTCTTTTCTGAGTTTCATTGATTCACTATTCAAAATATGCGCGATTCTTCCTGGAAGATATGGGAAGTATCTAGAATAGGTAATTGATCTTGGTTTCCTCATCCAATTTTTCAAAATGGATTGCCATGGAATTTCCCTAGAACGATTCATATATAGTCTAGGTCCCTTATAAAGCACTTCTCCTTGCGGAGAGATCACTTTAAAGTCATCCCAGTACTTAATTACATACAATTGTGTATAGTGATAACTATTCGGTATGTGGATTTCCTTTCCATCAATTCTTACCTCACCATATTTATTAGCTGAAACCAGCGTTTTATTAAATACTGGATACTCTTTCTCAGGTAATGCGAGACCATATTTCTTTTCTTCCTTTATGAGCTCAGCGATACAAATTCCCTTTTTATAATGCATTCTTAAATGATCATCCTGACAATGTTTGAACAATAACTCACGCAAGTGCGTCAAATCCTGAACAACCG
>NZ_JBHSAO010000023.1:0-1449 GCF_042650085.1 Oceanobacillus longus | reverse complement strand
TTTACACACAAACAAATCACCTTAGGAGGAAGCTCTATATGAAGTATAAAATGCAAGACAAACAAAATCAACTAATAGAAAGAATATCAGATCAACATCTTGTCGTTGGAGTGGATATTGCACAACAATTCCATGTGGCTCGTGCTGTAAATTACAGAGGCATAGTGATTGGTGATCCTCTCACTTTTGAAAATGATGAGATTGGCTTCGATAAATTCCAAGTATGGATGAATGAATTAAAGGATTTAAAAGATTATCGTACCGAAATTGTTGGAATGGAACCTACTGGACATTATTGGTTAAACTTATCCAAATGGCTATATGATCAGCGTATTGATGTCGTAACGGTTAATCCTCATCATGTTAAAAAGAATAAGGAAAATCGAGATAATACGCAATCCAAAAGTGATAAGAAAGATGCTCTCGTCATCGCTGATATGGTTAAAAATGGATATTATTCTTTTATACATCCAACCTCAGAGGCATTTGAAAAACTAAGGGTTCTAATGTCTAACCGTGACTTTATCGTTAAACGGCTTGTCAGTTCCATTAACCAAATAAATCGTTGGGTGGATATTATATTCCCTGAACTTCGACAAGTATTTAAAGATGTAAAAGGGAAAGGTGCCATCGCAACCCTTCGTTTATTCCCTACACCAGTGGAATTACGTTCGATGGAAGCCCAGGATATCGTTAAAGGTTGGAAGACACTGATGATACGTCAACCTGGTTTTAAAAAAGCACAAACATTAATCCAATTAGCTAAAAGTTCTGTAGGTAACACCCAAGCGCTTGACGCGTATAAACTACATTTAGAACAATTACTTGAAGAATTTGATCTCGCCACAACCCAACTTGAAAAAGTAGAAGAAGAAACAACTGATGTACTTGGAAAAATTACTTTCACCAACAAAATACTTGGCATTAAAGGAATTACTGAAATTACGCTAGGAGGTATTTTAGGAGAAGCTGGCGATTTAAGTAAATTCGCTCACGGTAATTCACTCTTACGTCATGCAGGTATGAACTTAGCAGAGGCAAGTTCGGGTAAATGGAAAGGACAGATAGTCATCTCTAAGCGTGGAAGATCTCGACTAAGGCGCTACTTGTTCTTAGCGACAATGAGTCTAGTAGCAAACAATCCCGAGTTTAAAGCACTTCATGCCCACAATGTCAAAGTGAAAAAGATGAAAAAAATGAAATCTATCATGAAACTGATTGGTAAATTAGCAAGAATATTAGTAGGAATAGCCCGAAATAATGAACCCTATTGTCCTGAAAAAGTTCAACCCTTAACACTACTAGCAGCATAACTGACTTTTTAATAAATTACTTTCTATAAACAGAATTTAACGATTTACTATTCGTATAATATTGAATGTTGGCTTATTCGTAGGATCTCAAAGAAAGCACGGAGTACTGGAATCTATAAACAAAAGGGCACAGACC
>NZ_JBHSAO010000022.1:0-904 GCF_042650085.1 Oceanobacillus longus | reverse complement strand
TATGTTCACTCCACCGGTAATCCTCTAATTCTTTTTCATTCATGAATTTCGCCTTTTTGATCAAACGTTCTCCTTTAGCTACCTCTCTATGTTCTAATTCCTGTTGTAATAAAGCCGAGATATACTGCTCGGGATTATCGAAGGGAATCTGCTCGTATATGTCTGCGACATATGCTAAACGTAACGATTTACATTTCTCTCTAATCAAATTTGACATTCTATACTTCCTCTCCTTTCAACGAATGGTTTAAAGGTTGAAGGGAGTCGTAGATACTCCAATTTACATCATACGGATGTGCAATCGGATCATGTAATGATTCATTTTCATTTTCTTTATCATCTACTGGTAACAATTCATAGAAACGCTCATCTATTTCTTGCATACTGTATTTTATTATTAAACTCTGTAACCAATCGACACGTTCTTTTCTGAGTTTCATTGATTCACTATTCAAATGATGCGCGATTCTACCTGGAAGATATGGGAAGTATCTAGAATAGGTAATTGATCTTGGTTTCCTCATCCAATTTTTCAAAATGAATTGCCATGGAATTTCCCTCGAGCGACTCATATATGGTCTAGGTCCTTTATAAAGCACTTCTCCTTGTGGGGAGATTACTTTAAAGTTATCCCAGTACTTAATTACGTGCAATTGTGTATAGTGATAGCTATTCGGTATGTGGATTTGCTTTCCATCAATTTTTGCCTCACCATATTTATTAGCTGAAGCCAGCGATTTATTAAATACTGGATACTCTTTCTCAGGAAATGCGAGACCATATTTCTTTTCTTCCTTTATGAGATCAGCGATACGAATTCCCTTTTTATAATGCATCCTTAAATGATCATCCTGACAATGTTTGAACAATAACTCACGCAAGTGCGTCAAATCCTGAACAACCG
>NZ_JBHSAO010000021.1:0-2511 GCF_042650085.1 Oceanobacillus longus | reverse complement strand
AGAAAGAAAAACAAGTTTTCTTTTCTGTGACATACTGGTTGTTTTGTTCAGTTTTCAAAGAGCAAATTTGCAAGTCGCTTTTTCAAAGCAACTTTTATATCGTAACATACATCAACTTATGTTGTCAACAACTTATTTTTCTTTACAAAGTTAATTTTCGTGACAACTTTTAAATCATACCATTTTATCGAATTAAAGTCAATAACTTTTTTTGAATTTATGTTTTTAATTTTCGATGCGCTGTAACCTTTTTCAAGCAAAAGATTTTTAGCGACAAGAAATATAATACTATCTAAACAGCTAAAAGTCAACAATATTTTAGAATATATCTTTTAGAAGTTTATTTATATGATTTGACCTTCTAATTCTAGATACTTGAAAATACCCTGACAGCTTAGGGAAACTCATTATAAACATCACCAGAGACCATTCATCCTATATTGTTGAAAAGGGAACGAGAATCAAGATTTTAGAATTCCAAAAGTAAGGAGAGTAAGCTCCATTTCTTCCGATAGGTGGTCATATGTTAACTCATGCCTCCACTATATAAAACACCTAAAACGAATTTCAACAATTACTCTACTGAATATTGCCGTGAAAATAGCAAGATGTGGATAGAGGAGGAGAGAAATAGAGCGTAACCTGTAAAAGAGGTGGTTACGATGTATGGAATTGTATTGAAAAAAAAGGATTTTATATCTGGCAAGTGCTGGCGTTTCACAGTTAAGCAATGTAACTTGCAGGTCTTGCCTTTCTTTTTATCTTATGAACTGACACAATCGGCTAGTCTTACCACGGTAATCGTCATTTCACAGACCGTGTTAATAATAAGCGACTATTATTACGGATAGATCTCATTCGGATTCCAATTATTCTTTTACTGGTTTTGATTTATCAATTGGAGAGGCTCGGTTGTTTTTATAATCCAGCGTACCGGGCTGTTTTGCCTCTCATCAAGCCAGCGCATAATCGTACAACGGTCGATAGTTTGTTGGATATTGTCACAAGGGGCGTCAAGTGTTGGGTCCAGTCTTCAGTATCGATCTATTGAGTTTTGGGAACACTATTCGCTTGTACTCGATTGATGCGATTACGTATGTTTTGAGTGCATTTTTTATCTTAAAACTACATTGGGCTGAACCGTTCAACGTGGATGATGTACTAATAGAGAAAGAACAAAGCGTCTTCCAATCGATTTTCGGATTCTTCTTGTGAGTAAAAAGAGAGGTGACGATTAAACCCTTGTTTATGGCGACTTTTTTGATGGTCATTTTCAACACCTGGGTGTGGCAGGTCGGCTTGCTCTTGTTTCTTCTACAGGACTATCCTAGTCAGGGTGGAGAACTTTATAGTCTCTTGTTGGAGTGGTATGGCACAGGAATAATCATCGTCAATGTAGTCATTCCGTTTCTCTGAAAAGACTATCTTTCGCCATTTATCTAACTGGCTCTATCATATAAGGAATCGGAATTTTTGGATTCGCAACAAACCTTCCCCTTTACTTTATAGGTGTGCTTATTGCCGCTATCGGACTGCCCACCACTTGCCTTGCCTGTGTTTATATGATTCAGACACTGATTCCAAGCAATAAATTGGACCGAGCATTCAGTTTTAATGCAGTCATTCTCTATGGGTTAAATGTAATTTCCTTGATGTTATTTGGCACACTTGCTACTTTTATCGAGATTAGTTCCCTCTTTATCTTCTGCGGGAGCATGATGGTCTTTTGCTCAGTCATCTATTTGATTCAAATTATTTTTACAAGAAAAGCTTGACGGAAATCCGTAGAGGCGCTTAAATAACTGATTGTAAACGGAAACCGAAGAAAATCCACAGCTAATGGCAATATCAGTAATGATTCGTTGATTATGCAAAAGCAAATCCTGAGTACTGACAAGTTGATACAGCTGGAGCCAAGAATAAGGTGAAACGCCCACCTTTTCTTTAAAATGGTGAGCAAACTGAAATTTGCTGTTAATCGTCTTTCAAGGCCTCCATCACTTGAACAAGCGCCGGCTGCATGGAGCGAAAAGGGTGAGTAATCAAATCAGAGATATGTGTCCCAATCGTTATCTTGACCAACAATAGACTTGGTTGAGCAAAGCTGTGTTCTAAAAACACTTCAGAAGACCGGCTTCCGTTTTGCCCTTCCAGCAGCGTGTACTGCTGAACAAATTCGACACACTGCTCATTTTGAGGTTCTTTGAATGGTTTGTGCAAAGAAAAAATCATCCCGTACAACTGAAATCGATGCGGAAGACTCGTTAAGAAACGACCGATCCACCTCAATAAGGAACTTATGGTCGTCTACTGCAAGCTGTTTATGTTCGTCATATGGATTGAAAACCATGAACTTATTTTTATTTATGGAAAGCTGATTTCTTGTGCTCTGATAGTTCATCGACCCCTTCAGTGAATACACGAATTTATAGCATGATGGGTCGTTGTTTAATGCATAATAAAAGTACAGAGTATTGCAACCAAAATGTTAGAAGGTTGCACAAATAAAAA
>NZ_JBHSAO010000020.1:0-14507 GCF_042650085.1 Oceanobacillus longus | reverse complement strand
CTTTTTGATGTCTTGATTCACTCTTATTTAGTTTTTAAGGTATAAGTTAAAAAAGACTTGCATTTTAGTTTGAAAATGCATATAATGTAACTTGTCCTTGTTTTTCAAGGAATGTCTGGTAGCAATAGCGAAGAGGTCACACCTGTTCCCATCTCGAACACAGAAGTTAAGCTCTTCAGCGTCGATGGTAGTTGGGGCATTGCCCCTGCAAGAGTAGAACGCCGCCAGGCAACAATCCATTACTGTATAACGTTTAAAGTTATTATAGCAATGGCTCTGCTCCGAAATATCTAGATTCCGAGGACAAGCAATCAATGTTTGAACTATTAACTTAGAATTTCGGTATTGGATTATTCCACAGTAGCTCAGTGGTAGAGCAATCGGCTGTTAACCGATCGGTCGTAGGTTCGAATCCTACCTGTGGAGCCAAATGGAGAGCTGTCCGAGTGGCCGAAGGAGCACGATTGGAAATCGTGTAGGCCGCTAACGCGGCCTCGAGGGTTCGAATCCCTCGCTCTCCGCCACTACTTATTATTTAATGGCCCGTTGGTCAAGCGGTTAAGACACCGCCCTTTCACGGCGGTATCACGGGTTCGAATCCCGTACGGGTCACCAACATGGAGGATTAGCTCAGCTGGGAGAGCACCTGCCTTACAAGCAGGGGGTCGCAGGTTCGAGCCCTGCATCCTCCACCATTTTTAAACATTTAGATAAATATTAATTTATCTCCCAAATCGCGGGGTGGAGCAGTCTGGTAGCTCGTTGGGCTCATAACCCAGAGGTCGTAGGTTCAAATCCTGCCCCCGCAACCAAATTATTTCAGGTTAACTACGTTGAATAGACTTCTTTGTTAATTGAAAATCAGTAGTGCTTGAAGAGTGCAATCAACCAATTAATTATTATTAATGGTTAAGTAAATTTCCTTATTTCAAATAAGGTCCGGTAGTTCAGTTGGTTAGAATGCCTGCCTGTCACGCAGGAGGTCGCGGGTTCGAGTCCCGTCCGGACCGCCACTTTTTTTAAGAGAGTAGTATTATAATTTAATAATATTCCATGGCTTGGTAGCTCAGTCGGTAGAGCAGAGGACTGAAAATCCTTGTGTCGGCGGTTCGATTCCGTCCCGAGCCACCTTTTTTATTTAAACATTTTTGGAGGGGTAGCGAAGTGGCTAAACGCGGCGGACTGTAAATCCGCTCCCTCAGGGTTCGGCAGTTCGAATCTGCCCCCCTCCACCATGTTTTATTTTCAACTAAATTTCATATAGGGGTATAGTTTAACGGTAGAACTACGGTCTCCAAAACCGTCAATGTGGGTTCGATTCCTACTACCCCTGCTTTTATTATGGCGGTCGTGGCGAAGGGGTTAACGCACCGGATTGTGGCTCCGGCATTCGTGGGTTCGATTCCCATCGGTCGCCCTCATAATAATTTTTGGGCCATAGCCAAGCGGTAAGGCATCGGGTTTTGATCCCGTGTACCCCAGGTTCGAATCCTGGTGGCCCAGCCATTTGCGGAAGTAGTTCAGTGGTAGAACATCACCTTGCCAAGGTGGGGGTCGCGGGTTCGAATCCCGTCTTCCGCTCCATTATATTATTGGCGGTATAGCCAAGTGGTAAGGCAGAGGTCTGCAAAACCTTTATCACCGGTTCAAATCCGGTTACCGCCTCCATATCACATGCCGGTGTGGCGGAATTGGCAGACGCGCGGGACTCAAAATCCCGTGTCTTCACGGACGTGTCGGTTCGACCCCGACCACCGGTATCATAACATTAATAGGACGGTGTTCTCTTTGGAGAGCGCCGTCTTTTTTGCGTACATTTTGCGTTGAGCCTTCGATATTTAGTCCCGTGCATAGGTACTCTTACTTCCGCTTTCCTTTCATTAATTCAGGGCGAGTGTTTTTTTTATAGGCAATCGACGTAGCAAAAAATTAGCACCGATGTAATCGATATAGCAACGGAGCTTATCGAGTTGGAAACGTTGTCCTTCCTTGAATCGGTACGCATAATCAGAAGTATATCCGCATTTGAAGCAAATCCAGAAAATATTTTCGGCCAATGCTATAAGACCGAGTTCCGAACAATAGTAGTAAGGTAATCGATACTTTTGCCTTGATTGCAACAGTTACAGGTATTGTAACTAGTCTTGGGTATGGTGGATTGCTTGGTCACCATATGTAGGTACATTTATTGCGAGAGTTTCAGAGGGGCGTACACTTAGAGAATTCCCTATTGCAGTTTTACTTGTTCCTTCTTTAGTTAATTTTTTATGGTTTACGTTGATTGGTATCTTGAGTACAATGCCGTTTAGTATAATTGCTTCGATTTTAACGATAATTTTAATTGTTGTTTTCTTTATAACTTCTGCTGATTCAGCGACATTTGTTTTGAGTATGCATTCCACTAATGGATCTTTAAATCCTGCAAAACGGTTTAAATTCGTTTGGGGTATCGTTCTTTCATTAACTGCTATTAATTTGTTATATAGCGGAGGACTGCAAGCAGTACAAAATGTGATGATTATTGCTGCGTTTCCATTTTCTATTATATTGCTGCTTATGGTTTGTTCTCTTTTAAAGTCACTGAGATTGGAAAAAGTTAATGGAAAACAAAAAAAGTAAGGGTTTAAAATTAATCGGAATCAGTACAATAGCCCAATAATTATTGGTACATGATGCATAGGCTAATGGAGTAGATATGTATTTAGAAATGAGGGAAATAGATGAATAAAGAATGGAAAGAAAATATGGAATCTCCGGAGCATATGAATGATTTACATGAAGGCTATTTACAGCAACCGTATTATAGAGTGGAAAGCCAAGATATTCACGGGGAAGAGCGATTTGTTGGTCCTTTTCTCGTACCATTTGTAGGTGCGCTGGCAGGTGGCCTTTTGGCAGGTGCAGTTTTCAGTCCGAATTATGGTTATTATCCACCTTATCCAGTATATGCAGCCTATCCACCATACCCTTCATACCCTCCATATCCGTACTACCCACATTATTATGGTTATTAAGCAGTTATGAACGGAATAGACGTGCATCGTTTCATTCGATGTACGTCTCACTTTTTTCCGGAGTACATGAAATTTGATGCACCCTTTGTTGCTGTCGCACATTTATTCACCGCAATTATTAGTGCAAATAATCTAGGGGTTCCACTACTTTTTCTGATGAAGCTGGCGTCTGACTCCTTATAAATGATTAATGAGCCGTATCATAAACAGATACGACTCATTGTAAATCCTCGTGTATTAGCTCCTTTTATCTTCTTCCTTCTTTGTTTTATCAATATATTCTTTCATTGCTTTTTTATTTGGAGTAAGTGTTAAACCTAACGACTTTCTTTCCTGATTAGCATCTTTGTAAAATGCGATCGCCATCAATATGACCACCACACTGAATGGCAATGCTGATATAATCGCTGCAGATTGTAATGCATTTAATCCGCTTTCTCCACCTGCTAACAGCAATATATATGCGATTGCTGATAACGATAACCCCCATACGACTTTTATAAAACTTGCAGGATTTAACGTACCAAAAGCAGTTTGCATACCTAAAACAAATGTTGCAGAATCGGCTGAGGTAATGAAAAAGGATGATATAAGCGTCAAAGTAATGATAGATAAAATGATACTCATCGGGAGTTCATTGAAAATACCAAATAACTGCGTTTCCGGTGGCATATCAAATAGGATTGGTGCATTTTGTCCCACTTCAATTCCTGTCAGACCAAATGCGCTAAACCAAAATATACTCACAAAAGTTGGAACGAGTAATACTGCAAAGATAAATTCACGGATGGATCGCCCTTGCGAAATCCTTGCAATAAATATACCTACAAATGGACTCCAACTCATCCACCAACCCCAATAATAGATCGTCCAGGACTGCATCCACTCATGTTTTTGTTCATTTAGTGGAGCCACATCCAAACTATTAAATATTAGCGTATTAAAATAATCACCAGTTGCACTTGTCATCATATTGAGAATAAATAAAGTTGGACCTAGAATTAAGATAGCAACAAACAATAGACCTGCAAGAATCATATTTAAATTACTTAAATACTGAATACCTTTGCTTAATCCACTCCAGGCACTGTATAAGAACAGCACCGTAACAACAGCGATGATGATACCTTGGACGAGCTGATTGTTAGGGATACCGAAGAGATAGTTCAAGCCCCCATTGATTTGCATGGCCCCTATCCCTAAAGAAACAGCGACACCAATAATGGTTGCGAATACCGATAAAACATCAACAATATTACCGATAGGACCATCCACTCTATCGCCTAAAATAGGCCGTAATGTTTTGGATATTAAACCAACTTCACCTTTCCTGAACTGTGAATAAGCTAATGCCAGTGCTACAATACCGTATACAGCCCATGGATGAAATCCATAGTGCAGAAAAGTCGATCTCATTGCTTCAGCCAAAGCAGCTCTTGTTTCAGGATCAGCAGTAGGCGGAGCTAGGTAATGTGAGATTGGTTCAGATGAGCCATAGAAAACTAAGCCAATCCCCATACCAGCACTAAACAGCATGGCTAACCATGATAACGTATTAAACTCTGGTTTATCATTTGGTTTACCGAGTTTGAGTTTACCGATTGGACTAAAACCTAAAAATATACAAAAGAACAGAATTAAAGTAAAAATCGTCATATAATACCAACCAAAAGTTTCAGTAACCCATGAACCAATAGCGCCAGAAGTTTTACCAAATTGATCGGGAAAAATAGCACCTAGAAGTACCAGTATTCCGACAAGTATGGAAGCGTAAGTGAATACACTGGAAAATTGTTTTCTTTTTTCTTTCATTATATATTCCCATCCTCTTCGTATGATATTTATCATGTTTTTCATATTAACATAATCACAAATCTTTTCAATCAAGGTCTGACTTTTCTTTCTTTTAAAAGAGTCTGGTTTAAGTCATCGGTTATTTTGCACATTCTTCCACCGAATATGTATATATGATTACGAATCAATTTTAGCACGGCAAACGGATAGAAACCGTGCGACTTCACAGGGGGTATCAGGAGCAAGGTAATCATACTCTTTTTTATTGCTTCCCTAAATAGACAACGTGTAAACTAAAAGTAATAGCAACCATTAAAGAATGGGGAAAGATAATATGAATGATCACATGACAGACTTTACAATAAATTTACAACAAATCGAATCGTTGGCTCCACGATTAAATCAAGGGATTCAAGTCATTCTTGTTATTCATGGGGAGCTGACAATTGAAACGAATAGCCGAATCTATCCATTAAAAGAAAGAGATGTTCTCGTTATTAATCGCAATCAACTTTATCAGGCTGATGGTAGTATCGAAAATCGTGTGTTGATCCTAACTATTTCGGATCGTTTTATGTTGGAGCAATATGAGGAATATCCATATAGTCGATTTGAATGCAACTCTTTGGACATAGATATGGGAAGGGAATCGATGATCAATAGCATTCGTAAGCTATTAGCTGAATTGATGGTTAGTTACTACCGAAGAGAAGAAAGTTATCGAATTGAACTACAAGCATACGTTAGTCAAATTCTGCTTATTTTAATTCGCCGGTTTAAGCAAAAGGGCAGCACATTGGAAAGAGTGGATACGGCTGATCAGCGTTTAACACAAATTATTGATTATATGGAGAAAAATTATAATCAAGCAATCACATTAGAAACAATAGCTCAACGATTTTATTTATCTTCCGGATACTTGTCACGTTATTTTAAAAATAAAATGGGGATTGGTTTTAATCGCTTTTTGATGAAGGTTAGACTAGAGCATTCCATGAAGGACTTACTGTATACGTCGGAGTCTATTTCCCACATTGCAATGAATAATGGCTTTCCAAATACAAAGTCTTTTATGAGTTACTTTAAAGAAGTATACAAGCAAACGCCTAAAGTTTATCGGGAGGAAAATCAGGAAGAAAGAATCGATTTTATAAAATCCTATGATTTTGATGATGCTATGCATATTATCAAATCACCAGAGGTTTTAGAGAAGCTAGGTATGTTTCTTACGGATACAGATGAATCCTATACGAATTCTGAGACGCAACTTTCGGAATTAAACCTTGATTTACAGCAGGTGACGAAACACAAAATTAATCGGCCCATGCATAATCTTGCTATTGGCGAGTTAAGGGAGCTATTAAAGGAAGGTGTACGGTCACAAATTTTAATGGCAAAAAAGGATTTGCGCCTGGAAAATATTGCTATCCGACGATTGATTGGTGGTTCAACCTTCATTACACCTGTTGAAACAGATGAAATCATTGCGACGACTTCGCCTTATTATAACGCAGATTTTGCTTTAAATTTCCTGAAGGTACATGATTTATCGCTTTTTGTTCGGGTCGATTATAAGGAAATAACGAGTGATGAAGCAGCTTATTTTAAAGAGTTAATTAATTTTATGAAACATTGTATGAATGTGTATGGAACCTCCTATCTTGAAAAATGGCATTTTATGTTTTATGAACCAAGCCTAACAGCTGTAAGTGGAAGTGAGTTGAAGCGCATCTACTTGAAATTGTACGAAGCATTAAAATCACTTGTGCCAGCGATCCGTGTCGGTGCCTTTTTGCCATTTTCTTTTGAAAAAGAGAAGACGACAAACAACCATACGTGGCTGGTAGAAGAAAATGTACCACTCGATTTCATTGGCTATGAAGCGAATCAAAACGAGATCATTGACTTTACAGAATTAGGTGATGATCGCTTTTCACTTGCAGAAGGGTATATAAAGGAAAAGACAGATAAATTAAAGCGATATATAAGAAAGTATGGCAAAAGTAAGCCCCTTAGTTTGGTGAGCTGGAATACACTTTCAGGGAATACGAGACACACGAATGGGACGTTTTTCCGTGGTGCATTAATATTGAAAAATGCACTCGAATTAGCAAACGAAGTAGAATCCATGGGCTTTTGGATTAATACGGAGCAGCACGAGAAGTCGGGAAAGAATCGGCAAATTCGGATGGAAGGGTTAGAGCTTTACCATTACTTTAATGGGAAACGCCCAACATACTTTGCAATGCAGTTTTTAGAGAGGTTAACTGGAACCATCATTGCACAAGGATCATCGTATGTGATGACGGAAAATGACCGAGGATATCAACTTATCCTCATGAATATCAATAATGTAAATCCATATTATTCGGTAGAAGAAACATTTCTAAAAAAATTAAACAAAGATATTCGCGTTACAATTGCAGGGATAAAGCCAGGTGATTATCAGATTCGAAAACGCGTATTCGATAAAGATCGCGGAGCACTATATACAAAATGGTGGGATTTGAATAGTGCGTTTGGAATGGATGCGGAGGTTATTGATTACATTACAGAAACAAGTCAGCCGTCGTTAGAACTGTTCGATGAGCAGATTGCTGGGGATTGGTCGTTTTATTCCTATATGACAATCAATGCCATTCATTTCTTTGATATACGAAGAGCACATCTATAATTGGCTGTTTTTTAGATAATTGATAGTCTGTTACCTAGGAATTATCTTTTTTTGTAAAAAATTAACGGTTAATTTTTTACCTGCGTTAACCTATGTGAAAAAAGGTACATGATTTCTTGGTGATGAAGCAGAAAAATACCTTATTTAAAAAGTGGAGATCTCTTATAATGAGGAAGTAATAAATATGAGCTCATAAATTGTTTATTGCACTATTATAAAATCATTTTTGAACATAAACAAGCAGGTTAAGGTGGCGATCATAGAAGGATTGCCAGTATTTTTTTGAAAAATAGGAGGTTGTTGTATCATGGAAACAACATATAAAGGTACGAATAAGTTGTTAACAGGTATTGTGTTTGGGGTCATTACTTTTTGGCTGTTTGCTCAAGCTATGGTCAATATAGTCCCAGCAGTACAATCAGATTTAGGTGTTTCATTAGGAACGATAAACGTAGCAGTTAGTCTTACAGCGCTGTTTTCTGGAATGTTCATTGTTGTAGCAGGTGGATTAGCAGATAGAATTGGTCGAAAGAAAATTACAAACATAGGTTTAATTTTAAGTATTGTCGGATCATTAATGCTTGTTTTAGCGAATGGTTCTGTATTGTTAATTTTAGGACGTATATTACAAGGGTTATCAGCGGCAGCTATTATGCCAGCAACTATTGCTTTAGTGAAGGAATATTATGAAGGTGCTGAACGTCAACGTGCACTTAGCTACTGGTCTATTGGTTCTTGGGGTGGTTCTGGTTTAACTTCATTCTTTGGTGGTTTAGTTGCAACATCTATGGGTTGGAGATGGATTTTCATTTTCTCCATTATAGTTGCCCTCCTTGCTTTATGGTTAATTAAAGACGTACCTGAGAGTAAAGCAAAAACAACCGGTTCATTTAAGTTTGACTTTGGTGGTCTAGGAATATTTATTATAACTATGCTAGCTTTAAATGTCCTTATTACTCAGGGAGCAGGCTTTGGTTGGACAAGTCCAATAACAATTGGACTAGCAGTAGTGACGGTTATTGGTATTATCTCCTTTATTAAATATGAATCAAAACGGGAAAATGCATTAATTGATTTCAAATTGTTTAAAACTAAACCGTATACTGGTGCTACAATCTCTAACTTCTTGTTAAATGCGGTAGCAGGTACACTAATCGTAGCGAACACATATGTACAAGTAGGACGAGGATTTTCAGCGTTTCAATCTGGAATGCTTTCACTAGGTTATCTCGTAGCAGTACTTGGTATGATTCGAGTTGGTGAGAAAATCATGCAGCGTACTGGGGCGAAAAAGCCAATGGTATGGGGAACTACTATAACTTTAATTGGTGTTGGAATGATGGCACTTACCTTCTTGCCGGATCTAATGTATACAATTATTGTATTTGTCGGGTTCATCTTATTCGGTTTAGGACTTGGTATGTATGCAACACCATCAACTGACACAGCTGTTAGTTTTGCACCAGATGATAAAGTCGGGGAAGCTTCCGGTGTATATAAAATGGCAAGCTCACTTGGTAATGCATTTGGTATAGCGATTTCTTCAACGGTGTTTAGTACAATAACTGTCTTAAGTACCGTGGATATTGCAGCAACTGCAGGAATTATCACAAACGTTATATTTGCAGTGTTAGCATTAATCTCAATCGTTGTTCTTGTTCCACAAGATTCAGGTGAAAAGCGCTAATAACTTATAAAGGAGACGATTATATTGAGAAGCCAATTAATGGAAATGTTAGAATCGCGTAAAGAAGAAATGATTGAAATTCGCCGCTATCTACATGAAAATCCAGAAGTATCCTTTAAAGAAGAGAAAACAGCTCAATATATTGCAGATTTTTATAACGATAAAGATGTAAAAGTAGAAACAAATGTTGGTAATGGTTACGGGATTGTCGTAACCATTGCTGGTGGAAAACCAGGAAAAACGATCGGACTTAGAGCGGACTTCGATGCACTTCCAATTACAGAGGAAGCAGATGTCCCATTTAAATCCAAAAATGAAGGTGTTATGCATGCGTGTGGTCATGATGCCCATACAGCATACTTACTCATTCTTGCGGATTGTCTTATTCAATTAAAGGATCAACTGAACGGAACGATTAAGATTATTCATCAGCATGCAGAAGAAGTACCACCAGGTGGAGCGAAAAGTATGTTGGACTCCGGAAAGTTAGACGACTTAGATGCTATCTTTGGGATTCATGTGCTACCGATGGATGAAGCTGGTGTCGTTGGATATCACAGCGGGTATTCGTTTAATGGTAGGTCGTATTTTAAATTGAAAATACAAGGGCAAGGCGGTCATGGTTCATCACCACATAATGCAAATGATGCGATTGTTGCGGGTAGCCATTTTGTTACGGTTGTTCAAACGATTATTAGCCGTAGATTAAATCCAATGGATGTCGGTGTCGTTACAATCGGCTCCTTCGATGGAAAAGGTACGTTCAATGTGATTAAAGATAGTATCGAGCTTGAAGGTGATATACGCTATATGAGCGTGGAAAGCCAAGAAATAATCGAAAAAGAATTTAAACGTATTGTGGAAGGAATTGAAGTAGAGTTCGGTGTGAAGTGTACACTGGAATACAATGCTGACTATCCGCCATTATATAACCATCCAGAATATACAGCGATGGTTGCTGAAATACTAAAGCATGCCAATGACAAGGATATTAAGGAAGTAAAAGAATATCCACCACTATCTCCATCCGAGGATTTCGCATATTATTTAGAAAAAATCCCAGGTTGCTACTTCTATATCGGATGTACACCAAAAGGAGTAGAAAAACCTTATTTCAATCATCATCCTAAATTTGAAATTGATGAAGATGCGATCCTTGTCGCAGCAAAAGCAGTAGGTCATGTTGTTTGCGGTTATTTTGAAAAGAATTAAAGAACAAAAGCGTAAGCGCTCGTTAAGGGACGTACGGACTGCGCCCCGTACTGTGGGGTGGTGGTTCGTTCGACTAGTCGAACATTCCTACGTAGGAGATAAAGGAAACACGGCGACCGTAGGAAGCCGATGTTGACTTATCGTATGGAGGTGAAGGAAGTCTCGCTAGTCCCTGGGCGCTGGAGCTGGACGTGGCCGTTTATGTGTAAGTATTAATTGCTGTCCAAATTTATACTTTATTAACCTGTAAAAGATACCGATAGTATATGGAGATACTATCGGTATTTCTTATGCCAATCGTATAAAAACTTTCCCTTCCTTATTTTTTAAATGAAGTTTTAGGGTAGTATAGGAAAAGTGACCATTCAATCCGTGCGCGTTTTTCTTTCCCAATGGATTGTTAATACGATAGGAGAGACTCGCTGGATAAAAATCTGATTTGCAGTCCTCCCTTTGTTTACTATTCTTATTACTCTCAAATTTTTTTGTTAAGGGTCTTGCAACCAGTTAACCTGAGAAAAATTAGAAAATATTAGAGGTGGAAAAAATGAGTCAACAGAAGCCCAAAAATAACGTCATGCTAATTATCTCTATTATGTTTGGATATGCATTGACCTATATGGACAAAAATATGATCGCCGCAGCAATCATTCCAATGGAAGCAGAATTGGGGTTAAGTGCTAGCCAATCAGGCCTATTAATGAGTATGTTCTTCATCGGATATACGGTGATGCAATTTCCAAGTGGATGGCTCTCTGACAAAATTGGACCGAAAAAGGTATTATTAATTTCGATTGGTACCATTCTAGTGGCGACTCTTTTCTTTGGATTGGTGAGTGCATTAATTTTATTGATGGTTATTCGGTTAATTGCAGGTCTAGGTCATGCTGGAGTACCAATAAGCTCGGCAAAGGTTGTAGCAAATACCATTCAGCCCAAACAAAAGATGTTTGTCCAGTCATTAATCTTATCTACTTCCGGTATTGGTGGCATTCTTGCCTTCACATTAGGCTCGACGTTAATTAATATGAACTGGCGTTATGCCTATTTCGGATTAGCTTTATTATTTGCTGTTTCGATTCTGATGATTTTCTTCTTCTTTCCGAAAGAGAAGAAGGATCCTAATGCAGAACAAAAGAAAAAAGAGGATAAGATTTCAATCAGCGTTGTGTTTAAAGATAAAAATGTATTTATCTTATTTGCTGCACTACTCTTTCTAAATATTGTTCTATATGGCTATCTCTCCTGGCTGCCATCCCTCTATGAAGCAGATTTTGGATTTGATTTAAAAGGAATTAGTATGATATTGGGTATTAATGCCATTTTAATGAGTGTTGGGGCACTGAGTTCAAGCTTTATTGTCGATAAAGTTTTTAAAGGAAAGGACAAGCGGTTTGCTTTAACTGGTATTATCCTTTGTGGGCTTGCGTGTATTACTTTTGCCATAGCAGATAGCTTGGTTGTGTCTATTATTATGATGTTTATTTTTACACTTACATCCAATGCAGTTTACGTTACTTTATTCAGCTGGCCGCATAAATTGATTCGGCGAGAAGTGATTGGCTCCTCCATTGCCATTATTAATATGGGTTCAACGATTGGAGGTTTTCTATCTCCTACGATTACTGGATATTTAATTTCCGCTTTCGGTGGTAATTATAATGTGGCCTTTATTGCTATGGGAATAAGTGCATTTGTATGTGGCTTCGTTATTCTTTTAGTAAGAACAAAGCCAGTAAAAACTGGGGAGTATAAATTCAATTAAGTCTAATGTAAGTGTACCAGCTTCAAAGTGAATTGATTCACACATGAGCACGCATTAATAAGAAGCCGCATGATGGTAAGGCTTCTTATTAAATACAAATAATTTCTATGCACCTTATCTAATTTCTTTCACACGTTAATATAATTAAGGATTTCTTCATAAATCTCTTTCGACCGTTCCTCTGTAACAAAATGACCAGTCTCTTCATACGTAATTAATTTGGCGTTTGGCAAATCTCGAACCATTCGTTTGCCCACTCCTAATGGTACCACCCTATCTTCCTGCCCCCATATTAATAATGCTGGTGTTTGGATTTCTCTTAGTTGATCACTGTCTAAATCACCCTCTCGATGTCGTAATAGTCTTATTAAAGACTTATAGAAATTCTTATCCTTTAATGGATTTTCAAATTCTCTTATATGTTCTTCTGTGATTAATGAAGGATTATAAAAAACATTCTGCAGGCTTTCCTTTACATTACTTTTTTTAACTCGCTGTTTAACAAACTGGTTAAATAACGGAAGATAAGAGCAATAAACCATCCAACGATTCGTACTTCTTAAGTAGCCAGAACTGCTAAGTAAAACTAATTTTTTGATTTTATTCGGGATGACTCTCGCAGTGTATAAGGCTACTTGCCCACCCATAGAATGACCGATGATACACACATTTTCTAAGCTGAAATAGTCAATACATTTGGCAACCAACTTCGCATAGTTTTCATGCGTATAGACAAAAGAGGTTGATTTTTCACTTTTTCCAAAGCCCGGTAAATCCAAAGCTAAAATTGAAAAATGTTTCTCCAGTAACGGTATTAGACGATTGAATGTATAAATAGACGAAACAAACCCATGAATCAATACGATCGGAGGCTTTCCATTTAGAATATACTCGCAGTATACTTTAACATTTCCCAAAATAATCTCTGCTTTTGAATAACTATCTTGTTTCACCCTCGTCACCTCTATGAAAGAATATAATTATGATTATTATTTACGACAACTAAGGGAAACATGTGAATGAACTCTATTTCTTTGCTAAATGAAGGTTAATTAAGGGACGGTGGACCTTCCCCCTGAACCTATTTACTTTCGTCCATAATCAGCTTTTATTTCACCCCATTTTTTCGTTTCCCATTTAAGGACTTTATTTTCATATGTATGATGGTGAAGCCAGTGGTGGGCACGGTCAATTAATTCCCATATTTCAGCGGTAGATTCATCTCTTTTAAGTGTTGTCGATACAGCCTTTTTCTCTATCCATTTCATGGCATTTCGGGAATCCGTGTAAACGGTTTTATTACTACCTATCTTTTTTAAATATGCCAATGCATGTACAATCGCAAGAAATTCACCTAGATTGTTCGTGCCTTTACTAATTGGCCCATAGGAAAAGATGACTTCACCTGTTCGTGTATCGACACCTTGATATTCGACTGGACCAGGATTCCCACGGGTTCCAACGTCAACGGAAATGCTGTTATAATCGATTTCATCGGAGGTTACATCACTTGGTCTACGTGTACCTGTCTTTTTATCCGCTTGACCTTTTGTAGTTTTTTGTGCCTTTCCTTTACCCCAATGATGTTGCCAGCCTTCACGATAGGCTTTCTCTGCTTGTTCCCAACTTTCAAAGGATTTAAATTTTGCTTGATCAAAGTGATTTGTCTGTGCTTGACATTCTGCCCAGCTTGAATAAATACCGGGTTTTCTACCAACCCAGACAACATAATGTTTTTTCTTTGCCATTGTATTACCCCTCGCACGTTAATTAATCATGTAAACAATTATATCATTTAAGTTTACAATTATCATTTTAGGCGAGAAGACTCCATTCTCAACGAAGTAGTGTGGAGATGAATCGCCTTCGGACAAGAAGTGGCTTCAGCTATCTCGATTGTTCGACTATTCGAGTAATACTTATAATGGATAAGAGGAAAAGTGAGATTACAGATACCAACGGCTTCTGTTACTTATCACAAACATTAAATATGAAACATAAATTGAATACTTAATAGCATATCAATTTGTAGTCAATTTTTTTATGTACATTTTGTATGCAAATCGTGATCTAATAAATAAGATAAATGATTCTATTTTCTTGGTTATACAAGGTAATCTGAATAATTATGTTAAAATAAATATAGAGATTGTGAAGAAATATACTTAAACTAACTGGCAGGTTAGTTGAAGAATAAAATAAGTTTTAATAGTAAAATTTCTTAAAGGGTTGTGATGAATATAAAACGATTTTTAACTATTTCAGTCAGTTATTTTATTACAGGAATTGGTGGGTTGTTTAATGCATAATAAAAGTACAGAGTATTGCAACCAAAATGTTAGAAGGTTGCACAAATAAAAA
>NZ_JBHSAO010000019.1:0-1061 GCF_042650085.1 Oceanobacillus longus | reverse complement strand
AAGCTCTTCAGCGCCGATGGTAGTTGGGGCCTTGCCCCTGCAAGAGTAGGACGCCGCCAGGCAAAATGAAAGCAGCTGATACATAAAGTATCAGCTGCTTTTTTGTGTGGAAAAAATTAATCTGTAAATTACCAAAGACTTATTATTATTCCTGTACTGTTTTGCTAAGTCTTGATAATTTGAAACAAACTTTACTGATAATTGATGCTCAATAGGACTTGGTAGAAGGCAATAATGATTTTTCTTTAATATCAAAAGGTAAAATAAGTATATAGGAATATAAAGGAGCTTTTATGAGAAACCATTACATATGGGATTGGTAATAAAACAAGGATTCTTATATACACGGATCATCGAAGCGATTTATACAGATACATCAATTGTTTAACAAAGTTATAAAAAAAGGAATTATACAGGAGTTATTAGAATACCGACAAATATGGAACCGGAAAGAATTTTATCATTATCACTTTAGGCTGTTTTTGATGAAACACTGGGGGAAGTAAAGACAACTGACTCAAAAATTGAAATTCTGGTTAAACCCCTGCTGAAGATGGAGATGAATTTTTAGGATGGATCTTCTTTGGTACTACGAAAGATCAGTTACCGATCAGCCGCATGGATTCATCTATAAACTATTCTTCTCGGAGAATTTAGGGCCAAAAGGTTTTCAAGAGGATTGATGAATTGAATAATTCCAGCAGGACGGATATTTTGATGTCCACCTCTGCGCGAGAGCTCAGAATACAGCTGTTCCATTATATGAAATGGTCGGTTTTAAAATGAGAACAGTAATCATGAGATTAAATTTGAAAAATAAGTTGAACGAAACTTATTTGTAGTTATGTTATATTCAACAAAATATAAATATTTATGTTAACTAGAAAAGTATAGAATACGGTAGGTGAAATCAGTGTCTCTTTTGCTTCAAGCTTCAAATTGCTTGCTATTGTCTACGGATCAGAAGAAATCGGAAAGTCTCTGACGGAACGACTGTGTTTTGCAACCTAAAAGGTTACAAGATTGCAATGAAAAGGTTAGAACTTTGCCAGCCCATATTT
>NZ_JBHSAO010000018.1:0-63441 GCF_042650085.1 Oceanobacillus longus | reverse complement strand
ACCGGTCAATTCCATTTGTGTTCTTAGCTTGTTACTTTCTCAAAAAGTAAAACTTAATGAGTTGTTTCAGAAAGAAAAACAAGTTTTCTTTTCTGTGACATACTGGTTGTTTTGTTCAGTTTTCAAAGAGCAAATTTGTAAGTCGCATCCTTTAGCGGCGACTTCTCTACTATAACATAACCACTGATTTGATGTCAACGATTATTTTTTATTTTTTTGTCGCTATTCCGTGTGGAAATTGGCAACGGATATAACTTTACCATGGTTACTTATTAAAGTCAACGATTATTTTACAATACAATTTCAATTCCTTTACAAAAGCCTAGAGTGCATTTCTACAAGTACTTTTGCTAGCCTTACTGTGATTCATGCACCCAGGACTCTTTAGTAGTTCTGACTATTCTATTCGATCTATCCTTAACTGTTACCCATTTTATTTAAAGTGTATTTTCTATGGAATACGCCAACACCTTTTGTTTCTTCCAGAAATACCGAAATGATGCTCTTCTCAACCAGATAGGAAAGAATGGCACTCAAATCATAGGTGTAAAGTTGAACCTTAGGCAGATTCTTAATATCTGTGTAAGACCAAGGAGCATCCTTTGTCTCCATCATATCCAATAGATGCTTCGCGGATGCCTTTGCTCTATTACTAATAACAAAATCCATGGCAATAATCATTAACTCAATCTTTTGCTTCACTTCTTCATTACTATCAATGAATACTTCATATAGCTTATATACTTCTAGATCAATATTTTTTACTTGTGTCCAGACAGTTACTTCCGGATAATATCCCTTCTCGATTACCGAAAGTCTTGCTAGATAATGAAGTGTGTCTAAGATTTTACTATGCGCGTCTTTAAGTTCTCCTGATTCATATAGAGATTTTGCTTCACTATAGGTCTTTATGAGTTTACCAAAATTAATTGCTTTTCTTACATCCCGTTTCTCAAGGGGGAAATCCCGAAGATGTTTTTTTAAATCATGAATGTATTCATTACGATCAAACACGGTTTTTCCAGAAATGACCCATTCAACCGCTCTTCGATATCCACTTGTATCAATCCACCCCAACAAAGTATCTTCCCTCACAATATGTATTGCTGCCGTTTTATCAGTAATTTCATAATGTTTTACATACCAGGAATGTTCATAGTCCTTAACTATAATAAGCAGTATGACATCGAAATCATCAGTAATCGGGCTTTCAAACTGTGTCTTTTCTATTATTAAAATTCCCAATGTATTGGGATTACTCGCGTGTTCTTGATATATTGGTCTCAGGAAATTTTCCATCATTCATTTCCTCCATTCTTCTATTACTATAATAGTTCGTTACATTTAAGTGAAATCCTTTATTGAGCTACAAAATTTTTATAAATATATGCTATACTACAAATGTAAATTAAGGGGGAACAACATGGCTCAACAATTGGTTTATTCGAGTAAAATAAATAAAATAAGATCATTTGCTTTAATTTTGGTTTTCGGTGGAATTTTATTAATGTATGCAGGGATATTAACTAAGGGCATCGAATGGCTTATGGTTATCTTCTTCTTATTAGGTGTGCTAATGGTATTTTTAAGCTGTGCTGTGTACGTTTGGATAGGTACATTATCGTTAAAGGCGGTACCCGTCGTATGTCCAAGCTGTGAAAAGCCAACGAAAATGCTCGGGCGCGTTGATGCTTGTATGCACTGCAAGCAACCATTGACGATGGATCGGAATTTGGAAGGCGAAGAATTTGATGAAAAATACAATAAACGGAAATATGCAAAAGTAAATAAAAACAACAATAAGTAAAGCTAAATCCGTCGATACCGGCGGATTTTTTTAAAAGGATTATAGAAATTCCTATATACCTGTAAGAAGGGAAGAACGTTGGATGATACCACTGCTGCATTTTGATTTTATTAACGAGGATGGAAAAAACAATCCATTATTATTTAAACATCCCATCAAAATCATTTCCACCTCTTTAATAGAAGAAGTAATTCCTTTACTGGAACAAATTGAGAGAGAAACAATTAACGGGTATTATGCTGCCGGTTATATCTCCTATGAAGCTTCACCCGCTTTTGACCAAGCTTATAAGGTGAATCCCAATTCAGAAATGCCTCTCCTCTGGTTTGGGATTTTTGATAAACCCGAAGAGACGCTTCTTCAAAGCTTTGAAGACTTTTCCTCCTCGAAGTGGAAACCCCAAACAAACGTAAATGAATATAACGAACATATTAATCAAATCAAAAATTATATTGAGCAAGGTATTACCTATCAAGCTAATTATACAATTCGAATGCAATCAGAATTCGCTGGAAACTCTATCTCTTATTACAATAGATTAGCACAAGCGCAGGCAGCTAATTACAGTGCCTATTTAAATATAGGAGACTACTCTGTCATTTCCGCCTCACCCGAACTATTTTTTCACTTAAAAGAAGGTACGATTACGACAAAGCCAATGAAAGGCACCGTCGGCCGAGGAAAGAATCAACAAGAAGATAAATTTAATGCCAACTGGTTGTACCAATCTGAAAAAAATCGTGCTGAAAATGTGATGATCGTTGATTTATTACGGAATGATCTTGGAATGATCGCAAAACAAGGGAGTGTAGAGGTACCCAGTTTATATTCAATTGAAGAATATCCAACTGTCTTCCAGATGACTTCAACCGTTACTGGGGAAGTTCCCAATGATAAAACGATTACTGATATTTTTAAAGCACTATTTCCCTGTGGTTCAATCACTGGAGCACCTAAAATAAGTACAATGAATATTATTAATGACCTAGAGAGCAGTCCAAGAGAAGTTTACTGCGGTGCCATTGGTTATATAACTCCTGACAAAGAGGCCATTTTTAATGTGCCGATTCGTACAGTAATCATTGATAATAAAAACGGAAATGCCCATTATGGTGTAGGTGGCGGTATTACTTGGGACTCTACAGAAAAAGAAGAATATAATGAGGTCCTCCTTAAAGCAAAAGTATTGGATTTCGAACCTCTCGAATTTGATTTACTTGAATCACTTGGACTCGAAGACGGATCCTATCTTGTTTTAGACAATCATTTAAACAGGCTACGCCGGACAGCAAAACATTTTAAATATAAATTAGATACGACTACTGTCAAACAAAAATTGCATGCATATGCAGCACAACACGCTGAAGGAAATTGGAAGGTTCGATTACTTTTAAATCGAAAAGGTGATCTCTATATAGAAGGAAGTGAAATTAAACCATTTGCAGAGCCTGTTCAAATCGAATTGGCAACGATACCTGTATCGAAAGAAAATGTATTCCTCCATTACAAAACAACAAACCGGGGGGTCTATGAAAATATTTTAAAACAGCATCCAAATGCTTTTGATGTTCTGTTATGGAATGACGAAAAGGAAATTACTGAATTCACCACAGGAAATGTAGTCGTAGAGATAAATGATATACTATATACTCCTTCCTTGGACTCCGGTCTCTTAGCAGGCACATACAGGGAAGATTTACTCGAAAAAGGTAGGATTTCAGAAAGAAAAATAGCGATTGAAGAGCTTTCAACGGTTTCAAGAATCTGGTTGATCAACAGTGTCCGGAAGTGGGTACCAGTGATATTGAAGAATTAATCAGAACAAAAGCGCAAGCGCCCGTTAAGGGACGTACGGACTGCGCCCCGTACTGTGGGGTGGTTCAACTTGTTGAAGATTCCTACGGAGGAGATAAAGGAAACACGGCGACCGTAGGGAGTCGATGTTGACTTATCGCACGGAGGTGAGGGAAGTCTCGCTAGTCCCTGGTCCGCTTGCGCTAGACGTGGCTGTCTATGTGTTAGAATTAATTGCTGCAAAATTATATACTCTCTTATCTTTCAAAAAAAACCAAATGCTTTAATGGCATTTGGTTTTCTACTTATTTTTAGTGTTTCTGTGCTGGCAGTTTCTGACATCCATCACATTTACCGTATACTTCTAGACGGTGATGACTCACATCAAATCCTGTGACCTGCTCCGCAAGCGATTCTACTTCATCGAGGGATGGATAATGAAAATCAACTATCTTTCCACATGCTTCACAAATGATATGATAGTGATCGGACGTGTTACAGTCAAAGCGACTTGACGAATCACCATAAGTCAATTCCCGAACCAGCCCAATCTCCTTTAATACGCGCAGGTTATTATATACAGTTGCTACACTCATATTTGGAAACTTTCCTTCCAACGCTTTATATATTTCATCAGCTGTCGGATGGACCATTGCATTAAGCAAGTATTCAAGAACTGCATGACGTTGTGGTGTGATACGGACGCCTGAGTCCTTCAATGTATCAATCGCTTCCCGTAATCGTTCTTCAGACACCGTCAACCACCTCTCTTTCAAATATATTCCGTTTAATAACATTATTAGATTATAATCTTTATAATTAGTGTACCTGTCTTCATAGCATTCTGTCAATAATAGTATATTATTCACTGGAAATTACATTACCATTATTTAAATGTCAACTTTTAATGTTAACTCTTCTACCCCGGTTTTTTTATTAACATATCTGGCTGCCACAAATAAGAAATCAGATAAGCGATTCAAATAAGATAAAACAAGATCATTCTCCAATTCATCACCCAAACCTACAGCCATTCGCTCTGCCCTTCTAACAACTGTTCTTGCAGTATGCAGGGCACCTGATGTACTGTGACCGGAAGGCAGTATAAAGTTCTTTAATGGTTCCAGATGTTGGTCCCAATCATCAATCTGTTTTTCCATTTCTTTTATATGATCTTCTTTCAACTTCCACGTAACTTCCTTATCTTTTGGAGTGGAAAGTTCCGACCCAACATGAAAAAGAATTGTTTGAACACGGTGCATCTGTTCAAGGAAGTCATCTTTTCCATCCCAATCTTCTTTATCCAAAAAACCTAGTGCCAAACCAATAACAGAATTAGCTTCATCGCAAGTCCCATAAGCTTCTACACGTAAATGATTTTTAGGAACACGTTTCCCGTAAACCAATGATGTTTGACCTTTGTCACCTGAACGAGTATAAATGCGCATATTAATACCCCCTGGAAAGATTTATTTTATTGATATAGTTGTCTTTTTTTTCCATATAATTTTCTAGATTAGCTGTAAAGATTTCCATCGCTCTTTTCACATAATCTGGAGACAAACCAGAAATATGTGGTGTAATCGTAATTTTATCTTCGCTCCAAAATGGATGATCCTCAGGTAATGGTTCTTCTTCAAACACATCCAATACAACATGAGCAATATCCCCATTTTGAACTGCCTTTAGGATTGTTGCCGTTTTTACTGCATCTCCGCGTCCCATATTCAGAAAAACACCATGTTCAGGCATGGAATGAAAATGTTCTTCTTTAAAAAAGTCTTTTGTCTCTTCCGTGCTCGGCAGAACAGAGACAAGAAAATCTGCTTGCGTCAAAACTTTTTTCAATTTATCATTCGTATGATTTTCATCAAAGAATTCTACCTTCTTGCCACTTCTTGAAATACCAATTGTCTCCATCCGAAACGCTTTGGCAATACGCGCTACTTCTTGTCCAATCGCCCCTGTTCCAGCAATGACGATTGTCTTCCCGGTAATTTCGTTAACCTTTATCGATTTATCCCATTTTTTATCTGTTTCGTTCTTCATTAAAAATTTTCCCTGACGATATACTTGTAACAGCATAGATATAGCATATTCAGCCATTTGCACTTTATGTATTCCCCTGGCGTTTGTAACCACAATTCCCTTTTCCTCTAAAAATTGACATGGTAAATCATCTACTCCTGCAGACAATACCATGACCCACTTCAGACTGGCAGCGTTTTTTAGTAATTCCTCCGTTAAATCACTTCCATAAGTTACAAGAACTTCTGCCTCTGTTATGTGTTTGACTGTTTCCTCCTTACTTTCCGAATAGACAAATGTAAGTGAGTGGAAATTCGCCTCTAGCTTATCTTTATGTTTTCTTGAAACCTTAGCAGTAAATAAAATCATTGCCGTTCCCTCCCCTGTTCTTCTACTTATATAGTAAACGTTTTCTCACTGACTGAAAAGTATTAACAAAAGCGCAAGCGCCCGTTAAGGGACGTACGGACTGCGCCCCGTACTGTGGGGTGGTTCAACTTGTTGAACATTCCTACGTAGGAGATAAAGGAAACACGGCGACCGTAGGGAGTCGATGTTGACTTACCGCACGGAGGTGAAGGAAGTCTCGCTAGTCCCTGGGCGCTGGAGCTGGACGTGGCTGTTTATGCATTAGAATTAATTGCTGCCAAAATTATCTTTCTTATCTTTGAACAAATGCAAAGCAATTAAAAAACAGCCCTGAAATGGACTGTTCTCTTTTAAACTATACGTTTTCCTTTATAAATGTCAGTGCTTCTTCCACATGCCCATTTACTTTAACTTTCCGATATTCTTTTTGGAGTTTTCCCTCTTTATCGAGAATAAACGTGGAGCGTTCGATTCCATAATATTCTTTACCAAAATTCTTTTTCAATTTCCATACATCAAAGTTCTCTGCTACCTTATGATCTTCATCAGCCAAAAGCATAAACGGCAACTCATGTTTATCAATGAATTTCTGGTGACTTTTCACTGGGTCAGGGCTTATTCCAATGATTACCGCATCCAGTTCAGCAAAGCTCTCATGTTGATCACGAAAATCACAAGCCTCTGTGGTGCATCCCGGAGTCATATCTTTTGGATAGAAATACAAAACAACATGTTTTCCTTCAAAATCAGATAAGCTAATCTCTTCCCCTGAATGATTCTGTAATGTGAAGTCTTCTACCTTTTTACCAACTTCAACTGTCATATGATACCCCTCCATAAATAACGAATTAGATTTACTATATCATATAGAAGAAACAGAATCATTTTTCCCTGCTTCTCCCACTAAATTGCACCATTTTCAATACAAATGCAGCAGGCAGGATGTACCCAATTAATGCTTCTGTTAAAGCAATAAACCGGCCAATCCCAACAGGTGTTATATCACCATATCCAATCGTAAGCATGGTGACACCACTGAAATAAATCGAATGTATAATGGAACCAAGTATACTTACCTGGCGCAACTCCCCATTCTCCACAAGAATAATTCCCTGAAAGGAGAGGATAAAATAAATCAGTCCATAGCCAAACATCACAATAATATAAATGACCAATAACGATAAAAACACTTCTGTTGAAAAATGATTATCCCATGTTTTAATCATTACATGTCGTTTTTTACCGAGGATAAAATCATATAAACTCTTTATGACTATAAAACAAACAGCAAGAAACAATAGCCAAGGTATTATCATTTTAGAAGGCCCCTTTTTTTATATCTTTTATATGATATATGTATGCAAAATATCCGTCTGCTTGTCTCTTAAAATTAAAAATATGCAATGGATGACAGAATCAATATCCATGTATTCCTTAGATTATTTTGTTATATTAGTAAATGTTACATGTTCCGCATGGACATTTAAGGGAGGAAAATATAGATGAATCATAGAAAATCAGAGGAACTGCATACAGAAGCATTAGAACATATTGTTGGTGGTGTCAATTCACCATCACGTTCCTTTAAAGCTGTAGGTGGCGGTTCACCAGTATACATGGAACGTGGCCAAGGTCCCTATTTCTGGGATGTGGATGGGAATAAATATATCGATTATCTTGCAGCATACGGTCCCATTATCACAGGACATGCCCATCCACATATTGCAAAGGCAATTGCACATGCTGCAACTACTGGCGTCTTATACGGAACTCCAACAAAACTGGAAAATCAATTTGCTAAAATGCTTAAAGAAGCGATTCCTTCACTTGAAAGAATACGATTTAACAATTCTGGTACAGAAGCCGTTATGACAACAATTCGAGTTGCAAGAGCTTATACGGGGCGAGATAAAATTATTAAATTCGCAGGTTGTTATCATGGCCATTTCGATGCTGTATTAGTCCAGGCTGGTTCAGGCCCTTCCACATTGGGTACCCCAGATTCTGCAGGAGTTCCTAAATCGACTGCAGCGGATGTCATTACAGTTCCTTTTAATGACCTTAACGCTTACAAAGAAGCTTTGGCAAAATGGGGCGATCAAATCGCAGCCGTATTAGTAGAACCGATAGTTGGAAACTTTGGGATTGTCGAGCCACATGAAGGTTTCCTTCAAGAAATCAATGATTTAACCCATCAAGCAGGTGCTCTCGTAATCTACGACGAAGTAATTACAGCATTTCGATTCACTTATGGCAGTGCACAGCAGCTTTATGGTGTAGAACCGGATATGACAGCTATGGGTAAAATAATCGGTGGCGGTCTACCAATTGGCGCTTATGGTGGACGAAAAGATATTATGGAACAAGTTGCACCGCTTGGACCTGCCTATCAAGCTGGAACAATGGCTGGAAACCCGGCATCCATGGCATCTGGAATTGCCTGTCTGGAAGTATTAAAACAAGATGGTGTATATGAAAAACTGGATATGCTTGGAGAAAAGTTGGAAAATGGTATTCTTGCAAAAGCGGAAGAATTTGGAATTGTGATTACCGTAAACCGTTTACGTGGGGCACTTACCGTTTATTTCGGCGAAGAACATATAACGAATTATGCTCAAGCAGAAGCAACGGATGGCGAGACATTTGGTACGTTTTTTAAATTAATGCTGGAGCAAGGGATTAACCTAGCACCATCTAAATATGAAGCATGGTTCCTAACAACCGAACATAAAGAATCAGATATCGAAGAAACAATTGACGCTGTAGGCAAAGCCTTTAAAATAATGGCAGGTAAATAAAAACGAAATGTTTGTTGCTCTCTCAGTCCTCGCAGAGTTGAGATAAACTGCGAAGTAACTGCTATCTGACCGTCCGTGATCGCTCTGGGCGGATGCTTTCCGCGGGCACGGCCTCAGCCTCCTCGCGGAAACCCCACCGCTGCGGGGTCTTCGGACACGTGCTATTCCCGCAGGAGTCACCGCCCACATCGATGCCGGACTGGTGAAGTTGTGATAGATTTTTATCTAATATCACTAAGCTGCTAATCTTTTGTAGGCTTAACACTAGCTCTGGGAAATATACGAAGACTCCAGCGGGAGGAAAGGCATAGGTGAGACTCTGAAATGCGTTAGCATGAAGAGGCTCACCAGCCGCCCGCGGAAAGCGAAGTATATTTCCCAGAGCGGTCGCCGAAGCTTCTGCATACTGTTAGAAATCAACCAACAGTTACTTCATAGTTTATAGATTTTACGTAAAAATCAACATTAAAAATGACCTCTCCTATTCGGTAGAGGTCATTTCTTATACTTTAAGAAAGTACTATTGCAGTAATTAATTTACAGCCGTGACCAGATGCAGAGTCCCCCTCACCGGTCGCTTCCGCTTTTGCTTATTCTTCATCCAAATGCTGAATTTGATATAAATCATAATAATGACCCTGCATTTGCATTAGCTCATTATGGGAACCGACTTCAACAATCTGCCCATTTTCTACAACAACAATTCGATTTGCATGTGTGATGGTAGCCAATCGATGTGCAACAATAAAGGTTGTACGCTCAGAAGCTAATCTCTCCATCGTTTCCTGTATCAAGTGTTCACTTTCTAAATCAAGTGCAGATGTTGCTTCATCAAATATCAATATCGGAGGATTTTTCAAAAATACGCGCGCGATAGCCACACGTTGTTTTTGTCCACCAGACAATTTCACACCACGTTCACCGACTAATGTATCATAGCCATTTGGCAGCGTTTTGATAAAGTCATGCGCATTCGCAGCCTTTGCAGCCTCAACTACTTCTTTATCCGTGGCATCCGGGTTTCCCATCCGAATGTTCATTGCAATCGATTCACTGAAGAGAATATTATCTTGCAGCACCATTCCAATATTATTTCGTAAAGATCTGGCTTTCATATCGCGAATATCGATTCCATCTACTTTAATTGCACCGCCAGTAACATCATAGAAACGTGGGATCAGACTAATCAACGTTGATTTTCCCCCACCACTCATACCAACAAAGGCAATCGTTTCACCTTTTTCGACATTTAGACGGATATTCTCTAGTACAGGAATTTCTTCTTCGTCATATCGAAAAGAGACATTATCAAATTCAACTGCTCCATTTACTCTACCTGGCTCAACCGCATTATCCTTATCAACAATATCGTACTTCTCATTCATAAATTCAAACACACGATCAATAGAAGCTATTGCCTGAACAAGCGTTGTAGAAGAGTTAATAAGCCTTCTTAATGGACTATATACTCTTTCCATGTAACCAACAAATGCAACCATCGTACCCATTGTTACATTTCCCAAAATTACTTGATATCCGGCAAAAGCAATTACTAAAAGGGGAGCAAGATCTGTAATTGTATTTGTAACGGCAAAGGTTTTGGCATTCCAGTCCGTATGGTGTAATGCTTTATTGAGAAAATTTTTGTTCCGGGTTTGAAATTGACCTTGTTCATATTCTTCCAAGGCAAAGCTTCTTGTCACTGGAACACCTTGTACCCGTTCATGCAGATGTCCTTGAACCTCTGCCAGAGCTTGTGACCTCTCTCTTGTCAAACTACGTAATTTGCCGAAGAAATATTTGATTGCAAATCCAAATAACGGAAATAAAATAATAGAAACAATGGTTAAACCTACGTCCATTGTCAACATAATACAAATTGCAATAATAATTGTAATAAGATCAAGCCAAATATTCATTAATCCAGTAATCACGAAATTCTTCGTTTGTTCGACATCATTTATTACCCGGGAAATAATTTCGCCGGTTTTTGTCTGAGAATAGAATTTCAAGCTCAGTTTTTGTATGTGATCAAATAGCTTGTCCCTAATATCATACAAAATGTTGTTCCCTACCCATTGTGCAAGATATTGTCTAATATATTCAATGGGTGGACGGAGTACAAGAAATACAACAAATGATATCCCCATAATCCATAGCAGATTACTGATTTTCTCTGAATCATTGAGATTCTCCGCACCGATAATATCATCAATCACATATTTTAAGATTAAAGGCATTAGTAATGGAATACCAAATTTAATAATTCCAACTAAAATTGTCCAGAGTATCTTCCATTTATATGGTTTTACAAACTCCATGTACTGCTTAACACTGCTCATTTTTAATCTTCCCCTATTGTTTGTGTCCATAGAAAATCCCTGTTACGAGTTAGTAACAAGGATAAATCCTTTTGCTGAATGAGTTGATTCAAGATAGTTTAACGATATGTCAAATATCGCTCGTACCACCCGTCTACAAAATCAGGAGCAAACGGTCCTTTCCTTTGCCTTACCCATCGTAACAGATATTCCATATTATTATAAAGAATTCGATCAAGTACAACCGGATAATTCATTAATTCTTTATGTTCATCATATTCATCTTCATCCAGAAGATCATAGGTCATATCTGGATACACTTTAACATCCAAGTCATAATCAATATATTTTAATGCTTCATCATCGTATATAAAAGGAGAACTAATATTGCAGTAATAATGGATTCCATCTTCGCGCAGCATACCAATAATATTAAACCAATACTTCGCATGGAAATAACATATTGCCGGTTCCCTTGTAATCCATGTCCGGCCATCACTTTCTCTCACCAGTGTTCGATCATTAGCTCCAATAACAATGGATTCGGTACCTTTTAAAACGACACTATTCTCCCACGTCCGATGCAGCCGTCCATTATGTTTGTAACTCTGTATTTGCATTTTAGAACCCGCCCTCGGAGCCATCATACGATCTGTCCTTTCCCCTTATAGTTATACCGTTTTCATTTTATTCATTAATTATAAAGGTAACAACTCCAAATATAAAGCATAACGAATAACCAAAAAAAGAGCTTCCCTTTATTATTGAAGGGAAACTCTTTTTTTTAAACGTGAAAAATCGATTTGTTACTTTTTGTTTGATTGAGATTTTTGGTTTTGTTTTCTTACTTCCTGCGCATTTGTCTCGGAAGCAAACTCAGTACCAAACTGTCCTTGTCCTTTTGCTGCTTGTTGGTTTTGTTTTCTTACTTCTTGAGCATTTGTTTCAGAAGCAAATTCAGTACCAAACTGTCCTTGCCCTTTTGCTGCTTGTTGGTTTTGTTGCTTCACTTTTTGAACGTTTGTACCTGCAGTTGTTTGATTTGGTTTTTTAGCCATCACTATCACCTCCGCAATAATTAATTTATCCATTTCACAAAAACTTATCCAATGAATTTTTATTAATTAGCAGAACGTCATACAGGAAATATTACCAGCGAATAAAACCCTTGAAATAGCATAAGTTATGAATGCGATTTACTTCATTATTGGAGGACATGGCTATGAATAATACACCAAGAGACTTTACAGAACTGTCCATGATGAGTAAGACGATATGGCAGGATAACGAATTACAATATTTTCAACATGCACTTTCACAAATTCTCCCTTATATAAATTCAGAAGGATTAACCATTCTACATGAAATCAATAAGGAAATGTATAAGCGAGTGGAAAACAGTCAGGACTCCCACTATGAATGAGGGAGTCCTGACTGTTTTTTTATACTGTATCTTCTTCGATTGAGCTATTGATGTATTGCAGCATTTTTTGATGGGATACAGGAAACGGATACTTGGTAATGTCGTCTCGATGAACAAAAATGATTCGATCGTCATGTATTTCTGTCTGCGTTGTTTTAGCTTCGAAAATTTCCAATTTCCAAATAAGGTGGGAAAACACATGCTTCAAATTCCCTACTTTTTTCCTAAGATGAATATGTACTCCATACTCACTGTAGATCCAATTTACGAGATGATCCATACCGATCTCTTCTATTGGAACCATTGGAAATTGCCATAGGTTTGCGAGTAATCCATTTTCTAATCTTTTTTCAATTACAAAATCCCCATTTTTATTTTCGATTAATAAGACGACATAGGATAGGCTCTTTTGTTTCTTGGCCTTCTTTTTAATTGGTAACTCGTCCTGTATACCTTCAGCAAATGCTCTGCAATACGCTTGTACAGGGCAGAGCATACAACCTGGTGATTTTGGTGTGCAGATTGTTGCACCAAGATCCATAATTGCCTGATTAAATGACGATGGATCTTCTTTTGATATTAATTCACGCACATAATCCTCAAATAATTTCTTTGTGCTTTGCTGTGCGATATCTTCTTCTATTTTCAGAACCCTTGAGAAAACACGCATGACATTACCGTCGACAGCAGGTTCTGGTTGATTAAAGGCAATAGACAAGATCGCTCCCTTGGTATAAGGTCCAATTCCTTTTAATGAGCCCAATTCCTTAGGCGTAGAAGGCACCTTACCACCATATTCCTCTACGACTTCCCTTACCGCGTTTTGAAGATTCCTTGCACGGGAATAGTAACCTAGACCTTCCCATGCTTTGAGGACATCTTGTTGTTCTGCAGCGGCTAGCTCGTAAACGCTTGGATATTTCTCTATAAAGTGATTAAAATAAGGGATAACAGTATCCACCTTAGTCTGTTGCAGCATAATTTCGGAGACCCATATTTTATATGGATCATTTTCACTTCGCCACGGAAGATCACGTTTACTTTCGGCATACCAGTGAAGAAGATCATGTTCAAATTGTAACTTGTTGAAATTCTTTAATATTTGATTAGTCATCATTGCACTTCCTTTGTGTTACAATAACTTAAAAGATTTATGTTTCCCTTAAGGAGGAACTTTTTATATGGATACTGGCACTCATATTGTAATGGGTATCGCGCTGGGGGGACTGGCCACTTTAGACCCTGTAGTGCATAGCGATCCTGCACTATTCAATGCTGTATTGGTAGGGACTGTAATTGGTTCACACGCTCCGGATTTTGATACCGTTTTTAAACTGAAAAATAATGCAACTTATATACGTCATCATCGTGGTGCTTCTCACTCGATTCCCGCAATCATACTATGGGGATTGCTTGTTTCCGGTATGATATATATGTTCGTTCCACATGTTAACTATTTGCATTTATGGCTATGGACATTTTTGGCTGTCATCATCCATGTCTTCGTTGACCTGTTTAATGCATATGGTACCCAGGCATTCAGGCCATTCAGCAATAAATGGATAGCCAAGGGATTTATCAACACCTTTGACCCCTATATATTCTTCCTGAACATCGCAGGAATTGCCGCTTGGGCTCTCGGAGCACATCCAGGCTATACGTGGTTGACCATTTACACGGTCATTATATTATATTATATCAAACGTTATATGGACAAAAGAGAAATTGTAAAAAAAATAAAAGATTATTATCCGGATACTATTGAAATTGCAACTTCACCGACGATTAAACAAAACTTTTGGCGTGTTGCTATTACAACTGAAGATAAGTTCTATGTAGGTACTGTCGAAAATCGTCACATTGAAATTGTCGATGAGTTTTGGAAAGTACCTTTACCTGACAATTCCATTATGGAGGTAGCAAAAACGGATAAAAACATTCAGGCGTTCTTAAATTTCTCTCCCGTGTATCGTTGGGAAATCAATCACTTCGACTCTGTAACAGAGGTGCGCTTTATTGATTTAAGATATCGTTCAAAAAGCTACTATCCATTCGTTGCGGTTGTACAAATTAATGAAAACATGGAAATTATCAGTTCCTATACAGGATGGATTTTTTCCGAGCACAAACTCAAAAGTAAATTATATGTTGGCGACCCAACCACATAGAAAAACAGCAGGTACACGCCTGCTGTTTTTATTTTGTTACCTTCTTACCAAGTAATGAAATGGGAAGCGCTTCTTCTTTTTCATACATTTCTTCGAGAAGATTAATTCGGTGTCCCCATGCGAAAACACCATTTATATAGTTAATTTTAAATGTAAAGCCAGGCTCCATTTTCAATTGATATTTCTCTTCAGCTGAAAAGTCACCTGGGTTTATTGTATATGCTAAAGCAACCTGCATTTTGCGCTCATTTATTTGAACTTCTGAAACATTCCCCAATTGCTCTGCTTTCTGAGCCTTTTCTTTCAAAACACCTATTTCTCTATGTAGTTGTTCAATGGAATAATCACTGTATCGATAGTTCATCTTGTTCTCCCCTTCCCCATCCCTATTTTACCAATTGTTTCATAGAAATGAAAACCCTTTTTATTCCTCTATTCTTTCATCTAAAAACGTGTTAATGATCTCAAATGAAAATCCTTTCCGATACAAACCTTCTGTCACTTTTCTTCGTAATTCATATCCTTCATGCTTCGTTTCATGCTTTCGTAACAGTTTCTCTCCTTGATAAACGAGTGCATCCCATTCCACATTTGAATTTTTTTCTTCCTGGATATCTGCAAATGCTTCCTTGATCGCAGACTGTGCAAAACCCTTTTGCATTAAATTCGTTTGCAGCTGCTGTACCTGTTTTCGGAATGATTCCTTTTTACTCTTATTTATTTTTTTGGACATTAGTTTTTTAATTTTTTCATATTGTTTCTCAAACGGATAATTCTCAAGTGCTGATTCTGCAATGATTGTCGAAACACCTTTATCAATCAATTCCTTTTTAATGAGTTTTGGACCTTTCGACGAGGTGTTCATTCTCGAACGGACAAACATGATTGCAAACTGCTCGTCATCAATAAGTTTCTCATCTGTCAGCTTTTTAATAATTTGACCAATGTGCTCCTCATCGACTTCCTTTTTCACTAAATAATCGATTATTTCTTTTCTAGTTCGCATTCGAAAGCTTAAAAAGTTAATGGCTTGGGTATATGATTTATGTAGTGTATCTTTTTGAATGAGTGTGCCAATCATGGAATCGTCCAATTCAAAACCTTTATGAAGCCGATATTCGATTAATATGGCTTCATCCACACTAAAGCCGTACTCTTCACCATCAGCAGTGTTTAAAAAGATATTGAATCGATTCTTATGCTTTACTTGTGTTGTGATCCGGGTAATTTTCCTCAACGTTCTCACCCCTTTTCTTTATAATAACAGAACGAGCATCAAGATACCCAGTAAGCAACATGGAAAAATAATCACTACATTTATATTCCATGTTGCTTCTCTTGATAAATGAAATAATTTATGGATTACTACGGTAAGAATTGAATTGAAGTATATAATAGGAATGGAATAGGTTTTTTATTTAGGAGGGCTTACAATGAATTTCCTTATTAGCGGTGGCACCGGTTTTATCGGTAAATATATTTCTAAATCCTTACATGAGAAAGGACATCATACCTATATACTAACTCGATCTCCGAAAACAAATATGAACACAGACAACACCACCTACATAAACTATAATTACCCAGCTGAAGAACTGCCAATTATGGAAGCTGTCATTAATTTGGCGGGTGAATCCCTATTTGGTTACTGGTCATCAAAAAAGAAAAACGAAATTATAAACAGCAGATTAGAAGCTACCAATCATATTATTGATATGATCAAAAATATGAAAACCAAACCAAACGTTTTTATCAGTGGGTCAGCTGTAGGATTTTATGGAATTTCTGAAGATCTAATCTTCACCGAATCTACGACCGAAGTAGGGAAAGATTTTTTATCAGAAGTAACAGTGAAATGGGAAGAAGCCGCTCAGCAAGCTGAAAGATTAGGTATTCGCACTGTCTATGCCCGATTCGGTATTGTTTTAGGAGATGAAGGATCGCTTCCTCTAATGAGCTTACCAGTAAAAATGTTTGCTGGTGGAAAAATAGGTAGTGGTGAACAATGGATGTCCTGGGTGCATGTTGAAGATGCAGTTAAACTGATTGCGTATTGCTTATTTCACTCTGAACTAAAGGGACCTGTTAATATTACTGCACCTAATCCGAAGAGAAATAAGGAATTCATGAAAATACTATCCAAAAGTCTAAAGCGTCCTTACTGGTTTCGAACGCCTTCTACGTTGATCCATGCAACGATTGGTGAAATGGGACAATTAATCACAAAAGGTCAATACGTGTTACCTCAAAAGGCTTTGGAAAATGGGTTTGAATTCACTTATCCTGAACTGAAAGATGCCTTGGGGGAAATTGCAAAATCACAAAAAAAATAAAACAAAAAATTTATCAAAAAACGATTCCTTTTTTGATAAAAAAATTGTAAAATAAAAATATCAAAATACGAAAGAGATGAATGGATAAGTATTACATTACAACACAGAATTATATAGGGAAGGCAAATGGTGCGCCACCAGTTTATCTGGTTCTAGTGGGTTCGATTCCCACCCCGAATTTTTGTTGAACGCTAAAATAAAAATTCGAGGGTGGGTCTCTCACTGGATTTCCTTATGGAAAATCAGTGTTTTTACCCGCCTGGAATAAGGAGGGTATTTTTTATGCTTAAAATGCGTGATTTACATGAGGTGCCTTTGCTGTTTGAACAGATGGTACACCCAGATGTTTTTCCCTATGTAAGACATAAAGCAAACACTACGGATGAGTTCTATTTCCTAACAAAGCATACAATAGAGGCAGAAGAAAACGGGGAACTAATTTCCCGAACTATTTTAGATGAATATTACCACCCGATTGGCACGATCAATTTATTTGATATTCATAACAATTATGGCTTTTTGGCTACTTGGATTGGTCAGCCCTATTTCGGAAAAGGGTATAATCAAAGGGCCAAAGAACAATTTTTCGATATGTTATTTTTCTCTTATCATATCGAAGGCATATTTATGAAGGTAAGAAAAGCAAATAAGCGGTCCCTTAAGGCAGTGTTAAAATTACCTTATGTTGCTCTCGGTAACGATGTCTATCCGAATGTATATACAAAAATAAACAGTGAAGCAGATAGTTATGATCTATTTGTAATCACTAAAGAACACTACATGTCCTATCAGCAATTTAGAACGACGGAAGTACAGACAACGGATGAGGAAGTTTCCTAATTCCTGTTGCAAATTGCGCATAATTTTCAGCTGTATTGGGCATTCTAGTCATTAAAGTGAGGGATTATGATGGCTAAAATGAAACCAGGACAAAGTGAAAAGTTTCTATCGAAGACACAGGAAGTTTTGTACCAGAAAGAGTTCAAAAATGCGGACCGTGTTTATAATCAGATCACACAAAAAGGAAACCGGAGCTAAGCTTCGGTTTCTTTTTTTCTCCTCTATTATCCACAGAAAAGTCAGTTTTTACTTCTATGCAAATATTACTTGTAGTTACTCAACTTTCGCACCATTAAAATAAGTTCGAACCGTTAACTGGGTTAAACTTAGAATGTTTCTAATAATCCCCTTGCTAAACTTGATTAAAACAAGGCTGTTTTTCGTACTGTTTATAGCCTTTTAATCATCGCAGAGTTGAGATAAATGCGAACTAGAATAAGTAACTTCGGCGACCGCTCTGGGGAAATATACTTCGCTTTCCGCGGGCGGCTGGTGAGCCCTCCTCGTGCTTCGCACTGCGGGGTCTCACCGATGCCTTTCCTCCCGCTGGAGTCTTCGTATATTTCCCCAGAGCTGGTTTTAAGCTTACAAATTGCTAACTGCATTAGTGATTTATAAAATCATATCACACAGCTTCACCAGTCCGGGTGAGTGGCGGGCGGTGACTCCTGCGGGAAAAGCACGTGTCCGAAGACCAGAAGAGCGGTTTTCTCTTCGGGGCTGAGGCCGTGCCCGCGGAAAGCATCCGCCCAGAGCGATCCTGGACGGCGGCAAAAGCACAAATCTTGGAAATAAACCTAAAATCACTTCGCAGTTTATAGAAAATCCGACGATAAAAGAGGGAAATTAACGAAACGATCCTTGCGTATAGATGTATCCAGACTGCTCAGCGCAAACAGTTAATCCAAAGTCAACTTAAACAGTGTAGCTCCAGTCCTCCTAATTCTATCAAGGCTTATTTATCCATTTCATTCTGCGAAAGTTGAATAGTTATTAACATTAATTTGTGAATAACTAATGTATTCCTGTGGATATTGTGGATTACAGTTAATTACTTATACTGCGTAGCTATTTTGGTTGTGGATAGAACTGTTGATAATTAATACGGGCAAAATAACGTATTGCTATAATCGTGTTCTAACTGTTATAATGTATGTATAACAGTTAGAACACGTTTATAGGAGTGATGACATGTGTTTATCCAACTGGATTTAGAATCATCCGAACCGATTTATATTCAGTTACGAAATCAAATAATTGAAGGAATAGCAAAAAAGAAACTTCATCCGGGTGATCCATTGCCTTCTGTCCGATCTTTGGCTGCTGATATAGGAATTAATCTACACACCGTTAATAAAGCATATCAGCAGTTGAAACAAGAAGGATATATATTAATTCATCGTCAAAAAGGAGTAGTTGTAAATCCAGACGGTTTTCCAAAAGCTGACAATAAGTATAGAAAACAATTACGAAACAGCTTGCATCCACTCATATCAAATTCCATTAGCCGTGAACTCAGTGAAGAAGAATTTACGAAAGTTTGCACTGACATTTTTAAAGAATTTGCAAAAGAAGGTGAGAATGAATGAACAGTTTCATTTTTATTTTGGTACTAATTTTAATTCCTGTTTTCATTGCTACTATATTTATACCTTATTGGACAAGAAGAACAGATAGCTTTGGTGTTACGATACCAGCAGAAATTTTTTACAGGACAGATATTAAAGGAATGCGGAAAAGGTATGCAGTTTCAACTAGTATTCTCAGTCTATTACTTACCGTTATTTTCTTAATCAGCATTACCTTTCTGCCAAACAATGAAAACTCGATCAGTATCCTATTTAGTGCAATACTTACATTTTATATCATCAGCAGTTTTCTCGTTTATGTAAAATACCATACGGATATGAAGAGAATAAAGGAAAAGGAAAATTGGATAAATGAAAATTCGCAGCTTGTTTTTGTCGATATCCGTTTTCGAGATCAGAAACTTACCTATTCTAACTTATGGTTCTTGTTTTCCTTTCTTATTACCATCGTGACAATTATATTAACACTGCAATCACATCAGCAAATTCCAGATCGAATTCCGATGCAATATAACTTTGCGGGTGAGGTTACCAACTGGGCAGAGAAATCGTATCGTTCTGTATTACTTAACCCTGTTATGCAAATGTATTTAACTATTTTGTTTTTGTTCATAAATAAGATGATTGCGCGTGCGAAACAACAAATAGACCCGGAAAATCCGGAAGAATCAATCCGAAAAAATGTCCTTTTCAGAAGAAGATGGTCGGCCTATATTATTATTACAGGATTGGCATTAACAGTCATGTTTACAATCATTCAACTATCTTTTATTTATCATATTAATCAACAGGTATTAACCTTCATACCTTTAATCGTAACACTCGGTTTAATCATTGGTTCGATTATACTTTCCATTACAACTGGCCAGGGAGGCAGTAGAGTGAAAAGTATTTCAGAAAAAAACGGGAATGTAATCAATCGGGATGATGACAAGTATTGGAAGCTTGGCCAGTTTTACTTTAATAAAGAAGACCCAGCCTTATTTTTGGAAAAGAGATTTGGCGTAGGGTGGACCATCAATTTAGCAAGACCGATGGCATGGATTATATTTTTCGGAATAATAGGATTCGCATTTGCAATCCCATTCCTGCTTGGAGCATAAATTTATGAAGGAGGTAATTTGAATGCAAGCTTTTTTTGAATCGATCAACTGGGCAATTATCACCCCACTTCTTATTATTCAAGGTATTTTACTCATTGTCGCTATCATCGATTGGGCTAAGGAAGAAGAAATACGCGGTCCAAAATGGATGTGGTTTTTTATCATTGTTTTCGTTAACATTATTGGCCCTGTTCTCTATTTTATATTTGGAAAGAGGCGAGATTAAATGACTTTGCTAACCGTTAGAAACCTTACAAAAACCTATCAAGATAAAGCCGCAGTGAACAAAGTAAGTTTTGATTTTCAACAAGGGAAATGCATTGCCTTGATTGGACCAAATGGTGCAGGTAAATCAACGATATTAAAAACTTTAGCAGGCCTTCTAAAGCCTACCGAGGGGACAGTAACTTTTGCAGGCATGAATGCAAACGATGATATCCGGAAATTTATAGGTTATTTGCCGCAGTATCCTATATTTTATTCATGGATGACCGGGGTTGAGTTTCTTATATTCAGTGGCCAGCTTGCGTATATCCCCAAAACAGAGGCCAAAAAGAGAGCAGAAAAATTATTGAAAAAAGTTGGGATTTACGATGCAAAAAACCAACGGATTGGAAAATATTCTGGTGGGATGAAGCAACGTCTCGGCATCGCACAGGCGATCATTCATCAACCAAAATTACTATTGTTGGATGAACCTGTTTCTTCCCTTGATCCTTTAGGTCGACGGGAAGTTTTAACCTTAATGGAAGAATTAAAACAAGAGATGTCCATCCTCTTTTCAACCCATATTCTTAGTGATGCAGATGAAATAAGTGATGAATTATTGCTTCTCCATCAAGGCGAAATGGTAGAATCCGGATCAATCAACGAGTTACGGCACAAATATCAAACATCGACAATCAAACTTGAATTTAAAGATAATCCAACTGCTTATCAAACCAAAGTGAATGCATTGCCGAGTGTAACAGAAAGTCACATGGAAAGAAATGTACTTCTGGTTACAGCTAAAGATATTTCGTTGGCAAGACATGAAATCTTAGCCGCTGCTGCAAATGAGAACTGGGAATTAAATGGGTTCACGCTTGACCGGGCTTCCTTGGAAGATATGTTTATGAAAGTGGTGAATAATTAATGCAATGGAACACACTTTTCAAAAAAGAAATGGTGGAAAGCTGGCGAAACAAAAAATTAATTTGGGTACCATTAGTTATGATTTTACTTGCAATTATGGACCCGATTTCCAATTATTATATGCCACAGATTATGGAAGCCGTTGGAGGATTACCTGATGGAACAGTATTTGAGCTTCCTGATTTTGCTCCTGCTGAAGTCGTCATGATGAGTCTCTCTCAATTCAGTACTTTAGGTGTATTAATCATTGTACTTATCTCCATGGGAACCATAGCTGGCGAAAGAAAAAGCGGCATTTCCGAACTTATTTTAGTAAAACCTGTTTCTTACAGCAATTATATTACTGCAAAATGGGCAGCACTGCTTATCCTTGTTTGGGTTTCCTTTATCTTAGGAATGCTAGCTAGCTGGTATTATATTAATATTCTTTACGGAAGTTTATCATTTGGAGACTTTTTATTAATTAGTTGCTTCTACGGGCTATGGCTGGCATTTGTAGTTACACTCTCTATCTTCTATAATTCAATGATTAAGACTCCCGGCCTTGTTGCCTTTTTAACGATATTAACGATCATGGTGATGAAGGGTGTCACTCAAGTATTCAATCATTTACTTGAATGGAGTCCTAATAATCTTTCCAATTATATTTTTCAAATGCTCTTAACTGAAAGTATTCCATCTAACCTTGTGGGAACAGCGATCGTCACTATCATCATGTCGATCATCCTATTAATTTTATCTACTGTTATTTTCAAATCGAAAGAACTTGCGCAATAATTGACAAAGGACTAATGCAATAGGAGCATTAGTCCTCTGTTCTATTTAACTTTTATCGTTGTAATTCTTCTGATAAAGACGTACGAAATAATATAAATAATTACACCAACTCCAAACATTTGAATGAAATAAGTCATTTCAATAGTTTGATAGAGGTCGATAAAATAATCAATGACCCAACCTTGCGCAATGCCAAGAAGTAATACAGCTGCGAATATCCCAAGGACCACTCCCCCACCAAGCAATCCATATTTATAAAATAGGAGACCAATCATATACATGAGCGTCAGCATGAAAAATATAATGATCGTGTCGATAATAACTCTATTCCACCAGTTATTTACTACTAATTGTGCAGGTTGAATAAATTGAAAATTGTGTAGTCCCACTACATCTGCAAATGCCATTATGATAGAATGCAACGTATTTACAACAACCGCTTTAAAAAACGCCAACCCGAGAAAAAAGATGCCGATGCCGAGAAACAAATTTTTCCGAACAACTCCTAATTTTAATGAAAAAGGAATATTTTCTTTTACTGTCAAAAAACCAATAATTGAACAGTAAATATAAACAGGAATTGCGAGTCCAAAAGCAAAAAATCCATCATCAAATCGAAGCAAAAAGTAAGAGAATGCTAAAGAAACAGTCATAATACTCAATAGAATCGTCCAGAATACCATTAAAGAGTAACGAATATCTGTACTATAGAAATAAATTAATCCTTTTATTTGTCTGCTCATTGATTATGCCCCCTGCTTTCTTTCCGTTAAATAGATCATTAACTCCTGAATGGGTACCCCTTCAACATTCAATTCGTACATCTTCGCTTCCTCTACCGATCCATATACATATGCTGTCATCATTCCAGCAAGCTGTTTTTTCTGAATTACCTCTTTTCCAGAGAGGAACGTTTCGACTTCTGCGATTGACCCAGACACCGAAATTGTATTATCCCGTAGAATTTCGGATTCTTCTTGCAAAACCAAAGATCCTTCGCGTAATATCAAAACTTCTTCAAATAATAAACTAACTTCATCAATTAAATGTGTGGAAAAAATAATGGTACGTTTTTCCTCCTGGTACTCCTCAAGCATTATTTCATAAAATCTTTTCCTCGATGGAGCATCAAGACCTATATATGGTTCATCAAATATCGTAATTGGAGCTTTACTCGCTAACCCAACAGTAATGCCAAGTGCTGATTCCATCCCTTTGGATAGTGTTTTTATTCTGGCATCCAGATTAAGTCGATATTCTTTTGTGAGCTCTTCTGCAAGTTGCTGATCCCAATTAGGATAAAAAAACGAATACATTTTGAGTACATTTTTAACTTTTAAATCTTTTTTGAAGTTATGCCCTTCTTTGATTAAACAAATGGATTCCGTTAAGCGCTGATTATCGAAAGGATTTTCCCCATCTATGAATATTTCACCGCTGCTTGCTAAAATTTGCCCTGATAAAATGTCCATAAATGTCGTTTTTCCAGCACCATTTCTCCCTAATAGTCCAAAAATTTTCGGTTCATCCAATGTGAACGAAATATTGTTAAGCGCATAATTATCTTTATATTTTTTGGTTAAATTTTTCACTTCAATCTTCATTTGACTTATCCTCCCTCTTCACCATTTCCATTAATTCACGATCCTCAATACGTAGCTTTTTAGCTTCATTTTTTAATGGCAGCATATAGGTTTCATAAAATGTTTGCTTACGCTTTTCAATGAGAATTTCCTTTGCGTCTTCAGTTACGAACATACCAACACCCCTCCGTTTAAAGAGTATATCCTCCGCTACAAGTTCATTGATCCCTTTAGCAGCAGTAGCTGGATTAATCTTGTAATAGGCTGCAAATTCATTTGTAGATGGTACACGTTCTCCTGTTTGAATACTTTCATTAATGATGGAGTCTTCGATTTGTTCTTTTATTTGAAGGAATATTGGTTTGTTTTCATCTAATGAATTTTTCATGATTGGTTCCTTCCTTATTTGGTTAATTACTTATGTAACTAACCATATAACCATTAAAGACTTTTGTCAACATTATTTTATAAAAAAAAAGATTTCAGCATTTTAGAGCTGAAATCTTTTTTTTAAACTATCCAGCTGCATCCATTAGTTTGTTCACTGGATTTCTTTCAGGGATAACAAAGTAATTCATGCCATCCGTATTAATGACTATATTACCAAGAGCAGCTGTTGAGTAAATCATTGCATTCACGTTATACAGGTTTTCGATTACACGATTCACTGGATGCCCATAATCATTTTCTTTACTGTACGTCAAAATAGCGACGTCGGGATTTACTGCCTTTAAGAAATCGAGTGAAGAGCTTGTTTTTGAACCGTGATGAGCTACTTTAATTATCTCCGCTTGTACATCATACTCTTTAAGAAATGATTTCTCCTGTTGCTGTTCTACGTCACTCATAAATAAAAAATCTACATCCCTATATGTTAGTTTTAGAACAACAGATGATTTATTGTTGTTCTTATACCTTTCATACGCATTCCAAACATCTATTTTAATCAATGGATCAATCTCGATAGGGACATTTCTTTCAGCAATTTGGACAGGTATTTTCTGCTTCCTGATTTGATTAATATAGTTGGCAAAGGTTTTAGTTGGATGCAGTTTCCCTGTATCCAGTATTTTATCAACCTCTATGTTGTCCATCACCATTGGAAGTCCTCCAATATGGTCAATATCCGGATGTGTAGATATTAACAGATCAATCTTATTTATATGAAGTTGTTTTAAATAAGATACGATTTTTTCACCAGATTCCGGCGGTCCACCATCGATGAGGATTATTCTGTTTAGGGGCGTTTGAATCAGTATACTATCCCCTTGTCCTACATCAATAAAGTGGACCTGCATTTCTGGGGTTGATTCACTGTAACCCTCGTTCGGGAAAGCGAAAAGACAACTATTTATAATCATAATAAAGGCAAGCCATTTTTTCATAAGAAACATCCTTTACAGCTTCGGATTTCTTATTAGTTTTTCACCGATTACCAGAAGTTATGAAAAGAACTTGAAATGGCTACTCAACTTCCTCATCAATAAAAGAAGTTCAATCATGTAATGGGACTGGAATTACTCGTCCGACCGAAAAGATTTAATATTTCACTCCTCGCCCCGCCTAAAAGACTTGTTGTTTTATAAGCATAATCTATAAACTGTGAAGTATCTGCTGGTTGGTTTGGTTTCTTGAAGTATCTGCTTTTCCCCACCGTCCGGGATCGCTCTGGGCGGATGCTTTCCGCGGGCACGGCCTCAGCCTCCTCGAGAAACCCACTCTGCGGGGTCTTCGGACACGTGCTTTTCCCGCAGGAGTCACCGCCCGCCACTCACCCGTACTGATGAAGTTTTATAGCTACGCTAGTATAGTAATTATTAGCAACCTTCTAACCAGCCCTGGGAAATACACGGAGACTTCTGCGGGAGGAAAGGCATAGGTGAGACTCTGAAATGCGTCAGCATGAAGAGGCTCACCAGCCGCCCGCGAAAAGCGCAGTGTATTTCCCAGAGCGATCGCCGAAGTTACCTCTTCTAGTTCGCATTTCACCTCAACTCTGTCCTGATTAAAACCAACATTAACGAAAGAGCACCTCGGGATATAGATTTATCTTGACGCTAAGTGAAACAGCTACTTCTAAGTCAACTTAAGCAGTTGTAGTCTTCCTAATTCTGTTATTTTATGCTACAAAAGTTGAGTTGGGTATAACAAAAGCGCAAGCGCCCGTTTAGGGACTACGGACTGGACTGAGGCGTAGGAGATAAAGGAAACACGGCGACCGGTGGGAGTCAATGTTGACTTATCGTACGGAGGTGAAGGAAGTCTCGCTAGTCCCTGGGCGCTGGAGCTGGACGCGGCCGTTTATGTGGGAGGATTATTTGCTGAGAAAAAGTTTATACTTTCTTACCTATTAAAAAAACCGCCGAAAGTCCGGCGGTTTTCATTATTTATGCTTTTTCTACTTTAATCTCATTATCGAATACAGTTACATGGACATTTTCAATCGCATCTTCTTCAAGAATTAGATCTGTTAGTTGATCTTCAATTTTATCCTGAATAACACGACGCAATGGTCTAGCACCAAATCGCTTATCATATCCAAGCTTAACTAATTTCTGCTTCGCTTCATCAGAAATCGTAATCGCAATATTATTCTCTTTAATCGCTTCTTCAAGTTCAGCAAGCATTAAATCAACAATATGCAATAGATGACTTTCTGCTAACTCATTAAAGTTTACAATTGCATCAAAACGGTTAAGAAATTCTGGTTTGAAATAATCGCTCAGATTTTCCAATGTTGATACCGACTCATGGCTATTGCTGTTAAAGCCTACATTGACGGACTTCACACCAGTGCCGGCATTACTTGTCATAATAATTACGGTTTCCTTAAAGCTGACTTTTCTGCCATGTGAGTCAGTTAAGTGACCATCTTCCATCGCTTGCAGGAACATATTTTGTACATCTGGATGTGCTTTTTCAATTTCATCCAGCAAAAGAATGGAATATGGATTTCGACGAATACGTTCTGTCAGCTGTCCTGCTTCTTCATGTCCTACATATCCTGGTGGTGAACCAATAATTTTGGAAACGGCATGTTTCTCCATGTACTCACTCATATCGAGACGAACCATCGATTCACGGGTGCCGAATAATTCTTCAGCGAGTACTTTTGTTAACTCCGTTTTACCTACCCCAGTCGGCCCTACAAATAAGAATGATCCGATTGGACGGCCTTTTGATTTCAAGCCTGCACGGCTACGACGGATGGCTTTGGCAACTTTATTGACTGCTTCATCCTGTCCAATTACTTTTTTACGAAGATTGGCTGCAATATTTTTCATTTTCTCCTGTTCATCAGCCTGCATTTTGGTTACAGGGATTCCAGTTTTTTCTTCAACAATAAGCTGAATATCAGTGATATCAACATCCAATATTTTTTCACCATCAACAGCTTTTTCCACTTGTTTTTGCAATTGAATTTCTTGATAACGAAGATTTGCTGCATGTTCATAGTCTTCTCTATCTGCTGCTTCCTGCTTCTCTTTGATAACCTCGTCCAACCGTTGTTGAAGTGATTTCGAATCTTTTTGGGCATTTTCCAAGTTTAATCGAGATCCAACCTCATCCATAAGGTCAATTGCTTTATCAGGTAGAAATCTATCTTGGATATAGCGGCTTGATAACGTTACAAAAGAACGGATAGCCTCGTCTGAATAACGAACCTCATGAAAGTTTTCATAGCGGTCTTTAATACCATCTAAGATTTTAACTGCATCTTCATGGGATGGTTCATTTACAATGATTGGCTGCAATCTTCTCTCAAGTGCTGGATCCTTCTCAATTTGACGGTATTCCTTCAATGTTGTTGCACCCATTAATTGCAATACTCCACGAGCAAGCGCTGGTTTTAGAATATTACCAGCATCCATTTGTGAGCTTTCAGCCGTACCAGCACCAACTAGTAGGTGTATTTCATCGATAAATAGGATTACATTCTCGCGGGATTGTAATTCTTCAATCAGCTTTTTCATTCGCTCTTCAAATTGTCCTCGCATACTTGTATTTGCAACAAGTGAAGCTACATCAAGCAAGTAAATTTCTTTATTGAGTAATTTGGCAGGTACATTGCCTTCAACTATTTTAAGAGCCAGTCCTTCTGCAATTGCTGTTTTACCGACACCAGGTTCACCAATCAGCACCGGATTATTTTTATTTCTTCTATTTAATGTTTCGATTACTCGTCTTATTTCTTTATCACGACCGATTACTGGATCAATCTTTCCAGACCTTGCTTCATCTGTAACATTAGTTGCTAATTGATCAATCAAGCCGTTTCCTTTTCTTGATTTTTGTTTTGTTTTTGTTCCCGTTTTGCTTCCGCCACTTCCTTGGGAAAATTTATTGGAGAATGCATCGTTCGCGTTTCCAAATGGAGTATTTGAGAAAAAGTCATTCGAATTCATCATTTTACCTTGAATCTCCTGGAAACATTCATTGCAAAGATGCATTTCCATTTTTTGATTATTTATATGCATTTGTGCGTTGATATTAGCTTGATTTACACCACATTGTTGACATTGCATTTCCCATTCCTCCTTGGTTTTTTCAATTTATATTAAGCAAATTTGACTTTGACTATCTTTGACCTTGAATTCATTATACCCTGACCTATTTTGACTTTCAAGTATTTTGTTTGATATTTTTATGAAAGGCTATTTTTTAAAAGATGGATTGTTGTTAATCCATAAAATCTATAAACTGCGACGTAACTTTATTGTGACTTCCTCCCACCCTTTCAAAGGTAAGTGCTATTGCTGCCGTCCGGGATTGCTCTGGGCGGATGCTTTCCACGGGCACGGCCTCAGCCTCCTCGCGGAAAAACACCGCTGTGGGGTCTTCGGACACGTGCTGGGACTGCGATTACTCGCCCCACCGAAAACATTTGTTCCCGTAGGAGTCACCACCCAGAGCAATCCCGGACTGGTGAAGCTCGGTGATATTAATTTTATAAATCACTAATGCAGTTATCAGTTTGTAAGCTTAAAACCAGCTCTGGGGAAATATACGAAGACTCCAGTGGGAGGTAAGGCATCAGTGAGATCCGCAGTGCGTTAGCACGAGGAGGCTCACCAGCCGCCCACGGAAAGCGAAGAATATTTCCCCAGAGCGGTCGCCGAAGTTCCCTATCCTTCGTCGCTGTTTATCTCAACTGTGCATTTATTAAATAGCAACAAACCATGACAAAAAAATGAGGGTTGACTTAGATGTAAGTCGACCCTCATTCGTTTTTAATTATATAAACCATTAGGAAGTAATTTCTTAATTAGAAGGTCGTCAAGGCTTTTAAATGTGTAGCCCTGCTTTTTCAATTCCTGGATAATACGTTCCAAGGCTTCCGCGTTATCGGAGGAGACTGCATGTAGCAAAACAATGGCACCAGGATGCATTTGGGCCATGATTTGGTCAAATGCATACTCCGATCCTTTCTGTTCACTAACTTTCCAATCGATAAAGGCAAGTGACCAAAATATATGAACAAGCCCCAGTTCATTTGCCCATTGCAATGTATTCTCATTAAATACACCTCTTGGTGGCCTCAGGAACTTTATATCTTTCTGATCACTCACTTCCGCAACTGCTGCTTCCAATGTTTCCAGTTCTTTTTGAATTGCATCTTTCGTTAATATCGTAAAATCCGGGTGATGATAGGAGTGGTTTCCAATAATATGGCCATCATCCACCATTCGCTTAATTAACTCTGGTTCGCTTTTCACATAGTGACCTGTCACAAAAAATGTTGCTGGTACAGATTCCCTTTTTAATACATCCAATATTTCCTCTGTAAAACCCTGCTCATAACCATTATCAAACGTTATATAAATCGTTTTGGCACCAGAATCATCAACATAGTAGGCACCATATTTTTCTAGCAAGTTCTTATACTCCCCTATTTCGGGGACCTGATGATCGGTATTCTTTTTATATCCCCAACCAAATGCATCTATGGAATAGGGATTATATAGGCAAAAAGAAAAGGTAAGAAAAATGATGATTGATGCTTTAATAAAGTTTCGCATAGCAACCCACCTGTTTTTTTCTTACCTTTTCCTATTCTGTTTTCATTTATTCATTATTCGTAAGCAATTTAAATCCTTCTATAAAACCATTGCTGCAATCCAACCAAAAATGATCAACGGAATATTGAAGTGGATAAAGGTCGGAACAACGGTATCCCATATGTGATGGTGCTTTCCATCAGCATTTAGTCCCGATGTTGGTCCGAGGGTACTATCAGAAGCCGGTGAACCAGCATCACCAAGAGCTCCAGCTGTACCGATAAGTGCGGCTGTTGCCATTGGTGAGAATCCAGCTGCCATACAGATAGGTACATAAAGTGCCGCAATGATTGGAATTGTTCCAAATGAAGAGCCAATTCCTAAGGTAACTAATAAACCGACCAATAATAGAACAAATGCAATAAGTGCTTTATTATCTTGAAGATAACCTGAAGACAATTCAACTAAAGCGTTGACAGCTCCTGTCTCTTGTAAAACTGTCCCAAATCCGGAGGCTACAAGCATTACAAAGGCAATTGTGCCCATCATACTTATTCCCTCTGTCATAATATTATCCGCCTTTTTAAATGGTACGACAAGAAACAGGAACATAAATACTAGACCAGTCAAGGCGCCTAATATTAAGTTCTCGGTAATTATTTGTACGATTAAAGCAGCGATAATGGACACAATCGTTAAAAGATGTTTTTTGTTAAACTTAATATTTTCCTTCTCTGGTGTTTGCATTGCTATTGCTGCACCACCTGCGCCAGGAACTGCATCTCTTTCTTTTCGATATGTTATAAAAATGGCAACCAATAAACCTAGGACCATTCCTAAACCGGGAATTAACATTGCTAAAGCCGTTTCCCCTGGTGTGATGAATGAACCATTGGCTTCCATACCTTCTACGATTATTCCATGGAAAATCAATCCAAATCCGGCAGGCACCATAAGGTATGGCGCTTTTAAACCAAATGTTAACGCTACTGCTACGGCACGTCTGTCCATACGCATCTTGTCAAAAAGTTTTAATAATGGCGGGATCAAGATAGGTATAAATGCAATGTGAACAGGCACTGCGTTTTGAGATAAAGATGCAACACCAGCAATTACTAGCACCATCATTGTTTTCTTTCCTGTTAAGACACGAATCAGATAATTTACCAATATAGTAGTTATGCCTGTATAGCTGATTGCAACGGCAAAAGCTCCAAGCAAGATATAACTCAATGCCGTATTGGCAGATCCTCCCATACCACTTACCATTAATTCAATTGATTCAATAATATTTAATCCTGCCATCAATCCGGCAGTAACGGATGCAGCAATAATTGCTATAATTACATTTACTCGCAGTAAACTTAATATCGTCATCACTAAAACTGATGTAATCACAATCCATTCCATTTTAAAGCTTCCCCCTAAGTCATTCTATGTTGTTTTTATTTTATTAACTTTACTACTTTACCATGATAAAGCATTGAAATAAAATAATCAACCCTTTGGACGTAAAAAAACCCTGTAAAAATATTACAGGGTTTAGTTTATTTTAGCTGAAATGAAAAAGATATATGATCCTGTATGGGAATCCAGGCACCAATGCCCTGTTTCGTAACATTTTTGATTTCAATTGACTTTTTTGAACCCTTTAACTTCACATATACTTCTCCAAAGGTAACTTGACCTTTTTCATTAACTGCTGGAGCGTAGGCCTGCAATTCTCCATATTTCTTAACTGGTACTCCATAGGAATTGTCTTTTTTTGTGTTTTTTCCAATAATCGTATTATAAGATAATGGTAACTTTGTCTTTCCCTTGGCCTTGAGAAGCATCATCTTTTTAATATCATCTGGATCAGCAATTTTATTGGTTAATGCACCTTTTATCTCTTTTTGTTCCTGTTGTATATAATTCATGTTTTGAGGGGTATCTCCCCCCAAATTATTAAGCTCATTCATATTTATTTGCTGGTATTCCCAGTTAATATTCGACTCCTCAGAATTATAATTTAATGCCCATCTTCCAAGATAGATCATTCCTCTATATCCGATCGATATTGGAGATGGACTAATGGATGATTCATTCAGCATTTTAATAAGATCCGGGTTTTCAATAGGAATGGACATTTCATCCAGTAACTCCTGCGTTAATTCACTTGGTTCAACAACTTCCTGGTCTTCCGTCGAATTAGGATACGTATTTTCTTTCGATATATCTAAAACATGACTTGGTATTTCGATGTCTTTATCTGGCTTTTTCTCAGCTAAGCCAGCTGATGGGGAAAAAAGGGACAATAAGAAAGCAACAATTACGAAGGCTATTATTTTATTTATTTTCATGTTTTCCAATTCCTTTCTTTTCCCTTATTTTTTTCGTTTATGGCTAAATTATACATGACGGCAAGAAATACTTTTAACAAGCTTAAGAAGCCTATATGGATACATAAAAAAAGACGCTCGTAGTGAGCATCTTTTTTTAAATAAACTTACTATAATGCCTTTCCAAACTCTCCTGCAAGTACCCTATAAGTATACAAACTGGCCAATAAATGAGAGCCACAAGTACATACATCGTCATCGCATCAAACTCCCTACCTGCAACAATTTGCGTCTTTTGGAAAAGCTCTGGAACTGTAATAACAGCTGCTAGTGATGTCGCTTTTACTACATCCATGAACACATTTGTTAAAGGGGGAATGGCAATACGGGTTGCCTGGGGTAGAATGATTTTTCTTAATGTTGTCCAGTAAGGCAAATTTAATGCTCTTGCCGATTCCCATTGGCCTTTGTCAACACTATTAAGGGATGACCTGTCTATTTCGGCAATATATGCAGAACTATTCAAACCAAACCCAATAATGGCAGCGGCCATTGCAGTAAATTCAATTCCAACGACAGGTAAGCCAAAGTATAAAATAAAAAGAAATACGAGCATAGGCGTACCGCGCATAAAGGAAATATATACGCGGGATGGCCATCGCAGTAGGATATTCTTGGAACCTCTGGCTAACGCAAGAAATAACCCCAACACAAGACCAATTCCCATTCCCGCAATGGAAATGAGAAGCGTCATAGGCAATCCTTGTAAAACGAATGGAAGACTATCGATTGCAAGTTCGATATCGAATAATCCACCAAAATCAAATCCATTGAAGTTCATCTGTCATTCTCCTTACAGTGTATATTCAGAAAGAGATAAAAAGGAAAAATTAGAAATTTGGGCGTATTATTTTTACCGACTTTTGAACATTCTTTACAGTTCGAGACCTTCAATTACCTCAATCTCACCTTCAGGCTGGATAGAAGCATCTTCTTCATAGAATTGTATTGCTAGTTCAGATAATGTTCCATCTTCACGCATTTCACTTAATGCATTATTAATTTCCTCTGTAAGCTGATCAGCCCCTTTAGGAATGACAACAGCTTGTTCAGTCGGATGGAACTTTAACGTTGGATGAAGATGCAAATCAAAATCAGGAAATGCCGCTACACCGAATTTTGTTAAATAATAATCATTGATAACAACATCTGTTCTTGCATTACTAACATCACTTAAATATGCTTCATTTGGTGCGTTACCATATGTAATAACCTCCGCACCAAAATGTTCAGCAATCTGGCTGTATATCGTTGTAGCACCACCACCAGCTTTTTTCCCTTCCAAATCGTCCAATGTTTCAATTCCTGAATTATCAGATTCACGAACTGCCATGGTTGAATAGGAATACTTATATGGTTCACTAAAATTAAATTCTTCTTTTCTTTTATCGGTTGCTTCAATATCATTTGCTGCAACATCAATTCTTCCATTTTGCACAGCTGGAAGCATACTGTCAATTCCCATAATTTCAAAGCTGACATCAAGTCCTAGACGATTGCCAATCTCACGCAGAACTTCAACATCATACCCCGTCAATTCGTCATTGTTATCATAATAGGAAGCGCCAATCAGGGTACCAGATGTTCCTACAACAAGTTCTCCTGCTTCCTGTATTTCTGCCCATCTTTCATCTGTAACTTCTTCTGAATTGTCTTCCCCTTGATTACTTGTTTCCTCTTCTGTGCTATCTGAATCACCACAGGCAACGAGTACTGCGATAATCGCTAGAAATACGAGATATAGACTAAATTTCCTCACTTCACACACTCCTTTGTTATATATAAAACTCTCAGATAATTGTAACAGAAGAATACTGATAAATAAAAGTTTTTTACTCTGTCCCAATAAAAATAAAGAATCCATCTATAACAACTTATTCTAGCTCGAAATATATCAGTGTATTCATAAATTTAGTATTGACTCATTATTAAGGAGTGCTATAATAAAATTAGTTACTAGATTATAATAATTATAATCAGTCCATGTCGTTGCATGTAACCTTTTAGAACGTGCTTGTAGTAAATAAACTTTCTATCGTATAGTTCAATGCTAATGATTATTATTCTCATTTAAAGGAGGTAATTGATAATGAATATCAAAGCAAATGCAATACATTCAGGAACTGCTAATGAACGTATTGTTTCTACTAAAATTAGAATCGGCCGAATGAAAGAACATATTGAATTAATTGCTGCCTTAATTAGTGGTATTCTCATTTTAATAACCTGGACATTGGGTGATCACTTATCGGATACATTATGGGTGACGCTTCATCTTATCGCTTTTGCTATAGGCGGTTACGCAAAAGCAAAAGAGGGTATTACAGAAACAATCCGTACAAGTAAATTGAATGTAGAAATACTAATGATTCTTGCAGCAATAGGATCTGTTGCAATCGGATACTGGACAGAAGGAGCCATTCTTATTTTCATCTTTGCCCTTTCAGGTGCCCTAGAAACATATTCGATGAATAAGAGCAATAAAGCTATCTCTTCCTTAATGGATCTTCAGCCAGAGGAAGCATTACGGATTAGGGTTGGGAATGAAACGGTTGTTCCAGTATCCGAATTAAAACTGGATGATTTGATACTTATCCGTGCAGGAGAGCGGATTCCAGCCGATGGTATTATTGTAAAGGGATCATCATCCGTCGATGAGAGTACCATTACAGGTGAATCCATGCCAGTCAATAAGTTAAAAAGTAATGAAGTATTTTCAGGAACTGTCGCACTCGACGGGACACTTACTGTAAAGATTACAACAAAGCCAAATGAGACTCTGTTTCAAAAAATAATACAATTAGTACAGTCAGCACAGGAAGAAAAGTCACCCTCCCAATTATTCATTGAGAAATTTGAAAGCTCTTATGTATATATCGTGTTAATTGTAGTAGCGGTTATGATGTTTCTTCCTTATTTTGCATTTGGTTGGTCACTAGCGGATAGCATTTATCGTGCAATGGTATTGCTTGTCGTAGCATCTCCTTGTGCACTTGTTGCATCGATTTCTCCAGCAACATTATCAGCCATATCCAATGCTGCCAAAAAAGGGGTACTCTTTAAGGGCGGCATGCATATTGAAAATTTAAGTGAGATTAAAGCAATCACACTGGACAAAACGGGTACATTGACAAATGGAAAACCGATTGTTACCGACGCACTTTTTACATCTGATTATAATGAATTACAGATTTTATCTGCCGTTGGCGCAATTGAAAGTGAATCGATCCACCCACTAGCAAAGGCAATTACTGCCTATTGTGAGGAAAATGCTGGAAACTTAAATCATGTAGAAGTACTAAACATGAAAAATAGTAGTGGAGAAGGTGTTACCGCTGAGGTGTTTCATAAAACATGGAAAATCGGTAAAGCTGATTTTGTAGGAAAAGAAGCTGCTGAAGATTTTCAGAATGGTGCACTGGCTGAACTAGCATCCGAAGGTAAAACAGTGACGTTTGCCAAAGCAGATGAAGAAATTGTTGCGGTTTTTGCTTTGAAAGATACGGTACGACAAACAACAAAGAAAGCAATTTCAAAATTAAAAAAGAATGGAATTACAACGATTATGCTTACAGGTGATAATGAGTTAACTGCTAAGGCAGTTGCTGAAGAGGCAGGCATTGATCATTATATTGCGAATTGCCTTCCAGAGGATAAAGTGGAACACGTGAAAAAATTCCGGGAAAAGTTTGGGAATATAGCAATGGTTGGAGACGGGATTAATGATGCACCTGCATTAGCCAGTGCCAACGTCGGTATTGCGATGGGAGAAGGGACTGATATCGCCCTCGAGACGGCAGATGTCGTGCTTATGAAAAATGATTTATCCAAGATAACGAATTCCATTCATTTATCAAGTCGGATGAATCGGATTATCAAACAAAATATTATATTCTCACTGAGCGTGATCGCGGTATTGATTTTCAGCAATTATTTCCAGTTAATAGACCTCCCTCTTGGAGTGATTGGACATGAAGGAAGTACAATCCTTGTCATATTGAATGGTTTACGTTTATTAAAATAGCTGCCCTCCACTGGGCAGCTATTTTAATAAACGATGTTCTCTTATAAAAGCATTGATTACTCCGCCAGTGATGACGATGATACCAAACAAATAAAACCAGATCATCAGAACAATCACCGTTCCTAGACTGCCATAAGTTGCAGAATAATTACCAATATGGTTTACGTAGAAGGAGAATCCCCATGAAACCATCTGCCAGGCAACTGTAGCAAACAATGTACCCCAGACGATATTTTTAAAGTAAATCTTTTTATGTGGAGCAAGTTTGTATAGAAAAAAAAGAACGATAAAAAATATTGCTGAAGAAACGACCCACCTGAGCGTTTCCCATACGTCAAGAAACCCCCCTGATAAACCAAAAATGGAGAAGATATATATACCAATCATTCTTCCGAAAACCGGTAACAGCAATGCTACTATAATCACGATTACCATAGCTATTGTCATTATTATTGCAATCAGCCTATCTCTAAAAAAAGAGCGATTTCTCTCAATTCTGTAAGCACGGTTAAAAGCTCTGGTAATGGCATTTACGCCATTTGATGCAGCCCAGAGTGTACCAATTATCCCGATGGAAAGTAAACCACCATTCTGTTCGTTCATCATTTGTTCCACATTGGTGTTAATGAGGTCCATTACTTGCGAAGGTGCAAAAGATCCAATGGTATCAAGAATGACGTGTACATCGATTGGTAAATAGCCTATAAAGTTAAATAAAAACAATAAAAAGGGGAACAAAGATAAAAGAAAAAAATATGCCAACTGAGCAGCCAAACCGAACACATCTACTTCTTCTACGCGTTGATAGAACTGCTTGCCAAGGCTTAATAAATCTTTCACACTCAACCGCTCCCCATGAAAAGTTACTTTGATCAACCTTTATAATGCGTGTTCAAAAGGAGGATAAAAAGGACAAAGAAGTTCGAGGCAGCGTAGCTCCCGGTAGCGGAACGTATGTAGTTAATACGTGAGCAACGGAAAAGCAAGCTAACGAAGAAATTCGATGTGTCATTTTTACCAGACTTTTTGAACAACCTTTTTTATTACTCTATTTCTTTACCTTCACTTTTATTCGTTACTTTGTCCAATGTCGCTTCTACTTGTTCCAAAGCATTAATCGCATTTGCTGCTCCGTTGGCAAACGTTTGGTTAAATTGATCAAACGTATCTTTCAGATTATGAATGGCCTCTGATGGATGATTCATAAAATAAGTAGAATTTATCCTTGCTGAAGTTAGCTTTTCTTTTGCGTAATCTCTCGTATCTCTGTCAAATAGCGCTGTTACGCCACCTACAGCTGCTCCAATTGTAATACTTAATAATAGTTTGCGTTTTCCCATCCTGATTCTCTCCTTTAATTAAATTGATGTTTTTCCTTTAAATAACGAAGTAAGTGAGAACACCCTGCTGATACCAACTGATACGTATATTCAAAGTTCCCGGTATAATAAGGGTCCGGAACATTAGCTTCAGCAGGATTTTCAACAAAATCCATTAATCTTCGAACTACGGTAGAATCGTTTCCTTTACGTATATTGCCCAAGTCCTCTAGATTTTGATCATCCATTGCAATAATATAATCAAAATCATCCCAATCATCTTCAGCTACTTGTCTTCCCAGCATTCCTTCAAAGGATATTTTTTCTCTTTCCAATAAAGTCCTCGTACCTTCATGCGGTTGTTTACCAACATGCCAGTTACCTGTTCCACCAGAATCCACTTCAATTTGGTGAGATAAATTCTCCTTATTCACCAAGTCCCGAAATATTGCTTCCGCCATTGGGGAGCGACAGATATTACCTAAACAGACAAATAATACACGTATCATTATTTTAACACCCTTCCTGCATATATTATAATCATCTTTCTATGCGATAAGCAAAATATGTATCCTATTTTATTCGCAAATCCGCATATTTCCAAGAAGTTAAACAAAACGGTTACTATTGACAATTTTCGAAATATTTACTAGTATATTTACATAAAAGGGGGATGAAAAATGATAGACATACTAAATGACATTAGTGGTTTTGTCTGGGGCCCACCAACATTAATTTTAATTGTTGGAACAGGTTTATATTTAACCTTCAGATTGGGATTTTTGCAAATTAAAGCATTACCTTACGCTTTGAAATTTGCATTCAGCCCGAAAAGACAAGATAAAAAGTCTAAAGGGGACATTAGCCATTATCAGGCACTGACCACAGCGATGGCCGCTACCATAGGAACCGGTAATATAGTCGGGGTAGCAACCGCGGTTGTAATCGGTGGTCCAGGGGCAGTTTTCTGGATGTGGATCACGGCATTGTTTGGAATGGCAACGAAATACGCGGAAGCTGTTTTAGCGGTTAAATACCGTGTTGAGAACGATAAAGGGGAGATGTCCGGGGGACCAATGTATTACCTTGAAAGAGGTCTCAAGGCAAAATGGCTAGGTGTTTTATTTGCTATTTTCGGTTCCATTGCCGCATTTGGTATTGGAAATATGGTTCAATCCAATTCCGTTTCAGATGCATTGGAAACTTCCTTTAATGTCCCTACTTGGATAACAGGTATCGTTCTTACCATTTTAACGGGTCTAGTTATTCTTGGTGGAATTAAAAGTATTGGTAAAGTCACTGCATTTTTCGTTCCTATCATGGCATTATTTTATATTGTCGGCGGTTTAATTATTATGGTAATGAATTTTGATCTTATCCCTGCTGCTGTTGGCTTAATTTTTACAGATGCATTTACAGGTAGTGCTGTAGGTGGTGGTATATTAGGAACAGTAATTAGATACGGGGTTGCACGTGGGGTCTTCTCGAATGAAGCTGGTTTGGGTTCAGCTCCAATTGCTGCAGCTGCAGCAAAAACAGACTATCCTGGTCGCCAAGGTCTTGTTTCTATGACCCAGGTTTTATTTGATACCATTATCGTTTGTTCCATTACAGGTATTACAATCGTTATGGCAGATATGTATTCCGGTGGTTTAGATGGAGCTCCATTAACAAGTGCATCTTTCTCCGCATTTTTGGGTGATACTGGTGGATACTTAGTGACCATTGCAATCGTGTTCTTTGCATTCTCTACACTTGTAGGCTGGTCCTATTATGGAGAAAAATGTTTCAATTACTTATTCAAAAGTACAAAAGCTATTTCTATTTATCGTATTGCATTTGTCTTAGTTGTATTCTACGGTGCTATTGAATTAATTGATGTCGTTTGGCTGATGGCAGATATTATGAACGCATTAATGGCAATACCTAACTTGATTGGTCTATTGGGTCTATCAGGCGTCGTTGTCTATGAAACAAAGAAATTTATGAAGGTTGCTAAAGAAGAAAAAGAAGAGGAAAAGATCGCTAAGACTAAAGCTAAATCAGCGTAAGAGCAAAAGGGGGATATCCTAGGAATTATCAGGGTATCCCCTTTTATAAATTATTATGCAATTGGGTCTATACATAAAGGGTCGTTATTTTTAGCTGCATTGACATGATTTCCTACATTATATGCAGTAAAATCTTCATCATCGATATGCTGTAGTAATTGTTTCGCTTTTTCAGGTTGCAGTTGATTTGGTTGTATCCATTCATTTTCCTTTTGCTTTGGGAGAATAATTGGCATGCGGTGATGTATATCCTGCATAAATGAATTAGCCTCTTTGGTTAAGATTGTACAAGTAAATAATGTTTGATCTCCCTGTTCCCACTTGTCCCAAAGACCAGCAAATGCAAATAATTTACGATCCTTCAATTGAATCCTTTTCGGCTGCTTTTCCTGTTCTGTTTTTTTCCATTCATAAAAACTGTCTGCTACAATGAGACATCTTTTGCGAGACATCAGGTTTTTAAAGCTCGGCTTATCATCCGCGGTTTCACTTCTAGCATTTATCATTTTGTACCCTATTTTTTCGTCCTTTGCCCAAGAAGGAACAAGTCCCCAGCGTAGATGGCCTGCCCTCTTCTTATTACCATCATGAATAATAGCTAGCACATTTTGGCCGGGCGCTATATTATAACTTTGATTAAATGATTCAATGCCTTCTTGAAGTTCAAATTCCTCCAATATTTCCAGCTCATCAGCCAGCAATGTATACCTTCCACACATATAATCACTTCCCCACTAAAATAAACTTAAATCCCATTGATTAGCAATATGCCTTAATAATTTAATCCCACCAATACTGTTTCCCTGATTATCTAATGCGGGGCCATAAACTCCAATCCCACAGCCTTCTAGAAAGGGAAATTCTTCATCCCTAACCCTTGGTGGAACCACTGCCAAAATCCCTCCGGATACACCGCTTTTTGCCGGCACACCAACATAGGCTGCAAATTTACCGGAGGCATCATACATCCCACAGGTCAACATTAATGCTTTCGCGAGACGACTTATTGCCCTTGGTATTATTTCTTCATTTGTATTTGGATCGAAACCATCATTTGATAGAACTAAGCCAATTCTTGCAAGATCATCCACCGTAATTTCAATGGCACTTTGTTTAAAATAAGTTTCCAATGTTATACCGAGATCTGATTCCAAATAGTCTCCTTCTAACAGATAATAGCCAATAGCTCTGTTTTTCATGGAAGTATCCCGTTCCGATTCATATGCCCTTACATTTACTTCCGGACGATAACCAATCATCTTTTCCAACAGTACGATTAGTGCCTCCAACTTCTGATCAGATGTTCTGCCCTCAAGCATAGAAGAAACAGTGATTGCTCCGGAATTCACCAGTGGATTAAATGGTTTATTCGGCCGTTTCATTTCCAGATGCATGATTGAATTAAATGCTTCACCGGTTGGCTCCACATCTACACGGCTCAGTACATAGGCTAGACCTCTTTCCATACATGCTACTATAAATGTCAGGACTTTTGAAATACTTTGGATTGTGAACTTTTCCTCTGTAATACCAGACTTAATGATTGTCCCATTTCTCCCAATAATTGAAATCCCCAATGCATCCGCGTTGGCTTCCGCTAAAATTGGTATGTAAGTAGCCACTTCTCCATCCACCGTTTGCTTTTTGAAAAACTGAACCCAGCTATCTACATATTCCTGTAACCATTTTTCTGTTACTTCTGTATTTAAATTAGCTGTTCCTTGCACCATAGATTTCACCTCCAAATATGCATTTTCGACTAAAGTATATATTTGTCTTTACCCTATATAGCTTTATTCTACCCATATTATTTGCATACAATCTTAAATCGGAGCGAAGGAATTTTGATAAAAAGGACGAGCATATTAATTATCAGACCAAACTATCAGTAATACAAGAGAACGGTCACTCATTAAACTGATGAGTTACCAAACAAACCCAAAACACAAAAAAAACGCTTGGATTTAAGTCCAAGCGTTTTTCTGTGGTTAATTCGTTTTTCTCCATGTTATCTGAACTACTTAATCATCTTAAAGTATTATTTTCCGATAAATTGTTGTGTCCAGTGGTTACCTTGTTCTACATAACCTACACCAATGTGTGTATAGTTACCGTTTAAAATATTTGCACGGTGACCTTCACTATTCATCCAAGCTTCTACAACTTCTGCAGGAGTACGTTGTCCTTGTGCAATGTTCTCTCCGGCAGTATTATAAGTGATACCAAAGCTCTTCATCATATCAAAAGGTGAACCATACGTTGGACTGTTATGATCAAAATAGTTATTTACAGCCATGTCATTTGATTTCTCACGAGCTACTTTACTTAACTCTGTATCAATTTGCAATGCTGACAAACCTTGTTTTGCTCTTTCTTGGTTTGTTAATTCAACTACTTCTTGCTCAAATTGGTTTAATTGTTGCGACTGTTCCTGCTTTTGTTCAGCTGGTTCTTCTTGCTGAACTGGTTGTTGTACAGGTGTTGCCGGCTGTTCTGCTGGTGCTTCTTCTTTAACTGGCGCTTCTTCTACTGGTTGCTCTACCGGTGCCTCTTCTTTAACTGGTGTTTCTTCTACCGGTTGTTCTGCTGGTGTTTCTTCTTTAATAGGTGCTTCTTGTACCGGTTGTTTTACGTTTTCTTCTGTAGTTTTCTCATTCTTCTCTGTTACTTGAAGTGATTTCCAATCGATATTGCTCCAGTTAATATCAAATCTATTAGATACTTTATCTAGTAGACCTTTCATATCATTTCCTGAAACAGCACCCCATTCTCCATTCACAGAATAAAGAACTTTATATGAAAGATTAACTTGTTGATTTTGTTCTGTTGAAGCCTCAGCGTCTGATGAAAAAGCTCCACCAAATAATAAAGCTGTAGACAATGCTGTAACGATTCCTATCTTTTTAAACATCTAGATGCACTCTCCTTTGTTTTTTGTTGTTGTGTTTTCTTGTGCAAAATCATCATAGCATAGGTTTTTTGTAATATTTGTGGGAGAGATTTCCATATCGTTAAATTCTATAAAATCAATTTTCCCTATTAATCTCAAATCCTTATTCTTCATAGTAAAGAAGGATTTCCTGAAATCGGGTAGGATGGTAAATGTTCAAAAAACAGGAAATTATTACTACAAAGTCAGGATTGACACCTTTCTAAAAGCGGGTTCATGTTACAGACTGCAATAATTTGTAATGAAAATGTCACTTGATTTTCTTCCTCTAAATGTTTTAATTTTAAGAGTAACGTTATTTAAGATGAGGAAAATCTATTACACTTATTTCAGTATCGATCAGGTATATTCATTGCCTTCTGAAACTGTAACTTCATATTAAAGTACGATAAAATAATTTGTCATCATTGGAGGTACATATTATGTTTTCAAACGCAGAAATTGGGATCGACTTGGGTACGGCAAATATTCTTGTCTATTCAAAAACAAAAGGAATCGTCTTAAACGAGCCTTCAGTTGTGGCTATTGATATTAATACAAAGCAAGTTGTGGCTGTTGGTTTAGAAGCAAAAGAAATGGTCGGCAAAACACCGAAACACATCGTGCCTATTCGTCCGTTAAAAGATGGCGTAATCGCGGATTACGATGTAACTGCTCAAATGTTGAAAGAATTATTAAAGAAAGTCAGTAAAAAATTGGGCATGTCCATGCGCAAACCAACCGTGGTTGTCTGTACTCCTTCAGGGAGCACTTCCGTTGAAAGACGTGCCATTCACAATGCTGTGACAAGCTACGGAGCAAAACACGTTCATCTCATTGAAGAACCTGTTGCAGCGGCAATCGGAGCAGATCTTCCGGTTGATGAGCCCATTGCAAATGTAATCGTTGATATTGGCGGAGGAACTTCTGAAGTAGGTATAATCTCATTTGGCGGAATTGTATCTTGTAACTCTGTACGCACTGCAGGGGATAAAATGGATGAGGAAATTATTCAGCACATCCGTAAGAAATACAATATTCTAATTGGTGAGCGCACAGCCGAAAACATTAAAATGGAAGTCGGTTATGCGTATCCAAATCATCAAGAAACTACGATGGATATTCGCGGCCGGGATATGGTTACCGGTCTACCAAAAACAATTGAAATTACTTCAACTGAAATCTATCACGCTATTAAGGAATCTCTCGAAAGAATATTGGAAGCTATTCGCTCAACCTTGGAAGAATGCCCACCAGAGTTAAGTGGAGACATTGTGGACAACGGGATTGTCCTAACCGGCGGAGGATCACTTCTAAACGGCATGCAGGAATGGCTTGCAGAAGAAATAAGCGTTCCGGTGCATATGGCTCCAAATCCACTCGAATCTGTGGCAATCGGAACCGGTCGTGCTCTTAAAATGATAGGGAAATTACAAAAAGCAGCAAAGTAAGCGCTCATTCATAAATAATGCAAAATCCCACCTCAAGCAGGTGGGATTTTGCATTTATTTTTATCTGTACCAGGAATGCCTTACTGTTTTTTTAATCTTTTATAAACAGCTCTGCTTTTTTCAATATGCTCCGACTCCATTATTTGTACTCCACGTTTTCCCATTTCCTGTATATACAACTTTCCGGGGACAACTTTTTCAGGTGGATAGACACCCTTTTTCGCAATCGTCCCATTGCCAATCATTTGTGCTACAACTGAAATTGTATTTGCGGTTGCTCGTGCCATAGCGGTTACATTTGTTTTCCGATCTTTATATGTTGTCATTTCATATTTATAGGAAGTATGAGCTCCGTTTTTTTCACCTGACACCACTACCCTTAATAAGACGGCATCATCTTTTTCCCCTAATTCTGCAATAGGATCAAGTACTTTTAAAAATACTTCCCTTGGACTGATCATTACTCCGTTAACTTCCACTTCATAATCTTTCCTTGTAAGATTTAAGTCGACGAGTAGCTTAAACTTTGCCGCATGTCCTGGGTAGCGAATTGTTTTATACTCCAATGTTTCGATATTTGGAAAAGAAAGAGAAAGTGTAGATGTCCCTCCGGAAGTATGGAAAGCCTCCAGGGAACCAAATTCTTCAAAATGAATCTGTTCAATTTCACTGAGAGATGGAATTTCCTGTTTGATACCCTTTCGGATTATTAAAGATGGATCTGTGTAATGATCAAAAACTCCTTCCATAGAAAAAACGTGATTATATTCTATTGGCGGCTCTGGGTTAACCGGAATCCCCCCAACATATAGTTTAATCGATTCTACGCTATCCAGCTTACTCGCGCCATATCCTGATAAAATATTAATCATTCCTGGTGCTACTCCAAGGTCCGGGATAAGCGTAACACCCACCTTTTTTGCATCTTCATCCAATGTTAGTACTTTATCGGTTATATGGCCAATATGACCACCAAGATCGATGGAACTTACACCGACTTCAATTGCAGCTTTCGCTACCATTTCATTAAATGAATAGAATAATGCATTAATTACTACATCAAATTGCTTCATATATGCTGCGAGCTCTTTTGAATCAGTAGCGTTTACTTGAAACGCCTTTAATTTTGGCGACTTCAGCTGATCGCAGACGGATTGCGCGCGGTTGATATCGATGTCTGCAAGTCCTACCGAGGTCACATCCTTACTTGCCGCCAAATCACGTGCTGCCTCTTTTCCCATTAAGCCTGAACCGAGTACACCTATTTTCATGTTGTTCACTCCCTGCAGTTTAATAAGAATCACGATCTATAAAGTATCCTATGATTCCACATCGATTTGTGCGCGCTGCAGTTTTCCGCTGTAATCCACATAAATTGCCTTCCATTCTGTAAATACATCCAATGCTTGAACACCTGAATCCCGGTGACCATTTCCAGTACCCTTTGTACCACCAAAAGGCAAATGTATCTCCGCCCCTGTAGTCCCAGCATTCACATAAATAATTCCCGTATCCAGATCACGTTGTGCTTTAAATACACGATTAACATCACTGGTAAATATGGAACTTGACAAACCGTATGTCACACCATTATTTACTTCAATCGCCTCTTCAAAGCTATTTACAGTTATTATTGAAACAACTGGGCCAAAGATTTCTTCCTGCGCTATACGCATGTTAGGTGTTGCATCTGTAAATAAGGTAGGTGCAAAATAATATCCCTTTTGGTGATGCTCATTTGTAAGCTCAAAGCCCCCCGCAAGTAATTTTGCACCCTCTTCTTTTCCAATTTTAATGTACTTCTTTATCTTATCTATGGCAGCTTGATTGATAATCGGTCCTATTTTAATGGATTCATCCAAGCCATTACCAACAGACAGATTAGCCATCGCAGCCAACAATCTTTCCTCCAGAGCTTGCTTTACCTTTTCATGGACAATGACACGGCTACAGGCAGTACAACGTTGGCCACTTGTTCCGAATGCACTCCAAAGAATCCCCATGGCAGCAAGATCCAAATCAGCATCATCCATTACAATAACCGCATTTTTTCCACCCATTTCGAGGGAAACCTTTTTCAATTGCTTTCCACATGCACTCGCAATATTTCTCCCGGTATCATTGGAACCCGTAAACGAAATAACTCGAATGTCATCATGATGTACCATCGCTTCACCTACAACTAATCCCGAACCGAAGATAACGTTCATCACCCCATCAGGAAGTCCTGCTTCTTCAAATATTTTTGCAAGCTCAAATGCCATAATTGGAGTTTCCGTTGCTGGCTTCCAAATAACGGCATTCCCTGCAACAATTGCAGGAAATGATTTCCATGTGGCAATTGCAATCGGAAAATTCCAAGGCGTAATAATTCCTACAATTCCTACGGGGCTACGCTGACTCATTGCAAACTTATCCTTTAATTCTGTTGGAGTAGTCTGCCCAAACAAACGGCGACCTTCCCCAGCCATATAAAAAGCCATATCAATTCCTTCTTGTACTTCACCACGTGCTTCTTCTATCACTTTGCCATTTTCCATCGTCAACAATTGGGATAGTCTTTCTTTCCGTTCTTTCATTAGATATCCAACCCGATATAATACTTCGGCACGTTGCGGGGCTGGAACAAGAGCCCATTTTTTCTGTGCCTTCCCAGCTGCTCTCACTGCAGCATTCACTGTATCTGAATCAGATAAAGGTACCTGAACGATTTCCATACCTGTGGCTGGGTTGATTACCGCCTTCGATTTATTAACATTCATCCATTTTCCATCAACATAGTTTTTAAGTTTTTGGACTTCCATTGATAACGCTACCATAACGAACCCTCCTTAAAAAGTTAACCTTTGAATGTCATTTGCCATTATCTTATAAATATATGATATTTATCTTAACCAATGACCAATTCCATAATAATTCCGCAGTAGATAGAACGTTACTGAGGTGGTATGATATGGAAAATCCCTGAAGCGATGTACAGTCCTTAGACAATTCGCAACTTTATTATTACTAACTCAACTTTCGCACCAATAAAATAAGTTCGAACAGTTAGCCGGCTTAAATTTAGAATGTCTCTAATCTTGCTAGCCTTGATAAAAAAAGGCTGTTTTGTACTGTTTATAGCCTCTTAATCATCGCAGAGTTGAGATAAGATGCGAACTAGGATGAGTAACTTCGGCGACCGCTCTGGGGAAATATACTGCGCTTTCCGCGGGCGGCTGGTGAGCCCTCCTCGTGCTTCGCACTGCGGGGTCTCACCGATGCCTTTCCTCCCGCTGGAGTCTTCGTATATTTCCCCAGAGCTGGTTTTAAGCTTACAGATTATTAACTGCAATATAAATCATATCACATAGCTTCACCAGTCCGGGTGAGTGGCGGGCGGTGACTCCTGCGGGAAAAGCACGTGTCCGAAGACCCCGCAGAGTGGGTTTCTCGAGGAGGCTGAGGCCGTGCCCGCGGAAAGCATCCGCCCAGAGCGGTCCCGGACGGCGGGAAAAGCACAAATCCTGGAAATAACCTAAAGTTACTTCGGAGTTTATATAAACTGCGATGATAAAAACAGAGAAATTAACGAAAAGGTCCTTGAGTATAGATGGTATTCAGACTGTTCAGAGCTAATAGTAATTCCAAAGTTAACTTGAGCAGTGTAGCTCCAGTCCTCCTAATTCTACCAAGGCTTATTTATCCATTTCACTCTGCGAAAGTTGAGTTACTAACTTACCTATACAAGACATATGTCTTAAATTTAAAGATAACCTTGTATGTGATATACTTGGTAGATAATTTTTTCAATCATGAAAGGAACTTAACATCTTATGGACAAGAAAAAAGATCAATGGTCGACAAAGCTCGGCTTTATATTATCATCTGCAGGTGCCGCCATCGGACTTGGCGCAATTTGGAAATTCCCTTATATGACAGGAATGAATGGTGGAGGTGCATTTTTCCTTTTATTCATTGCTTTTACGATTCTTATTGGCCTTCCCCTATTAATAGCCGAATTCATCATCGGTAGAGGGACTCAAAAAGAAGCGGTCAGTGCATATCAATCACTCTCACCTAAATCTCCTTGGTCTTTTATAGGACATTGGGGTGTTGTAGGAGCTTTTATACTGATGTCCTTTTACAGTGTTGTAGGTGGCTGGGTTTTAATCTATAGTGCCTTATCAATACCAGGAATGATTATTCAAGATAACGCTAACTATCCGGAGCTATTTGCTACAATTACAGGAAACCCTCTGATAACTATTTTGGGATTAGCTTTATTTGTAATTATAAATATTATTGTTGTCTCATTTGGCATTAAGGACGGCATCGAAAAATCGAGTAAGCTATTAATGCCATTATTATTTGTATTCTTTATTGTCATTGTAATTCGTTCAGTTACCTTTGAAGGGGCAATGGAAGGGATTCGCTTCTTCCTTCAGCCTGATTTTTCCAAGTTGACCGCAGAAAATGTATTATACGCACTTGGACAGGCTTTCTTTTCGCTTGCAGTAGGAATATCCGTTATGGTTACTTACAGTTCCTATTTGAAAAAGGATGTCAGTTTACCTGCTGCCGCTGGATCTGTAGGATTAATGAATATTTTTGTGTCCCTCCTGGCCGGACTCGCTATTTTTCCAGTTGTATTTGCTTTTGGTCTGGAACCAGCAGAAGGTCCAGGGCTATTATTCATTGTACTTCCTGAAGCATTTGCTCAAATGCCGTTCGGTGAAGTCTTCCTAAGCTTATTTTTACTACTGTTTCTCTTTGCTGTTTTGACATCTTCCTTCAGTATGCTTGAAATAATTACATCCGCTTTTACGGAAAAGAAAGAGAGATCTCGCAAGAAGGTTTCTTTAATTGCTGGAATAGTCATATTCATCGCAGGAATTCCTGCTGCATTATCTTCCAACCTGCTTGCTGATTTTAAAATTTTCGGTTTGACTGTTTTCGATGCGAGTGATTTTTTGGTAAGTAATATTATGCTTCCTGCGGGATGTTTGTTCATTGCTTTATTTATTGGATTTAAAATGGACAAGACACTTATCAAGCAAGAATTTTCATACGGTCATCATTTGCCTGGCAGCACGTATCAGATATGGTTTCAATTAATGCGTTGGGTAGTACCAGTTACAATAATAATCGTTTTTCTCAGCTCTTTAGGGGTATTATAATTATAAATACTATTTTTTTATTTTCGTATCCCCTTTTCAGCTTTCATTTCGATTGTAGTTCAAATTAGATCTTTTCTTAGAAGGAACGCTGGAAAATACGAAAACTTACCTAAGGAGCGATTCAATGACACAGAAAATAATTATCGTTGGGGGTGTTGGTGGCGGCGCGACCGTTGCAGCCCAAATTCGTAGAACAGATAAAGATTCCGATATCTTGTTATTTGATAAATGCGGATATATTTCCTTTGCCAATTGTGGTATGCCATATCATATCGGGGGGAAGGTGAAAAAACGGGATAACCTATTATATCCAGTCGAAAAGTTTAATCATAAATACGATGTCGAAGTCCGTACAAATTCAGAAGTACTATCCATTAATCGTCAAAAGAAAAGCATTCAATATAACGCAGACGGAATCATTAACGAAGAATCCTATGATAAATTAATCCTTTCTCCTGGAGCTACGCCAATCGTTCCAAACGTGGATGGAATCAAAAATAGCCGTACCTTTACATTGCGGACCATTGAGGATATGGATCGAATTAATGCATTTATTAAGAACGCTAAACCAACAAAAACAACCATCGTAGGGGCTGGCTTTATCGGTTTGGAAATGCTAGAAAATCTGCATTCCTTAAAATTAGAATGTACCATTATAGACCGATCCCCACAGCTGATTAAAAATGTCGATGAAGATATGGCTGCAATCATTCAAGAGCACTTGGAGGAAAAAGATGTCGAAGTAATCTTAAATGATGGATTAGAGTCCTTCCATAACGATGGAAAAACATTACGATTAAACAGCGGGAAAAAAATAGATACTGACATGACCATTTTAGCTATTGGAATTAAACCAAACACAAAATTGGCCATTGACGCTTCCTTGGATCTTGGGAACACAGGGGCAATCTCTGTAAACGAATATATGCAAACAACAGATCCGGATATCTATGCTCTGGGAGATGCGGTTGAAGTCAGAGATTTTCTGACAGGATCACCAAAACAAATTGCACTTGCATGGCCTGCTCATAGACAAGCATATATTATTTCCAGTCATTTAAATGGAGATACCGTTCCATACCGCGGCAATCTCGGATCTTCCATTTTAAAGGTCTTTGATTTAACAGTGGCAGCAACCGGACATAATAGCACATCACTTCAGGAAGAAGGAATAATATTCCAGCACACCGTTTTATCTTCCTATTCACATGCTGCGTATTATCCTGGATCAAAGAAAATTTGGATAAAAATATTTTATAATGAGGATACCGGCTTATTATATGGTGCTAATGTTGTGGGATATGAAGGAGTCGATAAACGTATGGCAGTACTTGCTACCGCTATTAAAGGAAAATTAACGGTGGCAGATCTACCTGAACTGGAACTCGGTTATTCACCGGTATATTCTAGCTCAAAAGATCCCATCAATGTTGTTGGATACAAAGCGCTAAGTGAATTAAATAAATAAAGAAAACCCGGTCCTGACTAGAGGCACCGGGGTTTTTATTTATTGTACGAACATCAATCTGCTTCAAACTGATAGACAAGTTCGTATTTCTTCTCATCCAACAATTCTGCAACATGCACGCGCACACCATGACCAAAGACAATCTCATCTTCTGTCATTGCAACAACCATTGCTTTCGTATTATTCTGTACATCTAGATAAATATCTCCCACGGCTGGTTTCAATGCATCATCATTTTCTGCCAGATAACTGATTGACTCATCCTGCAGCTGTTGTTCCTCGGGCACCAAATTTTTATCATAATAAGCTATTTCCTGACTTGCATCCTGTCTACCAGCCACAAGAACAACATATTCACTATGCTTCACACCGTTGTCCCGCGTTGTAATTACATTTCCGTCCTCAACGCTTTCTACTTTTTCAATTTCATTTAGAGAATAATGATCAAGAAAATCAGGCGTAGGTTTTACAATAAGTATATAATCTCCTGGGTTTGGCTTCGCATATTGGTCAATGGTATAACGCTTCCCATAAAAAATAAATGTATCATTGTGTTTCGGTCGGTATAGTTCAATTTCTGGGGCCTGTGTCAGTACTTGCTTCATATCCTTCAAGCGGTACATGTGAATTGATTTTTTAAACATCGCTTTTACGGAATACACTTTGTGAAGTTCATTCTGGTAAAAGACGAACTGACCTTTTCTTACTTGATATAGCTTCATTTTTCTTCCTCCTAAAAAAATCCTTGTGTTCATTATAACTATTTTTTAAAATAAATACAGTCCACCGTTATATTTCCTTAAAGTATGGACTTTTAAACATTGTTTCTTCAATTATCTAACATTTTATATATGCAAAATGGTCATTTTAAAGAATGTAAATAAAAGTTAAACGAAATTGATACTTTTTGAAACTATTCCGCTTTTATAACGTATACTTAGATAGTAACTAGATTAGGAGCTGTGTATATGATAGGAATTTTAACAACAACCATTCTCTCTTTCATTCTTTATTTTATTATCTCGGTGTATTTTATCGTTAAGAATAACCTTCACCGCAATACAATCCTTAAGGCAATTGGAATCGTATTTATTAGTCTTTTTATTGTTACCGCAATTATTGTTTATATTATGATGCCAACCATCACGATCCCTAATATGACTATTGCCAATTTGCTTGTGGCATTTGTAGGCGTATTGGCATTTTACGGTATTACAATGAGTAAGCCTTTTACCAATACCAGCAGGCAATTTGATACCATATCTGTAGGTATTATTGCAGCAGCGGTTATCGCCATACCCGCATTTTTTATTTTTGGGATATTTGCTTTAAATGACACGTATGATTCCATCTCCAAACAGAACGTGGAAGAAGCAAAACCATTGGACAAGGATGCAACACCCATTGTTGTTTCACCTGAGTCTGCAAGAAATAAAGTTCAAAAAGCAATGAGCGTTGTGCCGAACACGCAATTTTATGATTTAGGAAAGCTCCAGGTTCAGAAGATTGATGATGACATTGTGTTTATCGCACCGGTTGAATTCACTGATTTCTGGCGTTACTTCCGTGGAAAGGAAACGGAAGGTTACTTTATGATTTCTGCTACAGATGTCAATGCTCAACCGCAGTTTATTGAAAGTAAAATGAGGTATACAAATTCAAGTTTCTTTAATCATAATATAGAACGGACTATTTACGGAGCGTATCCAAACTATATCAATAGTGGTGAGGCTCAAATTGAGGTGGACGAAGATGGGAAACCTTGGTATGTTCAGACGCTTTATAAGCCAATTGGCGTAACAAATAAACCGAATATGTCCAAACTAAATGTGGCTGTTGTCGATCCCGTAACGAGTGAAGTAACCTTGTATGAGACAGAGGAAGCGCCTGAATTTATTGACGGCTCGATCAGCTCGGAAATGGCTTCTGAGGAGAACGAATACTTCGGAAGATACGTCCATGGCTGGCTCAACTCTTTATTCGGGAAAAAAGATGTAAAAATACCGAATGAATCAGGTACGGAAAGTAATGTAACACCTATTTTTGATGAAAGTGGCGCCATGCACTATTTTACCGATATGACCTCACCAAAGGAAAACATTGATTCGGCACTAGGGTATACTTTAGTCAATGCCCGTACAGGCGAGTTAGTTTACTATAATGGCGCTCAGAATAATGGAATTATGGACAGTAAGGGCGCAAGAGAAATCGTCGACAAAGAATTTCCAGAGAAAAACTGGACCGGTTCTATGCCGGTATTGTATAACATTGACGGTAACCCAACTTGGGTAGTTAATGTGTTGGATCCAAACGGGTTATTCAAGCATTATGCCTATATTAAAGCTGCCGATTCTGATTTTGTAGTCTTTGGGGATTCGGCAAGACAAACACTGGATGCCTATCGTCTGGCATTAGCTCAAGACCCAAGTAATGTAGAATCAACTGGCGAGACATCTGGACTTGAAGAACGCAGTGGCGAAGTTGACCGGGTCGTCGTAACAAATCAGGAAACAGGACAATTAATTCAGTTTATATTAACAGATGATCAAACGATTTATACATTAAACTCCACCAAAGCACCGTTAGCTGTTTTTCTACAGCAGGGGGATCTAGTACAGTTTGATGTTAATGTATTGGATAACGGAACAGCGATTGTCGAAAAACTTGAAATTGAAGGTTTAAATTAGATTGGAAAATCCTATATTTTAATTGAAAGAGCCTGGGACATAACTAAAGTGTTTAACTCAAAGCCGAACATTTCGCCATAATAGCGAAGGAAATACACGGAGACTCCTGCGGGATGAAAAGCCTAGGTGAGACTACGTAGAGCGATAGCTCGGAGTAGGCTCAGCAGCGCCCGCGGAAAGTGTAGTGTATTTCCGTAGCGGTATATTTGCACCAACTATGTTCGGATTTTACTTTGGTTAAAACACTTTTGTCCCAGTCTCTTTTCTATTCCTTCCTATCGTACGTATTCAGTGGTGCTTCCAAAATAAAAGGACTTGGCTCACTTATCGTTAACATCACCAATGCATGCATTGCCCTCGTACACGCTGTATAGAAAATCGTTCTGTCTGACTCCATGAAATACTGTTCTTTGGATGCGTCAGGAATTATAACCGCATCAAATTCAATTCCTTTAGCCAAGTATACAGGCAGTACAAGCAATCCCTTCTCAAAGGAGTACGTTTCCTCGTTGACTTGTTTAACAGCGATTTTGTTCTGTAATAACTTATAAAGTATCTCACTTTCCTCTAACGTCTTACAAATAAGCGCAATCGTTTCATGCCCTTCTTCCCTAAGCTCCATCATATTTTCAACAATTGCAGTTACCAACGCTTCCTTATCCGTTAACCTTTCAAGTCTTGGTATTCTTCCTTCTCTGTTAAAGGCTTCAATTAACTCCTTGCCTGGTGCAAAGTACGTGGTGAAATCAACTATTTCCTTTGTGGAACGGTAACTTTTTGTCAGGGTAATCTTTTCATAGCTGCTTTCCGTATCTACTGAAATCAGCGGATTTTCCTTTGTAGCATACGTATAAATGGACTGATTAATATCTCCCAGCAATGTTAACTTCGTATATGGAAAGATATGCTTGATATAGGCAAATTGGAATGCTGAATAATCTTGAGCCTCATCAATAAGTAAATGCCGGACAGACCGATCTGCATCATCTCCGAATAGTCTACCTTTGAAGTAGATATAAGGTGTAGCATCTTCCCATAACAAATTATTATTAGATAAATTTTTAACTGTCAGCGTGCAGATTTCCTTCCAAAGTTCAGGAGCATTTTGAGGTTTCCATTCCGTAAAGAGCTTATAGAAAGTCTCAGATAGATGAACGAATTCAAAACGTTTCACACGTTTTTTAATCTTTGAGAAAACCCTTTTTACGACTTCCTTACGCAGGAACTCCTCTTCCAACTCCATATTACTTGCGAAATCATTCAGATCATCTTGCTTCACTGATTTATGGTACGCCTTTAAATAAGCTTCCTTATCCAATAATTCTACTTGTTCCATTACCCAATCCTTATCCTCTTCACGCTTCTGAACACGACGTAATTCTTTTAGTAACCATTCAGAGACGAGTTGCATTTTATTGGGTATCGCTAGATCTTTATCTAAGGCATAAAAGTAATCACTTATTTGTTGTTTTGAAAAAAGGATTTCTTTACGAAAGGAAATATTTTTAAATTCAAGACTACTTTTTTTCAAATTGGAAACAAATTCGTCAATTAGATCTTTAAATGCAAGCCCTGATTTATAATCGATTGCTTTTAGGCGTATCCCATAATCTTCACGATTCGTTTCAGTTAATACATATTCCATTTGTTCGAATGGAGATTCTACGCTGAACGAACTTCCAATACCTGCTTCTAAGTAGTGTAAAAATGTTGTTTGTCTTACATTTGCTTCTCCTAACTCTGGCAGGACATTGGATATATAACTCGTAAATAAAGGATTTGGAGAAAAAAGAACGATATCTTCGGTATTTAAATCTTCGCGGTACCGATACATCAAATAAGCAATACGTTGCAAAGCTGCTGAAGTCTTCCCACTACCTGCTACACCTTGAACAATCAAGAGGTTACTTCGTTCATTTCTAATGATTTTATTTTGTTCCTTCTGGATTGTAGCAACAATGCTTCTCATTGTGGTACTAGCATTATTTCCAAGCGCCTGCTGAAGAAGCTGATCAACGATTGTTACTCCTGTATCAAACATTCCTTCCATAATGCCTTGTTTTATGATGAATTGCCGTTTTAATGTTATTTCTCCTGTGATCTCAGCTTCCGTTGTTTTAAATACTGCTTTTCCTGGAGGGTAATCATAATACAGACTTGAAATGGGTGCACGCCAGTCATATATTAGAAAGTTTTCATCATTCCTATCCATTAATGATGAAATACCAATGTAAATACGGTCCGTTTCATTACCGCCGTCTTCTACAAAGTCAACTCGCCCAAAATATGGTGAATCTTTTAACTTCATTAATGTTTTTAGTTGCTCACCAAGTTTTCCATGGGATCTTTCTATTTCCGATAATAATTCTGCCTGTTGTTTAATGCTGGCCTGTGTCTCAATAACGTCATCAGGTTCATCCAGATTTACTGTCACATCATCCCAAAAGGTCTTCCGCAATTCGATTACATTTTCTTTTAATCCTGCTGATTTAGAATATAATGAATCGACTTTTTTATTAATCTCATCAATGACTTCATCAACTCGACGTTGTTCATCTCTACGATTATCATTTTCCAGGCTCATTCCTTCAACTCCATTCCAAAAAAATTCAAATCTCCAAATACCTCTTGCTTGATATATTGTTACTACTGCTTAAATATTACATCATATATAAATTATTACGTCAGTTTTCTAATAGATTAGACTGCCGTTACTCGTCTCATCAAAAACAATGTTCCTTTTTGTCACAATATCTATAAACTACGAAGTAACTGCTGGTTGTTTGGTTTCTTTAAGTAACCGCTTTTCCCGCCGTCCGGGATCGCTCTGGGCGGATGCTTTCCGCGGGCACGGCCTCAGCCTCCTCGAGAAACCCACTCTGCGGGGTCTTCGGACACGTGCTTTTCCCGCAGGAGTCACCGCCCTTCGCTCACCCGTACTGGTGAAGCTCGGTGATATGATTTTATAAATCATTAATGCAGTTAATATTTTGTAAGCTTAAAATCAGCTCTGGGGAAATATACGAAGACTCCAGCGGGAGGAAAGGCATCGGTGAGACCCGGAGTGCGTTAGCACGAGGGGGCTCACCAGCCGCCCGCGGAAAGCGAAGTATATTTCCCCAGAGCGGTCGCCGAAGTAACTTATCCTAGTACGTAGTTTATCTCAACTACGAAGACTATAAAGCAATAATACTTTTTTTCAGTGGGATGAGTAACCGCAATATCCAACATGACGAAAAGAGCCAGTAATAAAAAACCACACAGATATTCGTTTATCGTTTACGACTTTTCTGTGTGGTGTTCTTCTATTGTCTTCTTGTCTTCATTATTAGCATATTGCAATAAATGATTCAATCTTTCTCTAATTCTTCTACGAGCAACGAAAGCTCTTCCCATCGGTCCATCCTTGCTTCCAGTTCGGTTTCTGCTTCCTGTTGTTTTGCGAATAGCTTTTGTACTTGTTCCGAATCACTTCCAGCATCAACAATTCCCTGCTGAATCTCTTCTACTTTTTCTTCGAGTTCCATAATTTGTCCTTCAATTTTTTCCCATTCCCGTTGTTCGTTATAGGAAAGTTTCTTCTTCTGTTTCTTCGGTTTTTCTGCAACTTTTTCCTGCTTCGTCTTCGTCGGTGTACCCTCTTTTAATTGGCGCTTTTCCAGATATTCACTGTAATTACCGAAGAAAAGACTCGTATTACCTTCACCGCAGAAGACCAACAGGCGCTTCGTTACCCGATCCAAAAAGTAACGATCATGGGAAACAGTAATAACAACGCCAGGGAAATGATCCAAGTATTCCTCCAGAACACTCAATGTTTGCGTATCCAGGTCATTGGTCGGTTCATCAAGGAAGAGAACATTCGGTTCTGTCATCAACACTTTAAGCAAATATAATCTTCTCTTTTCCCCTCCGGAAATTTTGCGGATATAGGTCCACTGCTCGGAACGTGTAAAAAGAAATCGCTCCAGCATTTGTTCCGCTGTAATTACCTGACCATCCTTTGTATGAATTACTTCTGCCACTTCTTTGATATAATCAATAATGCGCATGTTTCCGTCCAGTTCCTCATCACCTTGTGTGTAATAACCAATCTTCACCGTTTCCCCTATCTCTATTTCACCTTCGTCCGGCTCAATGCGATTAGCCATAATATTAAGCAAGGTTGTTTTACCAGAACCATTGGCACCAATTATTCCTATACGATCGCCAGGGACAATCAGATGGCTGAAATCATGCAGAAGGATTTTTCCATCATAGGATTTTTTGATATTTTTAAGTTCAATCACTTTCTTACCTAGTCGGGTTGAGCCGACTTGAAAATCCACATTATCTTTATTTGTATCAAACGTTTCCTCTTTCATAACCTCCACACGATCGATTCTCGCCTTTTGTTTCGTTGATCGCGCTTTAGCCCCACGTCTAAGCCAGGCCAGTTCACGTTTTAATGTATTCTGATGTTTTTGTTCACTGCTGATTTCGAGGGCTTCTCTTTCCGCTTTTTTCTCCAGAAAGATTTCATAATTTCCTTCATAAATATATAAATTTCCTTTATCAAGCTCATAAATTCGGTTTGTAACCCTATTGAGGAAATAGCGATCATGAGTTACCAATAGCATGGAACCTTTATAGGACTGCAAATATTTTTCAAGCCATTCAACGGTTTCATTATCTAGGTGATTTGTCGGCTCATCAAGAATTAATAAATCCGCCGGCTGAATAAGAGCTTTTGCAATTGCTACCCTTTTCTTTTGTCCACCAGAAAGTTCGGTTATTCTTTTTCCGAAATCAGTGATCCCTAGTTTGGTCAGCACCGTTTTCGCCGCCGTATTTGCTTCCCAAGCTTCTTCAGCATCCATTTCCTGCTGTACCTGCATCAAACGAGCTTGATTATCGGTATTTTCAGCATCTTCTTGAAGTTTAAGCAATGCCGCTTCATACGTGCGCATCAGCTTCATGACTGCAGAGTCTCCATAATAAATTTGTTCGATAACCGTTAAATCCGGATCTAAAACAGGGTCTTGTGCAAGATATTCGATATGATAATCTTTCGAATGCTTAATCATGCCTTTTTCTGGTGATTCCAATCCTGCAATTACTTTTAAAAAACTTGATTTCCCAGTACCGTTGACACCGATCAATCCAATTCTTTCATGTGTTGCAATTGTACAGGTTACATTATTAAAAAGTATTTTTTCACCATAAGATTTATGTAAATTTTCAATTGTAAGCATAGTTAAACCTTCCTCACGCTTTTATTAGCTATTCGTTCTTTTTACTCGATCGATTCTTTATCAGTGCTTTCACAATGATAACAATTAAAAACAACAGCCATGATGTAACGATATAGAATATGATCTTGCTTATATCATTCATATCTGTAAAAAAGGAAGCCATCCCCGCCCACACCAACGCCACAATAACAAGTTGTGCAACTAAAAGTTTGATTGTAATCTCCTCCGGTCGTAAAAATTCCCTAACTAGTAGTTTATCTTACTCTCCAGTAATTTTCCATACAAAAAGCCGAGAAGAACTATATACTTCCCGACTTTATATGGAATTAATTCTCTATCATTTTTATCATGTTTGCCATTTCAATTGCAGTTACTGCTGCGTCTGCTCCTTTATTGCCTGCTTTTGTTCCAGCACGTTCGATTGCTTGTTCAATGGTTTCCGTAGTTAAAAGACCAAAGATGACAGGCTTACCAGTTTGCATCGATGCATTGGAAACTCCCTTTGCTGCTTCATTACAAACATAGTCGAAATGGGGTGTTGAGCCACGTATTACCGTTCCTAATGTAATAACAGCATCATACTTACTGTTATTAGCCATTTTATGTGCAATTAACGGAAGTTCAAATGCTCCCGGCACCCAGGCTGTATCAATATTTTCTTCTGCAACACCGTGTCTTTTTAATGTATCCAATGCCCCATCCAGTAATTTACCTGTAATAAATTCGTTAAACCTTGCCACTACAATTCCAATTTTTAAATCTGTACCTACGACATTTCCTACATATGTGTTCCCCATTTATTCCATCTCCCTATTCTAATTATGAATTAATTCTTGCTTTTTCCGATAGGCAACCAAATCTTCAATTGTAATTAATTTAAGATCAAATTTTTCTGCCATTACTTCTAAGTCCGGTAATCTCGCCATCTCACCGTCTTCCTTAATGATTTCACAAATGACACCTGATGGGAAAGCATCACTTAAGATTGCTAAATCTACAGCCGCTTCTGTATGCCCTGAGCGAGTCAGTACTCCACCATTTTTTGCAATAAGCGGAAATACGTGTCCAGGACGTTTGAAATCGGCTATGCCTGCCTCCGGACTTGTCAAAGCTTGTATGGTGTTTGACCTTTCCACTGCACTGATTCCAGTAGTCGTATCTATGTGATCAATCGATACTGTAAAAGCTGTTCCAAGTGGGTCTGTGCTGTTAGCAACCATCATCGGAAGTCCGATTTTTTTAGCAAGATTTTCTTGAATTGGTGTGCAGACTAATCCTTTACCATGTGTGATCATAAAATTAATAACTACCGGTGTTGCTTTTTCAGATAGAGCAATGAAATCACCTTCATTTTCTCTATTTTCATCATCTACTACAATAACTGGTTTTCCAGCTTTCAATTCAATTATAGCTTCATCTATTGTATGAATCATTTGCAATCCTCCTCCTTTTACATAAAACCATTCGTTTTAAGAAAATTTTCGTTTATACCTTCGCCTTGATCTGTTTGCTGAGTCCTTAGCATATTTTGAACATATTTGGCTAGCATGTCACATTCAATATTGACGATATCACCCTTGCCTTTTCCACCAAGAACCGTTTCTGCCATCGTGTGTGGAATCAGTGAGATTGTAAATATATTTTTATGAACGCCAAAAAGTGTGAGACTTGTTCCGTCAACCGTAATGGATCCTTTATGCATTAGAAATGGAGCTAGATCTTCAGGAATTTGAATGTCATAATAAACCGCATTTTCTTGCTTCTTTTTTTCGATAATTCTTCCTGTACCATCTACATGACCGGAAACAAAGTGACCTCCAAACCTTCCATTAGCAGCCATTGCCCGTTCCAAATTCACTTGTGAACCTGGTTTCAACAATTGTAATGAGGTTGATTGGATTGTTTCAGGCATAGCATCCACTTGAAAACTTTTCTTTGAAAAATGCGTTACTGTTAGACAAATTCCGTTAACGGAGATGCTATCTCCAATATTCACGTCTTCGAGTACCTTTTTAGATCCAATTGTCAGCTGAACAGCTTGTTCAGAAACGTTTTGCATCTTTTCCACTGTTCCCATTTCCTCAATAATCCCCGTGAACATTTACATCTTCCTCTCCTACCTATTAATGCAAATTAAACTTATCTTCGGCGTATTAAAAAAGCCTCTGAAAAATAGCTTCAGAGGCTTCGAGTTAGAATTTTAATGTGCATGAATATTAATAGTGATACCAAATACTTGCACAACGATAGAATCGTGCAAAAATACGATAGCTACTATCAAATTGCATGCCTAAAATCCCTTCTCTCATCCAGACTTTAACTGTCGGTTCTGGAGTTTCACCAGATCCACCGCTTGGTTTAAAAACCGCACGGGTCACGGACTTAGAAGCAATGCTTCATTACCGCCGATTGGGAATTTCACCCGACCCCGAAGGAATACTGCATATTGATTTTTTTATAGTATAACATCTTTGGCGAAGGAGATACAGTACTTTTTCTTATTTATAACCTATTTACAAAAATTAACAGGGTATGTCCCAAAATGCAAAAGATATTATTGCAACTTTTCATATTCCGCAATCATACGTTCATAGTCCAATGCACCATATGCCTTATAACGAATGACACCTTTCGAATCAATCATATATGTTGTTGGGATTGGACTTATTCTGTACAAAGTGGAAACCTCTCCTTCTTCGTCCATCAAAATGGGAAATGTTAACCCGAGTTCATCAGCAAATTGTGTTACCTGATCTTTATTCCTTTCCATGTCAGTCAAGTTAATTGCCAATACAACCGCATCCTTATCCTTGTAAAATTTCTGCATATCAGGCATTTCTTCCCTGCACGGCGGGCACCAGGTAGCCCAAAAATTTAGCATGATTCGTTTCCCTTTGTAGTCAGATAACGTTACCTTTTCACCAGTCATTGTCATCAATTCAAAATCAGGTGCTTGATCTCCAATCTCGGTACCGTTTGAATCCGCCAAAATTGTGCCTGTGGACCAAAGAAATATGCAAGTTAAAATTGTTATAAAAAGTATTTTCTTCATTTTGACCCTCCACTAAATTGTTATAGATAGTTTTCCTTAGTTACTTATTTACATTCAAAAATATAATCATTTCCCAACAGATTTGCTATAATAATACTTAAATAATGCATAATCACTATAAAAAGGGGAAAATAATAAAGCTTTTATTCACTTCAATCTCATTCCCACTAAAGGAGATTATTATGAAATTACAAAAAGGTAAAAATAATTGTATTGTCGATGTCCTGGATGTAAAAGTAGGACATGTTACGTTATTTGAAAAAGTCGACGAAGAAAATACAATATGTACTGGTGTAACTGCTATTCTCCCTCATTCCGGGAATATATTCAGGCAAAAACTGCCTGTTGGAAGTTCCGTTATCAATGGATTTGGTAAGACTGCAGGCCTCGTGCAAATTGAGGAAATCGGACTATTGGAATCTCCTATTATGTTAACGAATACGTTCAGTGTTGGAGCCGTTAAGCAAGGCGCGTTAAAATATATGTTGGAACAAAATGAAGAAATCGGTGATACAACTGGAACGATTAATATTGTAGTCGGGGAATGTAACGACAGCTTTTTGAATAGTATTCGACTTCAAGCAATCACGCCAGATCATGCGGTAGAAGCTATTCATAATGCCACGACACACCCAGTCGAAGAAGGTGCTGTTGGTGCGGGAAAAGGGATGCAATGTTTCGGGTATAAGGGTGGTATCGGTACGTCTTCACGCGTTGTTTCAGCTGATGAGCACGATTATACTGTCGGTTGCCTGGTTGTAAGTAATTTTGGTAAAAGTGATGATGCGTTATTTGCTGACTGGAAGAAAAAAAATCAAGACACTCCTGATGGTTCTATTATGATGATCATAGCCACCGATGCTCCACTTTATGACCGTCAATTAAAACGCCTTGCCACACGTTGTGCAGCAGGACTCGCTCGAACCGGAAGCAATATAGATCATGGCAGTGGTGATATCGCCATCGCATTCTCTACAGCAAATAAGCATGATCATAAACATACTTCTATTTTGGATTCTTTATCCTTTATTCGTGATGACCACCCCATGATGAACCAATTATTTCAAGCCGTTGTTGAATCAACAGAAGAAGCTATTATCAGTTCTTTAAAACATGCGGAAACTACGGAAGGCAGGAAAGGAAGAGTTCTGGAAAAGGCTCCATTTTAAAAAGTGGAAAGCAAATGCTCTCCACCTTTTATAATTTGGGGTTTTCTCAGCGATTGCTGTTAGTCCACAAAATCTATTAACTACGAACTAGGATAAGTTACTTCGGCGACCGCTCTGGTAAATATACTTCGCTTTTGACCTGACCCCCATAAGTTAGAGTAAAAATAATTTATGGGGGTTAGGTTTATGGCAACGTACAGTAAAGAGTTTAAGGTAAAGGTCGCAGAAGAATATATTGAAGGGAAATTGAGTTATAGACGGTTAGCGGAAAAATACAAGGTACCAACGACTACACTTCGAGGTTGGGTAAGAATTTATAAGTACTACGGGTCAAATAAATTAGTGCAAAATGAACAAAAACAAAGCGTTTACTCTGTTCAATTGAAGTTAGATGTATTAAGCTTTATGAAGAGCACAGGTGCTTCCGTGTCCGACACAGCTCTTCAGTTTG
>NZ_JBHSAO010000017.1:0-101266 GCF_042650085.1 Oceanobacillus longus | reverse complement strand
AAGCTCTTCAGCGCCGATGGTAGTTGGGGCCTTGCCCCTGCAAGAGTAGGACGCCGCCAGGCAAAATAAAAGAGCTAAGGTACATTTTTGTATCTTAACTCTTTTTTCGTTTATACAAAAATAGTCATAGTAATAAAAGAATGATTATGCAGATGAAGAAAAATATGCTATTCTATTTTAAAATTTAAAGTATATTGAATAAATAAATTTTATTTTGAGGAGGACAAAAAATTGAATTATATAGATCAAATATTTGGGGATGATTTTCTTTTAATTGTCCTTCGTCTATTTGTTGCCCTGTTATTATCAGGCTTAATTGGATTTGAAAGGGAAATAAATAATCATTCAGCGGGTTTTCGTACACATATTTTAGTTGGTGTGGGTTCATGTTTAATGATGATTTTATCCTTATTCGGTTTTATTTCATTTATGGAAACATATGACAATGTTCAATTTGACCCAGCACGTATACCATCTTATGTAATTAGTGGGATAGGCTTTCTTGGGGCAGGAACGATTATAGTGTATGGAGGAACGGTTCGGGGATTAACTACGGCTGCTTCTATCTGGGCTGTTGCAGGTATAGGACTGGTAGTTGGAGCTGGTATGTACAGTGTTGCGATAGTGACAACACTGATTATATTAATTAGTTTGGTCTTCCTCAATCATATTGAAAGTTTCTTTCCAAAATCGAAAACTAGTAATTTTATAGAAATCGTAGTAGAAGAATATTTTCAAATTCATTATGTAGTTGAGCTTATTGAGAAGTATAATTTGTCGATTAAAAATGTTGAAATCTTTCGGATGGAAAGTAATTTAAGGAAAATTTATATAAAAACAGACGTAAAAGAAAAACAGGATCTTGTAGGATTATTCGAAGAAATATCTAAAATTGATTATGTCAAAAACATTTCTAAGTTAAATAGTTAAACTGTTTCAAAAGCCTTACACATATAATATGTGTAAGGCTTTTGTTTCGTTTCCTTAAATTTTGGCTAATATATATAAAGTAAGATGTTTGCATCTCCTTCATTTTGGCGTATAATAATGGTAAAGTCAAAGATAGTCAAAGTCAAAATAACATTATAAACTGAGATAAATCATACAGATAAGAGGTGCAACACAAAATGAGCAACATTTCGGATATTATTGAACAATATTTGAAGAATGTGCTTCAGACGAAAGGCCAAAACACGATTGAAATAAAACGTAGCGAAATTGCAGATCAATTTCAGTGTGTCCCTTCACAAATAAATTACGTCATTAACACGCGTTTTACAATGGAAAAAGGGTATATAGTAGAGAGCAAGCGCGGTGGCGGTGGGTATATCCGTATCATGCGTGTAAAGCATGAAGATAAATCTGATTTAATTGATGAAATTATACAAATGATTGGGACAGCTATTTCACAACGTTCTTCGATTGATGTACTTGAACGCTTATTAGAAGAAAAACTTATTTCAAAGCGAGAAGCTAAAATTATGCTAAGTGCCATTGATCGAACTACATTGGCTTTTAATTTGCCATTACGGGATGAGGTTCGCGCTCGTGTACTGGCCGCAATGCTCTCTACACTTAAGTATTTAAATGAATAAATAAGGTACTATTATTTTCGGGTAAGGGGGAATAACTTTGGAATGTCATGAATGCCATGAAAGGCCTGCTACACTACAATTTAAAAAGATTATTAATGGGGAAGAAACAATCGTGCAATTGTGTGAAGAATGTGCCAAGAAGAAAGGGTATGTATCCTATCCCGAAGATGGTTATTCTCTTCATGATTTGCTTACAGGGTTATTTAATTTTGATAATTTGAAAATGGCAAATCCTAGTGGCAACCAGATAAATCAAATGAAGGATCTGCAGTGTTCCTCTTGCGGGATGACATTTTCTGAGTTTAAGAAGATTGGAAAATTTGGCTGTGCGCAATGCTATGAATCGTTTACTTCCAGACTAGAACCGATTTTCCGTAGAGTACACGCAGGTAATACAAAGCATTTTGGTAAAATACCAAAACGTGCTGGCAGTGATTTACATGTAAAAAGGCAGCTGCAAAGCTATAAAGAGGAATTGCATCATCTCATTGAAACAGAGGCTTTTGAAGAAGCAGCAAAAGTTAGGGACAAGATCAAGGCATTGGAGATAGGACATCGAGAGCCGGAAGCAGGTGAGGACTTATGACCTTAGAGCACTTTATTAATGAAGCGATCAGTCCATGGATGCTTGATGATGGACCTGATAAAGATATCGTGATGAGCAGCAGGATTCGATTAGCCAGAAACTTTGCCAATGTATCCTATCCCATTCTTGCTGATCAGGAGAAACTGGAGGAAATCCGTAGTTTTTTTGAGGAGGAGTATGCACATCAATCATTTCAGTCTTACGAAAATCTTGAGTTTGTTTCTATCCCAGAGTTGACCCCAGTTGAAAAAAGTGTACTGGTCGAAAAGCATCTAATTAGTCCGCATCTTGTTAAATTTACACAGCAAGGAGCCGCATTGATATCGCAGAATGAACAGGTTTCTGTAATGATTAATGAAGAAGATCATATTCGTATCCAGGTATACTTCCCTGGCTTGCAGTTAAAAAAAGCACTGGAGCATGCTTTTAACTTTGATGACTGGCTCGAGGAAAAGGTGAATTATGCATTTGATGAGACGAAAGGCTACTTAACTAGTTGCCCAACGAATGTGGGTACAGGTATGCGGGCCTCTGTGATGATGCATCTTCCAGCGTTGGCCATGTCGAATCAAATTAATCGAATGATTCCTGCAATTAGTCAACTCGGGCTTGTAGTCAGGGGGATATATGGTGAGGGTAGTGAAGCTCTTGGCAACATATTCCAAATATCAAATCAAATTACACTTGGAAAGTCTGAGTATGACATTATTGAGGATCTGGGAAGTGTAGTGAATCAATTGATTGAACATGAAAGAACGGCACGTACGCATATCGTAGAACGATCGGAAATGAAGCTTCAGGATCGTATTTTTCGTTCCTACGGTGTGCTGCAATACAGTCGGATAATAGATTCAAAGGAAGCATCCAGATGTATTTCAGACGTGCGATTAGGTATAGATTTAGGTATTATAAAGAATACATCAGGAAATATCCTAAATGAGTTAATGGTTCTTACACAACCGGGTTTTCTTCAACAATATGCAAATAGAACTTTAAAAGCGGGTGAACGTGACGTACTGCGTGCATCGCTCATTCGTGAAAGATTAAAATTGGAAAAATAGGAGGGAAATCCAGATGATGTTTGGACGATTTACAGAAAGAGCACAAAAAGTATTGGCGTTATCACAGGAGGAAGCGGTACGACTTGGTCATAATAATATTGGTACAGAACATATTTTATTAGGCCTTGTTCGCGAAGGGGAAGGAATTGCCGCTAAGGCTTTGCAGTCCCTTGGTTTAGAAGTAACAAAGATTCAGGAAGAAGTTGAAAAATTAATCGGGGTTGGCAAACAGCCAATGCAGTCGATTCATTATACTCCACGTGCTAAGAAAGTGGTTGAATTGTCTCAAGATGAGGCGAGGAAACTTGGTCATTCCTACGTGGGAACAGAGCATATTTTACTTGGTTTAATTCGTGAAGGCGAAGGTGTTGCTGCACGAGTATTAAACAATCTTGGAGTAAGTCTAAATAAAGCAAGACAGCAGGTTTTACAGCTGCTCGGCAGCAATGAATCACAGGCAGGTCGTCAAGGACGTGCAGGGCAGCAATCGAATGCAAGTACACCTACACTCGATTCCTTAGCCAGAGACTTAACTGTCAGCGCCAAGGAAGGTAAAATTGACCCTGTCATTGGACGTGCGAAAGAGATTGAACGTGTCATTCAAGTATTGAGCCGCCGGACGAAAAATAATCCAGTACTGATTGGTGAACCAGGTGTTGGTAAAACGGCTGTTGCTGAAGGACTAGCACAGCAAATCATTGATAATGAAGTACCGGAAACGTTAAGAGAAAAGCGCGTAATGACATTAGATATGGGTACGGTAGTTGCTGGAACAAAATACCGCGGTGAATTCGAAGATCGCCTGAAAAAAGTAATGGAAGAAATCCGTCAAGCAGGTAATATTATTTTATTCATCGATGAACTTCATACTCTAATCGGAGCTGGTGGGGCAGAAGGTGCCATAGATGCTTCTAATATTTTGAAACCATCACTTGCCCGTGGTGAATTGCAATGTATCGGGGCAACCACATTGGATGAATATCGTAAATATATTGAAAAAGACGCAGCACTTGAACGTAGATTCCAGCCGATTCAAGTAGATGAACCAACAATGGATGAAACCATTCAGATTTTAAGAGGCCTCCGTGACCGTTACGAGGCACATCACCGTGTGACGATTACAGATGAAGCTATTGAAGCGGCTGCAACACTTTCTGATCGATATATTACCGATCGCTTTTTGCCGGATAAAGCAATTGATCTAATTGATGAGGCAGGTTCAAAGGTGCGTCTTCGTTCGTACACGATTCCACCTAATCTAAAAGAGTTGGAGCAGAAGCTTGAAGAAGTCCGTAAAGAAAAAGATGCTGCTGTTCAAAGTCAGGAATTTGAAAAAGCTGCTTCTTTACGTGACTCGGAACAACGTTATCGTGAGGAACTGGAAAAGACCAAAGATGAATGGAAAGAAAAACAGGGTCAGACCGACTCTGAAGTAACCGTTGAAGACATTGCAAGTGTTGTTTCTATATGGACGGGTGTTCCTGTATCTAAATTGACTAAAGATGAGAGCCAACGTCTATTGAATATGGAAGAGATTTTGCATAATCGTGTAATTGGTCAATCAGAGGCTGTTGACGCTGTATCCAAGGCGATTCGCAGAGCACGTGCTGGATTAAAGGATCCGAAACGTCCGATTGGTTCATTTATCTTCCTCGGACCAACAGGAGTTGGGAAAACGGAGCTTGCACGTGCACTAGCAGAAGTAATGTTCGCCGATGAGGATGCAATGATACGAATTGATATGTCTGAATACATGGAAAGACATGCGACATCTCGTTTGGTCGGTTCTCCTCCAGGATATGTTGGATACGAAGAAGGCGGACAGCTTACAGAAAAAGTCCGTCGTAAACCATATTCCGTTGTATTGCTGGATGAAATAGAAAAGGCTCACCCGGAAGTATTTAATATTTTACTGCAAGTTCTTGAAGATGGACGTTTAACCGATTCAAAAGGTCGACTCGTTGATTTTCGTAACACAGTAATCATTATGACTTCTAACGTTGGCGCAAGTGAGTTAAAGCGAAACAAGTATGTTGGGTTTAATATGGGTGATGAAAAACAGGAATATAGTGATATGAAATCCAAAGTAATGGAAGAATTAAAAAAGGCTTTCCGCCCTGAGTTCTTGAACCGTATCGATGAAACGATCGTATTCCATTCCTTGGAGAAAAAGCATATGAAGGATATCGTAACGCTTATGTTGGACCAACTGCAACGTCGTCTAAAAGGTCAGGATATACATTTATCTCTAACAGAAAAGGCAGTTGAAAAAATTGCCAATGATGGATTTGACCCTGAATATGGTGCGAGACCATTACGCAGAGCAATTCAAAAAAATATTGAAGATCTGTTGTCTGAAGAACTGTTGAAAGAAAGCATTACAAAAGGGGAAAGTGTTAAAATAGGGTTAAACAACAAAGGTGATTTTACTGTTCTCGCATAGCGTGTTACTTTATTTAAAAATAAGTCATACTAGCAGTAAATGTGGCACTATATAACTGATGAACATAAAAGCTAGAAGAGTAATATCTTCTAGCTTTTCCTTCCATTTAAACGTTAAGAAGCTATCAACTACTCAGTTGTGGCATAATTATGGTAAGAATTTTTATGAAATGATAGGAATCTGTAACCTACCAGATTCAAAAATGTTTTACAATAGAAAAAGGGGATAGTGATTTGGCTAAACGAAAAACGAAGTATACTTGCCAGGAATGTGGATATGAATCGGCAAAATGGATGGGTAAATGTCCCAGTTGCAATAATTGGAATTCAATGGTTGAAGAGATTGAGGCATCGGATGTCAGAGGGAGAACCTCGTTTTCGAGTGGAACCCAGTCAGTTAGCAAGCCGGAAAGTATCACGGCAATTGAATCTGAGAAGGAACCGAGAGTAACAACTTCCATGATGGAATTTAACCGTGTCCTAGGTGGAGGAATCGTTTTAGGTTCTTTAGTATTGATTGGTGGAGATCCAGGTATTGGGAAGTCCACATTACTGTTGCAAATATCTTCACAATTGGCAGATAAGCAATTGCCAGTACTTTATGTATCTGGAGAGGAATCAACACGTCAAACAAAACTTCGAGCGGATCGTTTGGGGATAAAATCAGACTTACTATATGTTCTCTCTGAAACAAATTTGTTTGATATTGGTAAGCAAATAGAAGAATTACGACCCTCATTTGTGGTGATTGATTCCATTCAGACGATTTTTAAGGAAGAAGTAACCAGTGCTCCAGGAAGTGTCTCGCAGGTTCGTGAGTGTACAGTTGAATTAATGAAGATTGCTAAGACAAATGGCATTCCAATATTTATTGTTGGTCATGTAACAAAAGAAGGTGCCATTGCTGGTCCAAGATTGTTGGAACATATGGTGGATGCTGTACTGTACTTCGAGGGGGAAAGGCACCATACTTACCGAATATTGCGTGGGGTAAAAAATAGATTCGGAAGTACCAATGAGATGGGAATTTTCGAAATGAAAGAAGAGGGGCTTCGTGAAGTGTTGAATCCCTCCGAAATATTTCTGGAAGAACGATCTGAGGGGACAGCTGGATCTACAGTGGTAGCTTCGATGGAAGGGACAAGGCCTGTACTTGTTGAAATACAAGCTTTAATTTCACCAACCAGTTTTGGTAACCCACGAAGAACCGCAACCGGTATTGACCATAACCGTGTACCGTTACTTATGGCTGTCCTTGAGAAGCGGGTGGGTTTGATGCTACAAAATCAGGATGCCTATATTAAAGTAGCGGGTGGTGTTAAACTCGATGAACCTGCAATCGACTTAGCGCTTGCAGTCAGCATAGCTTCCAGTTTTCGTGATCACCCTACAAATCCGAATGATATTTTTATAGGTGAAGTTGGCTTAACTGGAGAAATCAGAAGAGTATCCCGTATTGAACAGCGTGTGCAGGAAGCGGCTAAACTAGGATTTAAACGTGTTATATGCCCGAAAAACAATTTAGATGGCTGGACATTTCCTAAAGGTATTGAGATTGTCGGTGTTAGCACAGTTCAGGAAGCACTAGATATAGGAATTATTAGATAGTATATTCTTACAAAAATGCGCCTTTTTTTAGCTATATTAAGATTTACTTGATATGACAGGCTTTTAATTTGATTTTAAGGTTACATTTTAAAAATATAGGTAATAATAATTGTTAGGAGGTGACGATAGTGCTCAATAAAGTTGTGCATTTGTTTTTTATTATCCTGGGTGGTAGCGTCGGGTATTTATATGTACCGGAATTAATCAGGATATTGAACTTCACAGATTCTGAATGGGTGAGTTCTCCATATTTAGGCATGATTATCGGTGCAATTATATTTTTTATACTTTCATACTGGCTGGCAGATTATATCTTGGATTTATTAAGGTGGATTGAAGATGCACTTATTAAACTCCCGGCAATGGATTTGTTCTTCGGTAGTGTCGGTCTAATTGTAGGTTTGGTAATTGCTTATTTTATCAACATGCCTCTGCAGGATATAAACATCCAAGTAGTTTCACAGGTGCTGCCATTATTTATTATGATTGTACTTGGTTATTTGGGGTTCCAGGTTGGTTTCAGACGGAGAGAAGAGTTTGTTAATTTACTGAAAACAAACAAGAAAGAACGACGTCGTCCATTGGAGGGCGAAGATGCTGAATTACTGATGCCTAAGGGAAAAATTCTGGATACGAGTGTGATTATCGATGGTAGAATTGCAGATATTTGTCAAACGAATTTTCTTGAAGGAACAATTATTATCCCGCAATTTGTACTAGGAGAATTACAGCATATCGCAGATTCCTCCGACACGCTAAAAAGAAATAGAGGGCGCCGTGGGTTGGATGTATTAAATCGGATTCAAAAAGAACTACCTGTAAAAGTAGAAATTTACGAAGGTGACTTTGAGGAAATACCTGAGGTGGACAGTAAGTTAATTAAACTTGCTAAAGTCATCAATGGTATTGTTGTAACAAATGATTTCAATTTAAACAAAGTGTGTGATCTACAAGGTGTTAATGTATTAAATATTAATGATCTTGCGAATGCGGTTAAACCAGTCGTATTGCCTGGGGAAGAGTTAGTCGTACAGGTAATAAAAGATGGTAAAGAGCATAATCAAGGTGTTGCATATTTGGATGACGGCACGATGATCGTAGTCGAAGAAGGACGCGATTATATTGGTAGAACCATTGAAGTAATCATTACGAGTGTGTTGCAAACATCTGCGGGTCGGATGATATTTGCAAAACCGAAATTACTTGAAAAAGCGTTGTAAAAAGGGTATAACTTATAGAGGATGTAATAAAGTGATAACATATTATATGTTATCACTTTTTCATATAAACGGTTATATAAATAAATTATTTGAGAGGGGCAACACCATGAGTAACGAAGTTCGTGTGCGTTATGCACCAAGTCCAACAGGTCACTTACACATTGGGAATGCGCGTACAGCATTATTTAATTATCTATATGCAAAACATTTTAATGGAAAATTTATTATTCGTACGGAAGATACGGATGAAAAACGTAATGTTGAAGGTGGAGAAGAAAGCCAGCTTAAGTTCCTGAAATGGTTAGGACTGGAATGGGATGAAGGGGCAGATATTGGTGGAGATTATGGCCCATATCGCCAAACAGAACGTTTGGATCTCTATACGTCGTATGTAAATGAACTGCTTGAGAAAAATCTGGCTTATAAATGTTATATGACTGAAGAAGAACTTGAGGTAGAACGTGAAGAACAACGTGCAAAGGGACAAGTTCCTAAATACTCAGGTGCACATTGCAATCTATCAGCAGAACAAATTGCTGCCTTTGAAGCAGAAGGCCGTCAGCCGAGTATTCGATTCCGCGTTCCAGAAAATACAACCTATAAATTTGGTGATCTTGTTCGTGGCGATATAACGTTTGAATCTGGAGATTTCGGTGATTGGGTCATTGTGAAGAAAAATGGAATGCCGACCTATAATTTTGCAGTAGCAATTGATGATCATTTGATGAAGATTTCACACGTACTCCGTGGGGAAGAACATATTTCCAATACCCCTAAACAAATGATGGTCTTTGAGGCATTTGGCTGGGAAGCACCGCGTTATGGTCACATGACACTGATACTAAATGAAGAACGAAAGAAATTGAGCAAGCGTGACGAACATATTTTACAATTTATAGAGCAATATCGTAATCTTGGTTATTTGCCGGAAGCAATGTTTAACTTCATTAGTCTATTGGGATGGTCTCCTGTAGGTGAGGAAGAAATTTTCTCCCAACAAACACTGATTGAAATTTTTGATCCGGAACGACTATCCACATCTGCTGCTATCTTTGATCAGCAAAAACTGAAATGGATGAATAACGAGTACATTAAAGCAGCTGAATTGGACACGGTAATTAAGCTTGCAATGCCGCATCTAATTGAAGCGGGTAAATTACCGCATGATATGGACAACGATAAGAGAGAATGGGCGGAAAATGTAATTACGCTTTATCGTGAGCAATTGCGCTACGGAGCAGAAATCGTTGAGTTGACAGATCTTTTCTTCAATGCCGATATTTCTTATGACGATGAAGCCATGGAAATACTAAACCAGGAACAGGTACCGGAAGTACTTCAGGTGTTTACAGATAAGTTGATACATTTGGATGACTTTACAAAGGATTCCATCAAGGCACAAATTAAAGCGACCCAAAAAGAAACAGGGCATCGAGGAAAGAAATTATTTATGCCAATTCGCATTGCAACTACAGGTCAAATGCATGGACCAGAACTTCCTTTTGCAATCGAACTTTTAGGGAAAGAAGTTATTCTTGCAAGACTTGATAAAGTACTTAAACAATTGGGAGCTTAGTAGTTCACATTTAGACGGTAGTATAATATAGTATTAAAAAAGGATGTTCAAAAAGTTCGGTAAAATGACTAATTATAAGATAATATAAAAATATGCAATGAACGTAGAAAAGGGAAAGTAAGGGCAGAATGCTTATCCAGAGAGAATCACCAGTGGCTGGGAGTGATTTTAAGCACCTGTTCTGAAGTGCCCCTTGGAGTCTGGTATGGAAATTAAAGTACATAACAGCGGAACTCTCCCGTTATGAGAGCACAAGTTGGGAGATTTCAAATCTTCAAACAGAGTGGAACCGCGTTTGAAGCGTCTCTGTGTATATATTGCACAGGGCCGTTTTTTTTATTTTTTTCTTTATAAATATGGTAAAGGGGCAAACAAATGGGGATATTTAAAACGATGAAAGATGATATGGATGTAGTATTTGAACAGGACCCAGCTGCAAGGACCTATTTTGAAGTGATGTTAACCTATGCTGGCTTGCATGCGGTTTGGGCCCACCGGTTTGCACATTGGTTTTATAATCGAAAATTGTATTTTATTGCACGCTCCATCTCGCAAATCAGCCGATTCTTTACCGGAATTGAAATTCATCCAGGTGCCAAAATCGGCCGTCGTCTATTTATTGATCATGGCATGGGAGTGGTTGTTGGAGAAACGTGTGAGATTGGTGACAATGTTACCATTTTCCAAGGGGTTACACTTGGCGGTACCGGAAAAGAGAAAGGGAAGCGGCATCCTACTGTGAAAGATAATGCACTTATTTCCACAGGCGCCAAAGTTCTTGGAGCAATCACGATTGGTGAAAACTCTAAAGTGGGTGGCGGTTCTGTCGTATTGAAGGATGTACCAGACAATTCAACGGTCGTAGGGGTTCCTGGAAGAGTGGTTATTCAGAATGGTGAAAGAGTGAGAAGAGACCTTGACCATCACAAAATACCGGACCCTGTATATGATCGATGTGAGTATTTACAGGAGCAAATCAATTCACTGAAAACTGAAATTGCGTTATTGAAAGAAGGGAGCACAAAAGAGCATGTCAATAAAAGTCTATAATACGCTGACACGAACAAAAGAAGATTTTAAACCTCTTGTAGAAGGCAAAGTAAGTATGTATGTATGCGGTCCAACGGTATATAACTATATTCATATAGGGAATGCACGACCGGCAATCGTGTTTGATACGGTGAGAAGATATTTTGAATACAAAGGTTTCAACGTAGACTACGTTCTCAACTTTACCGACGTGGATGACAAAATTATTAAAACAGCAAAGCAACTCGGAGAAGAGGTGCCGGAGATTGCTGATAAATTTATCGAAGCATATTTGGAAGATGTCGGCGCGTTAGGTGTGAAAAAAGCTACCCATAACCCACGTGTGATGGATACGATGGATGATATTATTTCATTTATCGATGTACTTATTCAGAAAGAGTATGCCTATGCAGCGGATGGCGATGTTTATTTCAAACCACGTGCTTTTGAAGGATACGGTAAACTATCTCATCAATCCATTGATGAATTAAGGTCTGGTGCAAGAATTCAAATTGGTGAAAAGAAAGATGACCCCCTCGATTTTGCTCTTTGGAAAAAAGCGAAAGATGAAGAGATTTCATGGGATTCACCATGGGGAAATGGTCGCCCAGGTTGGCATATTGAATGCTCGGCGATGGTAAAAAAATATCTTGGAGATACAATTGATATTCATGCTGGAGGGCAAGATCTTACATTTCCGCATCATGAAAATGAAATAGCCCAATCGGAAGCTATGACAGGTAACACGTTTGCAAACTATTGGATGCATAATGGGTATATTAATATTGATAATGAAAAAATGTCTAAATCTCTTGGTAATTTCGTTTTAACAAGAGAATTAATAGCTCATCACGACCCACAAGTGTTAAGGTTTTTTATGCTTAGTGTGCATTATCGAAATCCAATTAATTTTACGGAAGAATTACTGGAAAGTGCAAAAAATAGTTATGATCGAATTAAGACGGCGTATCACAACTTGGAACACCGTAAACAATCAAGTATGAACCTTGTAAATGATACTGATTCGTGGGTAGCAAAAATTGATGAAATGAAAGCTCGATTTGAGTCTGAAATGGATGATGACTTTAACACGGCGAATGCTATTTCCGTACTATTTGACTTGTCAAAGGAAGCAAATGTCTATTTACAGTCAAAGCAAACATGTGCAACTGTTATTGCCTATTTTCAAGAAACAATGAAATCACTGCTACAGGTGCTAGGAATAGATATAACAGAAACGGATGAGTTATTGGATGAAACAATTGATGCACTCATTGAAGAGAGAAATGAAGCAAGAAAAAATCGAAATTTCCCCCGAGCTGACGAAATCAGAGATTTGCTAAAGGAGAAAGACATCATTTTAGAAGATACACCACAAGGGATTCGTTGGAAAAGAGGCTAATAATGGAAATGGATGTAAAGCAAGTAAAAAGCTTAGCCTTGGCGTATATGGGAGATGCTGTTTATGAGGTTCATGTCCGGGAATATTTACTTCTAAAGGGAAAGGTCAAGCCTAATCAGCTGCACCGGGAGGCGGTCACCTTTGTTTCAGGGAAATCGCAGGCTGCTGTTATTCTTCAATGGATGAATGAGGTAGGTTTTCTTAGTGAGGAAGAAGCAAGAATTGCATCCCGTGGGAGAAATGCTAAATCCGGAACTACGCCAAAAAATATCAGTGTTCAGACATATCGTTACAGTACGGCATTTGAAGCATTAATCGGTTATCATTATCTAATGAAAAACGAAGAGCGGTTGTTAGAACTAATGGATAGAGCTATTCAATTTGTTGAAGAAAGGAGTGAATAAGATGGAACAGGAAATGATTATTGGAAAGAATCCGGTCATAGAGGCATTGCAATCCGGACGTTCGGTAAATAAAGTTTTTGTTTCAGAACAATTGAACTCGAATATGCAAAAAAAATTAAATCAATTGGCCAGAGAAGCGGGAACAATTGTGCAGAAGGTACCAAAAAATAAATTGGATCAAATGGATTCAGGTAATCATCAAGGTGTTATTGCCTATGTGGCATCGTATCAATATGCATCCATTGAGGATTTATTTCAGCTTGCAGAGGAAAGAAAAGAAGATCCTTTTTTTATTATCTTAGATGAATTGGAGGATCCGCATAACCTTGGGTCTATTTTGAGAACGGCAGATGCTACTGGCGCACATGGAGTAATTATTCCTAAAAGGCGTTCCGTTGGACTGACTGCCACAGTTGCTAAAACGGCTGCTGGTGCTATGGAACATATACCTGTTGCGAGGGTTACAAATATCGCAAATACAATTGATGAATTAAAAGAACGGAATGTATGGGTGGTTGGAACGGAAGCGCAAGCAACAGAGGATTTCCGTAAACTTGATGGTCATCTACCAATCGCTTTAGTTATAGGGAATGAAGGAAAAGGCATAAGCAGATTAGTCCGTAAGAAATGCGACTGGACAGTAAGCCTCCCGATGAAAGGTGAGGTTTCTTCCTTAAATGCTTCTGTAGCTTGCAGTCTGTTGTTGTATGAAGTATATCGTAAAAGGTATCCAATGGGTGATGTGTAATGGTTATACTCGTTGTCGATGGTTACAACATTATTGGAGCCTGGGACGAGCTACAACGACTAAAGGAAAAAGAAATTGGACAGGCCCGTGATCGTTTAATTGAGCTTATGGCGGAATACCAGGCTTACTCCGGTCACCGAGTCATTATTGTTTTTGATGCCTACTATGTGAAAGGTATTGCCAGCAAGTTAAAGCAATATAAAGTCGATGTTATCTATACGAAGGAAAAGGAAACAGCAGATGAATGTATAGAAAAGCTTGTAAAAAAAATAAAAAATATCAAAACTCAAGTTTATGTTGCAACTTCGGATTATGCAGAACAACGCACAATATTTGGGCAAGGGGCACTACGGAAATCTGCTCGTGAATTGCTAATTGAAATGTCGGATATGGAGCGTGAGATCGAAGCCAGCATTGAGGTTCACAAGAGGGATCAGCCTCTATCAAAGATTGAATTGAATCAGGAAATTCGGGAGAGATTTGAGAAAATGAGAAGAGGAGAGAAATAGCATAGAAGTCTGACTTTTATGCTATTTCGACATTTTTCGTCTTGTAACCGCTTATATAGTGTGTTGACTGTATAGAAATCCTTGCTGTATAATACTCTCTAAAGCGATATTGGGTAGTCGGGGGGGGTCGATTTTGGTGAATGTTGAGCAAATGGAAATAAGCGACATAAGTTTAGACAAGCTGGGCGATAATGATTTGCTGCAATTGGTCCGTCAAGCAAACAGTCATGCTTTGGATGTATTGATACATAGATACATAAATTTTGTCAGAGCAAAAGCACGAACATACTTTTTAGTTGGAGCTGATAAAGAGGATATCATTCAAGAAGGGATGATAGGTCTTTATAAAGCCATTCGTGATTATGATGTAGACAAGCTTTCTTCATTTAAGGCATTCGCTGAGCTTTGCGTAACGCGTCAAATTATTACAGCTATCAAAACGGCAACGAGACAAAAACACATTCCGCTTAATTCCTATGTCTCACTGGACAAACCAATCTATGATGAAGAATCCGATCGCACTTTATTGGATATCATCGGAGGATCGAAGGAAATTGACCCACAGGAAATGTTAGTCAATCAAGAAGACTACGGGAATATGGAGTTTAAACTATCTGAATTATTGAGTGATTTAGAGAAACAAGTCCTTCACTTATATTTGGATGGTAGAACCTATCAGGAAATTTCTGTTAGTTTAAAGAGACATGTTAAATCCATTGATAACGCTCTGCAACGGGTGAAACGGAAGCTGGAGCAATTGATGGAGGCAAACGGTGTGACGTATTGACGAACAAATTGACCTCTCGTTTTAATTAATTGCAGAATCTGCCGAGACATTGACACAATATGTCAAGCATGCTACATTTATAAGAGTGAAAAATACCCTACGTATGGGGTGAAAGAATGAGTAATAAAATAACTTTATCGTGTGCGATATGTTCAAGCAGAAATTATTCTACTAATAAAAATGTATCTACAAAATCTACAAGATTAGAAGTAAACAAATATTGCAAAACATGTGGGAAGCATACATTGCATCGCGAAACAAAATAAAATGTAAGAAAATCAAGAACTTCTAAAAGTGTATGATGAAAATGAGAGTTAGGTAGCTTCGGGGGGTACGAGCATGTTTAAATTTCTGAAGGATGTCTCCAAAGAGATGAAAAAAGTCAGCTGGCCAAAAGGTAAAGAACTGAGAAATTATACAATCATTGTTATTTCGACTGTTATTTTTGTAGCACTGTTCTTTTTTGTTATAGATCTTGGGATAACACAGATTTTAAATGCATTTTTTGAATAATTGAGCTATAATATAGCTATACTGAAAAAATGATATTTATTTTTTAAAACCCGGAGAAAAACGGGTTTTTTAATATGGGAAAGAATTTTTAAGGAAACGTTCGCAAACGTGTTAATAAATAATGAACTCTGCAAGGGAGGGAAGGACAAGGCATTGTCCTGACAATTAATGGAGAAGAATTGGTATGTTGTTCATACGTATTCCGGATACGAAAACAAAGTGAAAATGAATTTAGAAAAAAGAGTAGAAACAATGGGGATGGAAGATAAGATCTTTCGGGTAATTGTCCCAGAAGATGAAGAGACGGAAATAAAAGAAGGAAAAAAGAAAGTAACAAAAAAGAAGTCATTTCCAGGCTATGTATTAACGGAAATGATTATGACGGATGATTCCTGGTATGTAGTCAGAAATACACCTGGCGTTACCGGATTTGTCGGTTCTAGTGGCCATGGAGCAAAACCAACACCGTTAATGCCTGGAGAAATTGATGTAGTATTAAAACGTATGGGTGAAGCGGCGCCAACGGTTCAGGTTGATTTTGAAATGAAAGAAAATGTTCGAGTTGCAGACGGTCCGTTTACAGATTTCACAGGAACAATAGAACATATTGACATCGACAAACAGAAAGTCAAAGTCCATGTAAATATGTTCGGAAGAGAAACACCTGTTGAATTGGATTTCTCACAAGTAGAAAAACTTTCATAAAAGATTCTTAGGCAACTTGCAATATTATTTAATATATGGTAGGATTTTAATGTTATTCATGCCCCGAATTCGGGAGCGTGTATAAATCTGAGTGGGAGGGTATCCAAAACAATTATAGGACCCTATTACCACATCACGGACTTTAAGGAGGTGTGTCTCGTGGCTAAAAAAGTAATCAAATTAGTTAAATTGCAAATCCCAGCTGGTAAAGCTAATCCAGCACCGCCAGTAGGACCGGCACTAGGTCAAGCAGGTGTAAATATCATGGGATTCTGTAAAGAATTCAATGCTCGTACACAAGAACAAGCGGGTTTAATTATCCCTGTTGAAATTACGGTATTTGAAGACCGTTCATTTACATTTATTACTAAAACTCCGCCAGCAGCTGTTCTTTTGAAGAAAGCAGCCGGTATTGAGTCAGGTTCTGGTGAACCGAACAAGAATAAAGTCGCAACAGTAAAACGCGATAAAGTAAAAGAAATTGCAGAAACTAAAATGCCTGATTTAAACGCCGCTGATGTAGAAGCAGCGATGCGCATGGTTGAAGGAACTGCACGCAGCATGGGAATTACAATCGAAGACTAATGGACAAAAGCAATAGCAGCCGTTAAGTGACGCGTGGACAGGTAAGAGCGGTCTCGTCAGTCACTCAGCTGCTTGAGCGGGACTTCGATGAACTAAACATGGTACAGGTTGCGGTTGGGTAACCACCCGCAACCTTTTTCGTGAATGTGGTGGACCAGTGATGGTCCATTACATGCTTTATAAAAGCCAGGCGCTTTTATAAGTGGGAGGTATTACCGTTATAACCACAATAGAGGAGGAAATAAAATGGCAAAAACAGGTAAGAGATATCAAGAAGCTACAAAGCTTGTTGACCGTACAAAAACGTATGAAATAAAAGAAGCTGTTGCGCTTGCAAAGCAAACTGCTAAAGCTAATTTTGATGAAACAGTTGAAGCTGCATTTCGTCTTGGAGTAGATCCGAAGAAGGCAGACCAGCAAATCCGTGGAGCATTTGTTTTGCCGCATGGTACTGGTAAAACACAACGTGTCCTTGTATTCGCAAAAGGCGAAAAGGCAAAAGAAGCAGAAGCTGCTGGAGCAGACTTTGTAGGAGAAACTGAATACATCGAAAAAATCAACCAAGGTTGGTTTGATTTCGACGTAATCGTAGCAACTCCTGACATGATGGCTGAAGTTGGTAAGTTAGGTCGAGTGCTTGGACCGAAAGGACTTATGCCGAACCCTAAAACTGGAACAGTTACTTTCGAAGTAGAAAAAGCTGTTAATGATATTAAAGCTGGTAAAGTTGAATACCGCGTAGATAAGTCAGCTAATATTCATGTTCCTATTGGGAAAATTTCATTTGAAGATGAAAAATTGGTTGAAAACTTTGTAGCACTTACAGAACAACTAGTTAAGGTTAAACCACAGGCAGCTAAAGGCGTTTACATGAAGAATGTTTCGATCGCCTCTACAATGGGACCTGGAATTAAAGTTGACGCAACTGGTTTCCGTAAATAAGTATTGACTTTTCTGCAGAGGTTAGGTATACTAAGCCCTGTTATATAAAACGAATACGTTATACCGTAGACAGTAGGGGCGACGAGTCGCTTAAAAAATCCTGCCGAGGTGTTTATAAACAGATGAGATGATTGATAAGATCTTCATCTGTTATATAAAGCTCCCATGTCTGCATGGGAGCTATTTTTTTGCTTCGTGTCCTTAAGTTATCGTATTTCGAACGGTGTAATGATAGGGAATATCTATAGGAGGTGGAACAATGTCTGGAATAATCGAAAAGAAAAAACAAGTGGTTGATGAAATCACTGAAAAATTCCGTGCGAGTCAAACTGCTGTGGTAGTTGATTACCGTGGGCTTGATGTAGCGGAAGTTACAGCTTTGCGTAAAGAGCTTCGCGACGCAGGAATTGAATTTAAAGTTTATAAAAACACAATGACACGTCGTGCGGTTGATGCTATTGAGTTATCAGACCTGAGCGATATTTTGGTAGGACCGACTGCTATTGCTTTCAGTAATGACGACGTGGTAGCCCCTGCAAGAATTCTAAATAACTTTATGAAAGAACATGAAGCTTTGGAAATCAAAGGTGGAGTTATTGAAGGTAAGGTTGCAACACTTGAACAACTTCAAGAGCTTGCTTTACTTCCGAACTACGAAGGTATGGTTTCAATGTTGCTTAGCGTACTTCAAGCACCTATTCGCAACTTTGCGTATGTTACTAAAGCTATTTCGGAACAAAAAGAAGAACAAGGCGCATAATTTATGCCCCGCATTTTAAATAAGATTAAATTAAAATTATTAGGAGGAAATATATCATGACTAACGAAGAAATGATTGGCGCAATCAAAGAAATGTCCGTATTAGAATTAAACGATTTAGTTAAAGCTATTGAAGAAGAATTTGGAGTAACTGCTGCTGCACCTGTAGCTGCTGCAGGTGCTGGAGCTGGAGCTGCTGAAGAAGAACAAACTGAATTTGATGTTGTACTTACTAGTGCTGGAGCATCAAAAATCAAAGTTGTTAAAGCTGTTCGTGAAATCACTGGTCTTGGTCTTAAAGACGCAAAAGACATGGTTGATAACGCACCAAAAGCAATTAAAGAAGGCGTAACTAAAGAAGAAGCTGAAGAACTTAAAGCTAAACTAGAAGAAGTTGGCGCTGGAGTAGAAGTTAAATAATTAAGCATTTCAATAATAGGAGCTCGTCGTTTTTCGGCGGGCTTTTTATCACGATTTCGCCCAGCTGCATACTCTTTTATCCTGACGGGGAAATTAACATAACATAATCACCACATATTTGAGATAGAATTTCCTTATGATTGGTGTGGCATTATGTTTTTTTGTGCATACGACACAACTTTATTAGCGGATTTCTCTCTCGCTAGTTAAGTTTTTATTATATTTATGGGGAGCGATAGCTTTCCGATATCTTCTAATTTTAAATACTAAGTCAAAGTAGGTGCCCATATGTCTGAGCATTACTTTTCTAATAAACCTCAATCTAAAACTTCACCTAGAACATGGACCTATCAATTAAGAGGAAAAGAATATACGTTTACCAGTGATGTGGGCGTTTTTTCAAAAAATGAAGTAGATTTCGGTTCCAGGCTTTTAATTGAGCAGTTTCGGGAACCGGGTATTTCCGGGGATCTATTGGATCTCGGATGCGGATACGGACCAATCGGGATTTCATTAGCGGGTAGCTTTGAAGACCGTAAAGTAGTTATGGCGGATGTAAACGAGCGTGCGCTTGCGCTCGCTGAAAAAAACGCTTCTGCCAATTCGGTGAGAAATACAAATGTCGTTCAGAGCGATCGCTTTTCCAATTTAGCAGATAGATCATTTGCGGCAATACTAACAAACCCGCCCATTAGAGCAGGCAAACAAGTTGTTCATCAAATGTTTGAGGAATCCTTTGCAGCTTTGCTGCCAGGTGGTGAACTATGGGTTGTCATCCAAAAGAAACAAGGAGCCCCTTCTGCAATAGAAAAAATAGAAATGTTGTTTGGAAATGCTGAAGTTGTGGCAAAAAGTAAAGGTTACTATATTCTGCGAGCCTTAAATAATTGACCGTGGAAAATTACTATGATAAGATTGGAAGATGCTAACATGGGGATTCTCTTGTCAAGAGATTTTTTCATGAATAGAAACGTATATTTCAAAGGCTAACGGCAACACTGGTATAATCGAAGAAATTGAAGGTTTTTAATTAAGCCTTTTTTCTAGTTTACCAAAATAATTGCCATCTGTACAACTGGAAATTTGTTATATGGAAGTCGAGGATGTGAAAGCACTCTATCAATGGATAGTAATAATTGGTGCTGCGTTTCTGATATTAGAACTATGAATAGTTCTGTTTTCAAAGGTTTGTCTGTAATACCGATAGACAGCCGAATGTTATGTAAGTTAGTTTCAAAAAACAACCCGGCAGGAAGTTCTCCGGTGCTGTTTTTTCTAAATATGATAAGCATTTTGTGGAAAAAACTACTAAAATGTATGATTTAAGGGGTGAAGCAGTTGACAGGTCAACTAGTTCAGTATGGACGGCACCGAAAGCGTAGGAGCTATGCACGTATCAGTGAGGTGTTGGAATTACCAAACCTAATCGAGATTCAAACCGCTTCTTATGAATGGTTCTTAGAAGAAGGTTTGAAAGAGATGTTCAAGGACATTTCTCCGATTGAGGATTTTACAGGAAACCTATCACTTGAATTTGTAGATTACAGTTTAGGTGAACCGAAGTATCCTGTAGATGAATCAAAAGAAAGAGATGTTACGTACAATGCTCCACTTCGAGTGAAGGTTCGTTTGATAAATAATGAAACCGGTGAAGTGAAAGAACAAGAAGTGTTTATGGGAGACTTCCCACTTATGACAGATACAGGTACATTTATTATTAATGGAGCTGAGCGTGTTATTGTCTCACAGCTCGTGCGTTCACCTAGTGTCTATTTCAACGAGAAAATTGATAAAAACGGAAAACGTGGCATTGCTGCGACTGTAATTCCAAACCGCGGTGCGTGGCTGGAATTCGAAACAGATGCAAAAGATGTTGCATATGTCCGTATTGATCGTACACGTAAATTGCCGATAACAGTGCTGTTACGTGCGCTTGGCTTTGGTACAGATCAGGAAATCATCGATTTGCTTGGAGAAAACGAATACTTAAGAAATACACTAGAAAAAGATAATACAGAAACGACCGAAAAGGCACTCTTGGAAATTTATGAGCGACTTCGCCCTGGTGAACCGCCGACGGTAGATAATGCGAAAAGTTTGCTCGTCTCCCGTTTCTTTGACCCGAAACGTTATGACCTTGCTCATGTAGGTCGTTATAAAATGAACAAAAAACTTCATATAAAAAATCGTCTCTTCAACCAAGTGTTAGCTGAATCAGTAGTAGATCCGGAAACCGGTGAAGTCCTAGCTGAAAGAGGAGAACGACTTGAACGTAAATTGCTCGATAAAATACTTCCTTATTTGGAAAGGGAAGAAGACCGATTTGGTGAAAGAGTAATAGAACCACATGACGGGGTTTTAGAAGACGAAATTTATATTCAGTCTGTCAAAATCCTAGATCCAACAGACCCAAATGGAGAACGTGAATTAACTGTAATCGGAAATGGTGGAGCGACAAAAGATACCAAAAATATTACGCCTGCTGATATTATGGCATCGATCAGTTACTTCTTTAATTTGCTTTACAAAGTTGGGGACACAGATGATATCGATCACCTGGGGAACCGCCGATTACGCTCTGTTGGTGAATTGCTGCAGAACCAATTCCGTATTGGATTATCCCGTATGGAACGTGTTGTACGTGAAAGAATGTCTATTCAAGACACTTCAAGCGTAACACCACAGCAATTAATTAATATACGTCCGGTTATTGCATCAATTAAAGAATTCTTTGGAAGTTCACAGCTATCTCAATTTATGGATCAAACCAATCCATTGGGAGAGTTGACGCATAAACGTCGTTTGTCTGCACTTGGACCCGGTGGTTTAACGCGTGAGCGTGCAGGCTTTGAAGTACGTGATGTTCATTATTCTCACTACGGCCGTATGTGTCCGATTGAGACACCTGAGGGACCGAACATTGGGTTGATTAACTCTCTATCAAGCTATGCCAAAGTTAATAAATTTGGTTTTATCGAATCGCCGTATCGCCGGGTTGATCCGGAAACCGGTAAAGTTACTAACCAAATTGATTATTTAACAGCGGATGAACAAGATAATTATATTGTTGCGCAAGCGAATGCACCTTTAACGGATGATAGTACATTTGTTAACGAAGAAGTTATTGCTCGTTTCCGAGATGATAACATTATTGTTTCTCGTGACAAAATTGATTATATGGATGTATCACCTAAGCAGGTAGTTTCTGCTGCGACAGCTTGTATCCCGTTCTTGGAAAACGATGACTCCAACCGTGCATTGATGGGTGCGAACATGCAACGTCAGGCTGTTCCATTGATGAAACCGCAAGCGCCAATTGTTGGGACTGGAATGGAATACGTCAACGGAAAAGATTCCGGTGCAGCAGTTATTTGTCTTAATGACGGCATTGTTGAACGCGTAGAAGCAAAAGAAGTACTAGTTCGCCGTGTATCGGAAGTTGACGGAAAAGAGGTACAAGGTGATTTAGAGCATTATAAATTGCAAAAATACAAACGTTCCAATCAAGGAACTTGTTACAATCAACGCCCAATCGTAAGTGAGGGAGATCGAGTAACAAAAGGTGAAGTACTTGCAGATGGCCCTTCCATGGAAGATGGAGAACTGGCTTTAGGGCAAAATGTTCTTGTTGGTTTTATGACATGGGAAGGTTTTAACTATGAGGATGCCATCATCATGAGTGAAAGACTTGTTAAAGATGATGTCTATACTTCTATTCATATTGAAGAATTTGAATCTGAAGCTCGTGATACAAAACTTGGACCAGAAGAAATCACCAGAGATATCCCTAATGTCGGAGAAGACGCGCTGAAGAACCTTGACGAACAAGGAATTATCCGTGTTGGTGCAGAAGTGACAGACGGAGATATTCTCGTTGGTAAAGTTACTCCTAAAGGGGTTACTGAACTCTCTGCAGAAGAACGACTATTGCATGCGATCTTTGGTGAAAAAGCTCGTGAAGTACGAGACACTTCATTACGTGTGCCACATGGTGGAGGCGGGATTGTTCTGGATGTTAAAATCTTTAACCGTGAAGATGGAGACGAACTGCCACCAGGTGTAAACCAATTGGTGCGTGCATATATTGTCCAAAAACGTAAAATTCATGAAGGGGACAAAATGGCTGGACGTCACGGTAATAAAGGTGTTATTTCCAAAATATTACCTGAAGAAGATATGCCATTCATGCCTGATGGCACACCAATCGACATCATGCTAAACCCACTAGGGGTACCTTCACGAATGAACATCGGACAAGTGTTTGAATTGCATTTGGGAATGGCAGCAAGAACTCTTGGTATCCATGTTGCGAGTCCTGTATTTGACGGGGCAACGGAAGAAGATGTTTGGGAGACGCTTGATGAGGCTGGGATGCCTAGGGATGCTAAAACCGTTCTTTATGATGGAAGAAGTGGAGAGGCATTTGATAATCGTGTGTCCGTAGGTATTATGTACATGATTAAACTTGCTCACATGGTTGACGATAAACTTCACGCCCGTTCAACAGGACCATATTCATTAGTTACACAGCAGCCGCTTGGTGGTAAAGCACAATTCGGTGGACAACGTTTTGGTGAGATGGAAGTTTGGGCACTTGAAGCATATGGAGCAGCTTATACACTACAGGAAATCCTGACAGTGAAATCCGACGATACAGTTGGACGTGTGAAAACATACGAAGCAATCGTTAAAGGCGATAACCTACCTGAACCAGGTGTTCCTGAATCATTCAAAGTTCTGATCAAAGAATTGCAAAGTCTTGGAATGGACGTTAAGATGCTTAACAGCACTGAAGCGGAAATTGATTTGCGTGAACTAGAAGAAGAAGAAGTTCAGGCAGCAACGAAGCTTAATATAGATGTAGAAGAGAATTAAATTTTAAGTAGCGCAGATTTGGTTCAGCAGTCTTTTTTCGAGACCAAGAACCATTCTGCTGCTTGTATATAAAATTTCACATGAATCCAGTGGTAAAATCGCACATTATAAAGGGAGGATTGCCCCTTGTTGGATGTAAATAAGTTTGAGTATATGAAAATTGGGCTAGCTTCACCAGAAAAGATTCGTTCTTGGTCATATGGTGAAGTGAAAAAGCCAGAAACAATTAATTACCGTACATTGAAGCCAGAAAAAGACGGTTTGTTCTGTGAAAGAATTTTTGGACCGCAAAAGGACTGGGAATGTCATTGTGGAAAATATAAACGCGTTCGTTACAAAGGTGTTGTTTGTGATCGTTGCGGCGTAGAGGTAACAAAATCAAAAGTTCGTCGTGAAAGAATGGGACATATTGAACTTGCTGCTCCTGTTTCACATATCTGGTACTTTAAAGGAATTCCAAGCCGTATGGGTCTTGTTTTGGATATGTCTCCCCGAGCATTGGAAGAAGTAATTTACTTTGCGGCATATATCGTTACAGATCCGGGTAACACCCCCTTAGAGAAAAAACAATTGTTATCTGAGAAGGAATTCCGTGGGTATTATGATAAGTACGGCAATACGTTCAAGGCGCAAATGGGTGCCGAAGCTATTCGTAAACTTTTACAGGATATCGATCTTGATAAAGAAGTTGATTCTTTAAGAGAAGAATTAAAAAGTGCTCAAGGGCAACGCAGAACCAGAGCAATCAAGCGCTTGGAAGTAATGGAAGCTTTCCGTCATTCAGGTAATGATACAAGTTGGATGGTATTGGATGTTCTTCCTGTTATACCGCCGGAAATCCGTCCGATGGTACAGCTTGATGGTGGAAGATTCGCCACTTCTGATTTGAATGATTTATACCGTCGAGTTATAAACCGTAACAATCGTTTGAAACGCTTATTGGATTTGGGTGCACCTAGTATCATCGTTCAGAACGAAAAACGGATGCTTCAAGAAGCGGTTGATGCATTAATTGATAATGGCCGTCGTGGACGTCCAGTAACCGGACCAGGTAACAGACCATTGAAATCCTTATCGCATATGCTAAAAGGGAAGCAAGGTCGTTTCCGTCAAAACCTACTTGGAAAACGTGTGGATTATTCCGGTCGTTCCGTAATCGTAGTAGGTCCAAATCTTAAAATGTATCAATGTGGACTTCCAAGAGAAATGGCTTTAGAACTGTTCAAGCCATTTATTATGAAAGAGCTTGTTTCCAGAGGCCTAGCACATAATATTAAGTCTGCTAAACGTAAAATTGAGCGCGTACATTCGGATGTTTGGGATGTGCTTGAAGATGTTATTAAAGAACACCCGGTACTGCTTAACCGGGCACCAACATTGCATAGATTAGGTATTCAGGCTTTTGAACCAACATTGGTTGATGGTCGTGCGATTCGATTGCACCCATTGGTATGTACAGCTTACAACGCTGACTTTGATGGTGACCAAATGGCGGTTCACGTTCCGTTGGGAGCAGAAGCTCAAGCGGAAGCTCGAATTTTAATGCTTGCTGCACAGAATATCTTGAATCCAAAAGATGGTAAACCAGTTGTAACACCTTCACAGGATATGGTATTAGGTAACTATTACCTAACACTTGAACGTGAAGAAGCAATTGGAGAAGGTAGCATTTTCAAAGATACTAGTGAGGCGATGATCGCTTACCAGAACGGCTATGTACATTTGCATACTAGGGTTGCGGTACATGCATCAAGCCTTAACAACAAAACATTTACGGAGAAACAAAACTCTCAAATGTTACTTACAACTGTAGGTAAATTGATTTTCAATGAAATCTTGCCTGACTCTTTCCCTTATATCAATGAACCATCCAAAATAAATCTGGAGGAGAAAACGCCGGAACATTATTTTGTAGAACGTGGTACTGATATTAGAGAAGAGATCAAAAAACGTGAATTGGTCAAACCATTCAAAAAAGGTTTCCTAGGCGACATCATTGCTGAAGTATTCAAACGTTTCAAGATTACAGAGACATCGAAAATGCTTGACCGTATGAAAGACCTTGGTTTTAGCTATTCAACGAAAGCGGGTATGACTGTTGGTATTTCAGACATCGTCGTGTTGGCTGAAAAACAAGGAATACTTGATGAAGCGCAATCCAAAGTGGATAACGTACTCAAACAATTCCGTCGCGGTTTAATTACCGAAGAAGAACGTTATGAGAGAGTTATTTCTATCTGGACACAAGCGAAAGATGTTATTCAAAATAAATTGATGGGCTCCTTGAGCAACCGAAATCCTATCTTTATGATGAGTGACTCTGGTGCGAGGGGTAATGCATCCAACTTTACGCAACTTGCTGGTATGCGTGGTTTGATGGCTGACCCATCTGGTAAAATCATTGAAATCCCGATTAAATCAAGTTTCCGTGAAGGTCTGACTGTATTGGAATACTTTATTTCCACTCACGGAGCACGTAAAGGACTTGCCGATACAGCATTAAAAACAGCGGATTCTGGTTACTTAACAAGACGTTTAGTAGATGTTGCGCAGGATGTAATCATTCGTGAGGAAGACTGTGGAACAGACCGAGGACTACCAGTATCTGCCTTGGTTGATGGTTCAGAAGTAATTGAACCATTAATCGATCGGTTAATTGGAAGAACTGCTTTCATTACTGTAAAGCATCCTGAATCAGGCAAAGTAATTGTAACTAAAAACGAATTAATATCTGAAGATCAAGCAAAAACAATTGTGGAATCTAATGTAGAAGAGGTAACAATTAGAACAGCATTTACATGTAATACCAAACATGGTGTCTGCCAAAAATGCTATGGTCGCAATCTGGCAACAGGAGCTGATGTTGAAGTCGGCGAAGCTGTTGGTATCATCGCTGCTCAATCAATCGGTGAGCCGGGTACACAGTTAACAATGCGTACATTCCATACTGGTGGGGTTGCCGGAGATGATATTACACAAGGGTTACCACGTATTCAGGAACTATTTGAAGCACGTAATCCAAAAGGTCAGGCAATCATTACTGAAATCGCAGGTAACGTCTTGGAAGTTAAAGAAGTTAAAGACAAACAAGAAATCGTCGTTCAGGGTGAGGTAGAGCAACGTAGCTACGCTGTTCCATACAATGCTCGGATGAAAGTTGCAATCGGTGAAGAAGTAGTTGCTGGTCAAGAGCTCACAGAAGGTTCCGTGGATCCGAAAGAACTTCTACGTATTAAAGGTGTTGAAGGCGTGCAGGATTACCTGCTTCGTGAAGTTCAACGCGTTTACCGTATGCAAGGGGTGGAAATTGGTGATAAACACGTTGAAGTAATGGTTCGCCAAATGCTACGTAAAATTCGTGTTACTTCTGCGGGAAATACTGAAGTATTACCAGGTTCTTTACTAGAATTACACCAATTCAAAGCTGCAAACCATACTGTCCTTAATAGTGGAGGAGAGCCTGCAACAGGGCGCCCAGTACTCTTGGGTATTACAAAAGCATCCCTTGAAACAGATTCATTCCTTTCAGCGGCATCTTTCCAAGAAACGACACGTGTTCTTACAGATGCAGCCATCAAAGGAAAACGAGACGAGTTGCTCGGACTCAAAGAAAATGTTATCATCGGGAAACTTGTTCCTGCGGGTACCGGAATGCCACAATACCGCGACATTAAGTCAGGTATGGATTTGCCGGAAACTACAGAAGCAGAAGAAGAAACAGAAACTGTTCTATAAGTAATTAATACCGGTTGATCGAGGTGGGCGGGGGTGACTCATATCTCCCCCACTTCTAACCGGATTAATTGTTACTAAAGTAGTTAAACAAGAAAAAATGTCGGAAATACCAAAAAATAATCATTTTTATATTGACATAAAAAATATAGGATGATACTATATCCAAGGTGCTTCCAATTATGCTTGTTACTTTGGAGGATACTCAAATGTCTTATGAAAAAGTGACGAAAAATAGGTCGCAAATAATTATTGGGACGAAGCAAGCACTTAAAGCTATGCATAATGGCGAAATAATTGAAGTGATTATTGCCGAAGATGCCAACAGGCAAATAACACAAAAAGTAGTCAGTTTAGCAAATGAACTAGGTATACCTTACCAGCATGTGGATTCCATGAAAACACTTGGTGCCGCTTGCGGTATAGAGGTTGGCGCATCTACTGTTGCACTTAGGAAATAAACGTTTTAGCGTCACTTTAAACGCTGAAGCATTATTTTTTACCTAAAGATGAACCACCTGGATGTGTGGTATTACAACCGGTGTTCAGAAAATCTGATTGCTGTTTTAAATTAATAGCTATAATACAAGAAGGGAGGACATAAATAATGCCTACAATTAATCAGTTAGTACGTAAAGGTCGCGTAAGTAAAACTAGAAAGTCTGATTCACCAGCACTAAACAAAGGTTACAATAGTTTCAAAAAGAGACTTACTGACCAAAGTTCTCCACAAAAACGTGGTGTTTGTACTCGTGTTGGTACGTTGACTCCAAAGAAGCCAAACTCAGCGCTTCGTAAATATGCACGTGTTCGTTTGTCTAACAACATGGAAGTAACTGCATACATTCCTGGTATTGGACATAACCTGCAAGAGCACAGTGTTGTACTAATCCGTGGTGGTCGTGTAAAAGATTTACCAGGGGTACGTTATCACATTGTTCGTGGTGCGCTTGATACTGCCGGAGTAGATGGTCGTATGCAAGGACGTTCCAAATACGGTACAAAAAAACCTAAAGCAAAAAAATAATTCTAAATAACATAGATAGGAAAGGAGGATACTAATATGCCTCGTAAAGGACCAGTACCAAAACGTGATGTATTGCCAGATCCGCTTTATAATTCAAAATTAGTAACTCGTTTAATCAATCAAATCATGATTGATGGTAAACGTGGGAAAGCACAAAAAATCCTTTATAATGCGTTTGAACTAGTTGCTGAAAGAAGTGGCCAAAACGCTATGGAAGTTTTTGAGCAAGCAATGAAAAATGTAATGCCTGTACTTGAAGTACGTGCCCGCCGTGTGGGTGGTTCGAACTACCAAGTACCAGTTGAGGTTCGCCCTGAACGCCGTCAGGCATTAGGATTACGTTATATCGTTAACTACTCACGCCTACGCGGAGAAAAAACGATGGAAGAACGTCTTGCTAATGAAATTCTTGATGCTTCTAACAACATAGGAGCTGCCGTTAAGAAACGTGAAGAATTGCATAAAATGGCAGAAGCGAATAAGGCTTTCGCTCACTACCGTTGGTAATATAAATCTAACAAATGGTTTTATAAGGAAGGAGAGGATTACATGGCTAGAGAGTTCTCCTTGGAAAATACGCGTAATATTGGTGTTATGGCCCACATTGATGCGGGTAAGACAACGACTACTGAGCGTATACTTTTCTATACAGGACGCATTCATAAAATTGGCGAAACACACGAAGGTGCTTCACAAATGGACTGGATGGAGCAAGAACAAGAGCGCGGAATTACAATTACTTCCGCAGCGACAACTGCTTCATGGAAAGGTCATCGAATTAACATTATCGATACACCTGGTCACGTAGATTTCACAGTTGAAGTTGAACGTTCATTACGTGTACTTGATGGTGCTGTAACAGTTTTGGATGCACAATCAGGTGTTGAACCACAAACCGAAACAGTATGGCGTCAAGCTACAACATACGGTGTACCGCGTATAGTTTTCATTAATAAAATGGATAAAACCGGTGCTGACTTTCTATACTCCACTGGTACTTTGAGAGATCGTTTAGGTGCTAATGCGCATCCTATACAGATGCCTATCGGTGCTGAAGATGAATTCAATGGAATTATTGACTTGATTAAAATGGAAGCTCATTTCTATTTAGATGATCTTGGAACACGTGAAGAGGCTCGTGAAATTCCTGATGAATATAAAGAACAAGCTGAAGAATTACGTGGAAACTTAATTGAAGCAGTTTCTGAAACAAACGAAGAGCTAATGATGAAATACCTCGAGGGAGAAGAAATCTCAAATGAGGAACTTATTGAAGCGATTCGTATTGCAACATTAAATGTTGATTTCTACCCAGTCTTGTGTGGGTCAGCGTTTAAAAACAAAGGTGTTCAATTAATGCTGGATGCTGTTCTTGCTTATCTTCCAGCTCCAACTGATGTGCCTCCAATTGAAGGTATTGTTCCTGGAACTGAAGAAAAAGTTACTCGTCCATCTTCTGATGATGCACCATTCTCAGCTTTAGCATTTAAAGTTATGACAGATCCATATGTTGGTAAATTAACATTTTTCCGCGTATACTCTGGTACTTTAAATTCTGGATCTTATGTAAGGAACTCTGTGAAGGATAAGCGTGAACGTGTAGGTCGTATCCTGCAAATGCACGCCAACTCCCGTGAAGAGATTGCTGTTGCATATTCTGGAGAAATTGCTGCTGCTGTAGGTCTGAAAGATACTTCAACTGGTGATACGCTTTGTGATGAAAAAGATCTAGTTATCTTAGAATCCATGGACTTTCCAGAGCCAGTTATCTCGGTTGCTATTGAACCAAAAACAAAAGCTGACCAAGATAAAATGGGTACTGCATTAGCTAAATTAGCTGAAGAAGACCCTACTTTCAGAACTGAAACTAATCAAGAAACTGGTCAAACGATTATTTCTGGTATGGGTGAACTTCACCTTGATATCATTGTTGATCGTATGAGACGCGAATTTAAAGTTGAAGCTAATGTTGGTGCACCTCAGGTTTCCTATCGTGAAACATTCCGTGGATCCGCATCAGTGGAAGGTAAATTTGTACGTCAATCTGGTGGACGTGGACAGTTCGGACACGTTTGGGTTAAATTCGAGCCTAATGAAGAAGGCGCAGGATTTGAATTCGAAAACAAGATTGTTGGTGGGGTTGTTCCACGTGAATATATCCCTGCTGTTGAACAAGGTATTCGTGAGTCAATGGCAAACGGTGTCTTAGCTGGATATCCATTGATCGACATTAAAGCTTCTTTATATGATGGAAGCTATCATGATGTTGACTCGAATGAAATGGCGTTTAAAGTTGCTGCTTCAATGGCATTGAAAGCAGCGAAAACAAAATGTGATCCTGTACTTCTTGAACCAATGATGAGAGTTGAAATCGTTATTCCTGAAGAGTATATGGGAGACATCATGGGTGATGTTACTTCACGCCGTGGACGAATTGAAGGTATGGAAGCACGCGGTAATGCACAACTTGTTAAAGGGTTTGTGCCACTTGCTGAAATGTTCGGTTACGCAACAGCATTGCGTTCGAACACACAAGGTCGCGGTACTTACACGATGTCATTCGATCACTATGAAGAAACACCTAAGAGCATTACTGAAGAAATTATCAAGAAAAATGCTGGTCAATAATTGATTTTTTCTATCAATTAACGTATAACAATTAGTAAAGGCTAATGGTATAAACTGCAGTTATTCCATTAGCGTCAGCTAATTATAATTAAATAAAATGTTATTTATTTAAAGGAGGAACTATAAATGGGTAAAGAAAAGTTTGATCGCTCTAAAAGTCACGTGAATGTTGGTACAATCGGACACGTTGACCATGGTAAAACGACATTAACTGCTGCTATTACAACTGTTATGGCTAAAAGAAACGGTAATGGTACTGCAATGGGGTATGACCAAATTGATGGTGCTCCAGAAGAAAAAGAACGTGGAATTACGATCTCAACTTCACACGTAGAATATGAAACTGCAACTCGTCACTATGCACACGTTGACTGCCCAGGTCACGCTGACTACGTTAAAAATATGATTACTGGTGCTGCTCAGATGGATGGAGCTATTCTTGTAGTATCCGCTGCTGATGGCCCAATGCCACAAACTCGTGAGCATATCTTGCTTTCACGTAACGTTGGGGTTCCTACAATCGTAGTATTCCTTAACAAAAAGGATATGGTTGATGACGACGAGCTACTAGAATTAGTAGAAATGGAAGTTCGTGATCTATTAACAGAATACGATTTCCCTGGTGATGATGTACCAGTTGTTAGCGGTTCTGCTCTTAAAGCTCTTGAAGGCGATGAAGAATACGAAGAAAAAATCGTTGAATTGATGGCTGCTGTTGATGAGTATGTTCCAACTCCAGAACGTGATACTGACAAACCATTCATGATGCCTGTTGAGGATGTATTCTCAATCACTGGTCGTGGAACAGTTGCTACTGGACGTGTTGAACGTGGTCAAATTAAAGTCGGAGATGAAGTTGAAATCATCGGTCTTAACGAAGCACCTGGTAAAACGACTGTAACTGGTGTTGAAATGTTCCGTAAGCTTCTTGACTATGCTGAAGCTGGCGATAACATTGGAGCGCTATTACGTGGTGTTGCACGTGAAGATATCAACCGTGGTCAAGTTCTTGCTAAACCTGGTTCGATTACTCCACATACAAACTTCAAATCTGAAGTATATGTATTATCAAAAGAAGAAGGTGGACGTCATACTCCATTCTTCACAAACTATCGCCCGCAGTTCTACTTCCGTACAACTGACGTAACTGGTGTAGTATCACTTCCAGAAGGCGTTGAAATGGTAATGCCTGGTGATAACATTGAAATGACAATTGAATTAATTTCACCAATCGCTATTGAAGACGGTACTCGTTTCTCAATTCGTGAAGGTGGACGTACTGTTGGATCTGGTGTTGTATCATCTATCCAAAAATAATTCAATAACAAGGAAGACAGACAGCGTGACGACGCTGTCTGTTTTTTTGTGTTCATTTTCATTTTTCTCTAGGTGAAGATTACTGCGGTTATTCGTTCCATTTGAAAGGATTAATTTCTTTATCATGATATCTATCGAATACGAGATAAATATGGCTAAGTTTAAATGTAATCAAACTCAGGAATATCATTATGTATGTTTAGCAAGATATTGTGATTCTACGGGTAAATCAGATGTTCCTAATAAAAGTTTAAAAAGAATTTTATATATACTTGCATTGACCGCTAATTCTATGTATAATACAGAAATGCGCAATCGTCTATTACTATTAAAATAATAGGGGTTGCATTGAGACTACATTTTTAGTATAATATTAATGTTGGTCATTTAAGGCGATGATGTGGAAGGTTGTTGGCACACCCGGCCCCTTTGCCATGGCGGGGTGCTAAGGAATTTTCACGGAGAATGTCTGTATGAATATGGGCGAAAAGGAGGGAAAATAATGGCAAAAGAAAAAATTAGAATCCGTTTAAAAGCATATGATCACCGTATTTTAGATCAATCTGCTGAAAAAATTGTTGATACTGCGAAACGTTCCGGTGCTAAAGTATCTGGTCCGATTCCATTGCCAACTGAGAAATCTATCTATACAGTACTGCGCGCGGTGCATAAGTATAAAGATTCTCGCGAACAATTCGAAATGCGTACTCATAAACGTCTAATCGATATTGTTGATCCTACACCAAAGACTGTTGATTCGCTAATGCGTCTTGACTTACCATCTGGTGTGGACATTGAAATTAAACTATAAAACTTAAGTTAAATATAGGAGGTGTAACGGATGACGAAAGGAATCTTAGGTCGTAAAATCGGCATGACTCAGCTTTTTTCTGATAATGGAGAATTGGTGCCAGTAACAGTTATTCAGGCTGAGCCAAACGTAGTTTTGCAAAAGAGAACATTAGAAAATGATGGTTACGAAGCGTTGCAAATCGGTTTTGCAGATAAAAAGGAATCACGTACAAACAAAGCGGAAAAAGGTCATGCTGAAAAAGCAAACACAGCCCCTAAGCGCTACGTTCGTGAAATCCGTGACGCAGAACTTGACAGCTTTGAAATTGGTCAAGAAATCAGCGTTGAAGTTTTTCAGGCCGGAGACAAAGTTGATGTAACAGGGACTTCTAAAGGGAAAGGTTTCCAGGGTGTTATTAAACGTCACGGACAACAACGTGGACCAATGTCCCACGGTTCTCATTTCCATAGATCTCCAGGTTCAATGGGGGATGTTGACCCAATGCGTGTTTTCAAAGGTAAAAACTTACCAGGACACATGGGTGCTGAACAAGTAACTATACAAAACCTTGAAATCGTAAGTGTAGATGCTGAAAAGAATCTTCTACTAGTAAAAGGTAATGTCCCTGGTGCTAAAAAATCTTACGTTCAAGTATCAAGTGCAGTAAAAGGTAACTAATCACACATACGAAGGGAGGATATGTCATGCCAAAAGTAGCACTTTTAAAACAAGATGGAAGTAATGCAGGAGATATCGAATTAAACGATTCCGTTTTCGGTATTGAGCCAAATACACATGTATTGCACGAAGCAGTAGTGATGCAACGAGCTTCATTAAGGCAGGGTACACATGCTGTGAAAAATCGTTCTGATGTTCGCGGTGGTGGTCGTAAGCCGTGGCGTCAAAAAGGAACAGGCCGTGCGCGTCAAGGTTCTATTCGCTCACCACAATGGGTTGGCGGTGGAGTTGTTTTCGGACCTACACCACGCAGCTATAGCTATAAACTACCGAAGAAAGTACGTCGTTTAGCGCTTAAATCTGCATTGTCTTCTAAAGTAAAAGAAGAAAGCTTGTTTGTTTTAGATAGCATCGGATTCGATGTTCCAAAAACAAAAGAAGTTATAAAAATGCTAGATGCTCTTAAAGTTGATACAAAAGTATTGATCGTGACTGCTGATAAAGACGAAAAAGTTATTCGTTCAGCAAATAACCTTCAAACTGTTAAAGTATTAACTGTGGAAGAAATGAATGTACTAGACTTGCTTTCGCATGACAAGCTGATCATTTCTAAAGATGCAGCTGAAAAAGCAGGGGAGGTGCTCGCATAATGAAAGATTCACGTGATGTGATAAAGCGCCCTGTCATTACAGAGAATTCCGCTGACTTAATGGCAGACAAAAAATATACGTTTGAAGTATCTACAAAAGCAAACAAAACTGAGATTAAAGATGCAGTTGAGTTAATTTTTGGTGTCAAGGTAGAAAAAGTCAATACTATGAATATTAAAGGTAAATTTAAGCGAATGGGCCGTTACGGTGGATATCGCTCAAATCGCAAAAAAGCTATCGTACAGCTTACAGAAGACAGTAAAGAACTGGACTTCTTTGAAGCTTAATCCAAAAATATCGTGAAGGAGGGAAAAAGATGGCGATTAAAAAATTCAAACCAACCTCAAACGGTAGACGTAATATGTCTGTTTCAGATTTTGCAGAGATCACTACGGATACTCCTGAGAAATCCCTTTTAGCCCCATTACACAAACATGGTGGTCGTAATAACCAAGGGAGATTAACGGTTCGTCATCAAGGTGGCGGTCATAAACGTCAATACCGTATTATCGACTTTAAACGTGATAAAGATGGTATACCAGGACGCGTTGCTACAGTCGAGTATGATCCAAATCGTTCAGCAAACATTGCATTAATCAATTATGCTGATGGAGAAAAACGTTACATTTTAGCTCCTAAAGGACTAAAAGTAGGGCAGGTAATTGAGTCGGGAGAAGCTGCAGATATCAAATCTGGTAATGCACTTCCACTTGCAAATATTCCTGTAGGTACAGTTATTCACAACATCGAATTAAAACCAGGACGCGGTGGACAAATCGCTCGTTCAGCTGGTGCAGAAGCACAAATTCTAGGCCGTGAAGATAAATACACGCTAGTTCGTTTGTCTTCAGGTGAAGTTCGTTTAATCCTAACTACTTGCCGTGCTACAATCGGTCAGGTTGGTAACATTGAACATGAACTTATCCGCGTTGGTAAAGCTGGTCGTTCACGCTGGAAGGGTATCCGCCCAACCGTTCGTGGTTCTGTAATGAACCCTAATGATCACCCACACGGTGGTGGTGAAGGTCGTGCTCCAATCGGACGTAAATCACCAATGTCACCATGGGGTAAACCAACTCTTGGTTACAAAACGCGTAAACGTAACAAACCGTCTGATAAATATATCGTTCGTAAACGTAAAAAATAAGCGGATTAATGGACGGGAAGTAAGACCCGTCTCTCAATTGCGGAAGGAGGTTTATCCATGGGTCGTAGCTTGAAAAAAGGACCTTTTGCAGATGACCATCTATTAAAGAAAATTGATGTATTGAACGAAGATGACAAGAAACAGGTTGTTAAGACTTGGTCACGTCGCTCAACAATTTTCCCAACATTTATTGGTCATACAATAGCTGTATATGATGGACGCAAACACGTTCCAGTATATGTTACAGAAGATATGGTCGGACATAAATTAGGTGAATTCGCACCAACTCGTACGTATAGAGGACACGCTGGTGACGATAAGAAAACAAAACGTTAATGAGAGGAGGTATCAGGCATGCAAGCTAAAGCCGTTGCGAAATCAGTTCGTATTGCTCCTCGTAAAGTTCGTTTAGTGGTAGATCTAATTCGAGGAAAAAATGTTGGTGAGGCAATTGCCATTTTACGCCATACACAACGCGGTGCTTCTCCAGTCGTAGAAAAAGTTTTGAATTCTGCTGTTGCAAATGCAGAACATAACTATGAAATGGATACAGATAATCTAGTGATTTCTGAAGCATTCGTTAATGAAGGTGCTACATTGAAACGTTTCCGTCCACGTGCACAAGGACGCGCAAGTAAAATTAACAAACGCACAAGCCACATTACAGTTGTGGTAACTGAAAAGAAGGAGGGATAGTCAGTGGGTCAAAAAGTGAATCCAACAGGTCTTCGCATAGGTGTCATTAAAGACTGGGAGTCTAAATGGTATGCTGGTAAAGACTATGCAGACTTACTGCATGAAGATATTAAAATCAGAGAATATCTTGAAAACCGCTTAAGTACAGCTGCTGTTTCTTCTATCGAAATCGAACGTGCAGCAAACCGTGTAAACATTACAATTCACACTGGGAAACCAGGAATGGTAATTGGTAAAGGCGGCTCAGAAGTTGAAGCTCTACGTAAATCATTAAACAGCTTGACAGGCAAGAGAGTTCATATCAATATCGTTGAAATCAAAAAAGTGGATCTCAACGCTAAGTTGGTTGCAGACAACATTGCTCGTCAATTAGAAAATCGTATTTCGTTCCGTCGTGCTCAAAAGCAATCTATCCAACGTGCAATGCGTGGGGGAGCTAAAGGAATTAAAACTCAAGTTTCCGGACGTCTTGGTGGAGCAGATATCGCTCGTGCGGAACATTATAGTGAAGGAACAGTACCACTACACACATTACGTGCTGATATTGACTATGGTACAGCAGAAGCTGATACTACTTATGGTAAATTAGGTGTTAAAGTGTGGATCTATCGTGGAGAAGTCCTTCCAACTAAAACCAACAAATAAGGGAGGGGGCTCATTACTATGTTAATGCCTAAACGTGTTAAATATCGTAGACAACATCGTGGTAAAATGAGAGGCCAAGCAAAAGGTGGCACTACAGTCGCTTTTGGTGAATACGGTTTACAAGCTACAGAAGCTTCTTGGATTACAAGCCGCCAAATTGAGGCAGCTCGTATTGCAATGACTCGTTACATGAAACGTGGCGGTAAAGTCTGGATTAAAATTTTCCCAGATAAGCCATATACTGCAAAACCTCTAGAAGTTCGAATGGGTTCCGGTAAAGGTGCTCCTGAAGGATGGGTAGCAGTAGTTAAACCAGGAAAAATTATGTTTGAAATCGCAGGTGTTCCAGAAGAAGTCGCTCGTGAAGCATTAAGACTTGCATCACATAAACTGCCGATTAAAACTAAATTCGTAAAACGTGAAGAAATTGGTGGTGAAAGCAATGAAGGCTAATGAAATCAGAGATCTAACCACTGCCGAAATTGAACAAAAAGTTAAAGGTTTAAAAGAAGAACTATTTAATTTACGCTTCCAGCTTGCTACTGGTCAGTTGGAAAACACTGCACGTATCCGTGAAGTACGTAAAGGAATCGCACGTATGAAAACAGTTGTACGTCAACGTGAATTAAGCGTAAATAACTGATTCTAAAGAGAGGAGGTTAGCCTCAATGACTGAACGTAATAATCGTAAAGTATATACAGGTCGTGTTGTTTCCGATAAAATGGATAAAACAATTACAGTTTTAATTGAAACTTACAAATTCCATAAACTATATGGCAAACGTGTTAAATATTCTAAGAAATTCAAAGCACATGATGAAAACAACCTTGCTAAAACAGGGGACGTTGTAAGCATTATGGAAACTCGTCCACTTTCAGCTACGAAGCGTTTTCGTTTACTAGAAGTAACCGAAAAAGCGGTAATTATATAATTAAAGTTCGCTCGGAAGGTATCCGAAGGGAGGTCACAGCGTTATGATTCAACAAGAAACTCGTTTAAAAGTTGCAGATAACTCTGGTGCTCGTGAAGTATTGACCATTAAAGTATTGGGTGGATCAGGACGTAAGACTGCTAATATTGGTGATGTAATTGTTTGCACCGTCAAACAAGCAACACCAGGCGGCGTTGTCAAAAAAGGCGAAGTTGTTAAAGCAGTAATCGTACGTACTAAATCTGGTGCACGCCGTAAAGATGGATCATACATCCGTTTTGATGAAAATGCTGCCGTAATTATCCGTGATGATAAAAGTCCAAGAGGAACTCGTATCTTCGGACCAGTTGCACGAGAATTACGTGATGCTAAGTTCATGAAAATCGTATCTCTAGCTCCAGAAGTATTATAAGAATGAATTACCTTGTCAAGGAGGTGCGTTAAGAATGCATGTAAAAAAAGGTGATAAAGTAAAAGTATTATCCGGTAAAGACCGCGGTAAATCAGGCACTATATTAGAAGCATTTCCGAAAAAAGAGCGTGTGCTTGTAGAAGGAATCAATATGATTCAAAAGCATGCGAAACCTTCTCAAGAGAATCCCCAAGGCGGAATTCTTAACATGGAAGCTCCAATTCATGTTTCTAATGTAATGCCAATCGATCCAAAATCCGGTGAGCCAACTCGTGTTGGATATGAAGTACGAGACGGAAAGAAAGTCCGCATCGCTAAAAAATCCGGTGAAGCATTAGATAAATAATTTAGCGACGAAAGGAGGGCGCCACTATGAACCAATTAAAACAAAAATACCAAGATGAAATTTCAACATCATTAATGAATAAATTCAATTATGATTCTGTTATGCAAGTACCAAAAGTAGATAAAATTGTTATTAACATGGGTGTTGGTGATGCAGTTCAAAATTCAAAAGCATTGGATAGTGCTGTTGAGGAACTTTCTTTAATTTCTGGTCAGAAACCATTAATCACTCGTGCAAAGAAATCGATTGCTGGTTTCCGTCTTCGTGAAGGAATGCCGATTGGGGCAAAAGTAACACTTCGCGGTGAGCGTATGTATGACTTCCTTCAAAAGTTGATTGATGTATCACTTCCACGTGTACGTGATTTCCGTGGTATTTCCAAAAAAGCTTTTGATGGCCGTGGTAACTACACATTAGGTGTTAAAGAACAACTGATTTTCCCAGAAATTAACTATGATAAGGTAAGCAAAGTTCGTGGTATGGATATCGTTATAGTAACAACATCTAATACTGACGAAGAAGCTCGTGAACTTTTAGCTCAGCTAGGCATGCCTTTCCAAAAATAAGCTAAGAGCTAATACAAGGAGGGAAAATTGTGGCTAAAAAATCGATGATTGCGAAACAAAAACGTACTCACAAATATAAAGTACAAGAATACACACGCTGTGAGCGTTGTGGTCGTCCGCATTCTGTAATCCGTAAATTTAAACTTTGCCGTATTTGTTTCCGTGAACTTGCCTATAAAGGTCAAATTCCTGGTGTCAAAAAAGCAAGCTGGTAAACCCCGATTCGGGAAGGAGGTAATTAGTAATGGTTATGACAGATCCAATCGCAGATATGCTTACTCGCATTCGTAATGCAAATATGGTAAAACATGAAAAATTAGAGCTTCCTGCTTCTAACATGAAAAAAGAGATCGCTGATATCCTGAAACGTGAAGGTTTTGTTAAAGATTATGAACTAGTCGAAGACAACAAACAAGGTGTTTTGCGTATCTTCCTTAAATATAGCACGACTGAAGACAGAGTAATTACAGGTATCAAACGTATCAGTAAACCAGGATTGCGCGTATACGCTAAAGCAGACGAAGTACCACGTGTACTTAATGGTTTAGGTATAGCTATCGTATCAACATCTAAAGGTGTGTTATCTGACAAAGAAGCACGTTCACAAGCTGTTGGTGGCGAAGTTCTAGCGTATGTTTGGTAATTAACATTTTTTAATAAGGAGGTGCATGGAATGTCTCGTATAGGACTTAAACCGGTTGAAATTCCAGAAGGTGTAGAAATTAAACTTAATGGCACTACGGTTACTGTTAAAGGACCAAAAGGTGAATTAACTAGAGAACTGCACCAAGATATGAAAGTTAATATTGAAGGTAACGTGCTTACAGTTGAACGTCCAAGTGACCATAAAGATCATCGTGCTTTACACGGAACTACTCGTAGCCTAATTAACAACATGGTAGAAGGCGTAAGTAAAGGTTTCGAAAAATCACTTGAAATTATTGGTGTTGGTTATCGTGCGCAAAAACAAGGAAACAAACTTGTGATTAACGCTGGTTATTCACATCCAATTGAAATCGATCCAATTGATGGCATCGAAATTGATGTTCCTAAAAACACGCAATTAATTATAAAAGGTATTGATAAAGAACTTGTTGGAGCAATTGCTTCTAACATTAGAGCAATCAGACCACCAGAACCTTACAAAGGTAAAGGTATTCGTTACACTAATGAACATGTTCGTCGTAAAGAAGGTAAAACTGCTAAGTAAGATTAGTTAGGGAGCAGAAAGGAGTGACCTAGATGATCACAAAACCTGATAAAAATATTATTCGTAAAAAGAGACATGGCCGTGTTCGTAAAAACCTTTTTGGTACAGCCGAGCGTCCGCGTCTAAACGTATTTCGTTCCAATAAAAATATTTATGCTCAATTGATAGATGATATTAATGGAGTAACTGTAGCAAGTGCTTCAACTGCTGACAAAGAGCTAAATATTAGCGGTGGTGCTAATATTGAAGCTGCTAAGCAAGTTGGAGAAGCTATTGCTAAACGTGCTAAAGATAATGGTTACAAATCGGTTGTATTTGACCGTGGAGGATATCTTTATCATGGACGTATTCAAGCATTGGCAGATGCTGCCCGCGAGGCAGGTCTTGAATTTTAATCGATAAGGAGGGAACCATTGTATGAAAACTAACATCGATGCTAACAAACTAGATTTGGAAGAACGCGTTGTTACGATCAACCGAGTAGCTAAAGTAGTAAAAGGTGGACGTCGCTTCCGTTTTGCAGCACTAGTAGTTGTTGGAGATAAAAACGGTCATGTAGGTTTCGGTACTGGTAAAGCACAAGAAGTACCTGAAGCAATTAAAAAAGCAGTTGATGATGCGAAGAAAAACTTGATTACTGTACCAATCGTTGGAACTACAATTCCTCACCAAATTAATGGACGTTTCGGTTCTGGTAATGTATTGATGAAGCCAGCTTCAGAAGGTACTGGAGTTATCTCCGGTGGCCCGGTTCGTGCTATTTTAGAACTTGCTGGTGTAGGTGATATCTTAACAAAATCACTTGGTTCTAACACACCAATTAATATGATCCGTGCAACATTAAATGGCTTAACAAACTTAAAAACAGCTGAAGACGTAGCAAAATTACGTGGAAAGTCTGTAGAAGAACTGTTAGGATAAGGAGGGAAACACTATGTCTAAAAAATTAGAAATAACCCTCACTCGCAGTGTCATTGGTGGTTCAGCAGTTCAAAAAGGAACTGTAGAAGCATTAGGGTTAAAGAAAATTCGTCAATCCGTTGTACGTGAAGATACTCCAGCCATTCGTGGTATGGTAAATAAAGTGTCCCACTTATTGACAGTTAAAGAAATTTAATTATACATTAGCGTAAAGAGGAGGTGCTCGCATGAAACTTCATGAATTGAAGGCAGCAGAAGGAACTCGTAAAGAGAGAAATCGTGTTGGACGTGGTACGTCTTCTGGTAACGGAAAAACTTCCGGCCGTGGACACAAAGGACAAAAAGCACGTTCAGGCGGTGGTGTACGTCCGGGCTTTGAAGGTGGACAAATGCCTTTATTCCAACGTCTACCTAAACGCGGATTTACAAACATCAATCGCAAAGAATATTCAATCGTAAACTTAGATACGTTAAATCGCTTTGAAGAAGGCACTGAAATTACACCTGAGCTATTACTTGAAAATGGTGTCGTAAGCAAACTTAATGCCGGTATTAAAATACTTGGTAAAGGCGCTATCGAGAAAAAGTTAAAAGTAAAAGCTCATAAGTTCTCAACTTCAGCTAAAGAAGCAATTGAGGCAGCGGGCGGTCAAACCGAGGTGATTTAATGTTTCGTACAATCTCCAATTTTATGCGCGTAGCTGATATTAGACGAAAGATAATTTTTACATTATTAATGTTAATTGTATTTCGCCTAGGTACATTTATACCTGTACCGTTTACTGATAAAGCAGCAATTGATTTTATGAACCAGCAAAATGTATTTGGGTTTATGAACACCTTTGGTGGTGGAGCCCTTCAAAACTTCTCGATCTTTGCGATGGGAATTATGCCGTACATTACAGCATCCATCATTATGCAGTTATTGCAAATGGATGTTGTACCTAAATTTACCGAATGGAAAAAACAAGGTGAAATGGGTCGTAAAAAAATTGCGCAGGTTACTCGCTACGGAACGATTGTTCTTGCCTTTGTTCAAGCAATTGCAATGTCAGTTGGATTCAACGCGATGGCTGGTGGCTTGTTAATAGCTGATCCTAGCTTTATGAAATTTCTTATCATTGCTATTGTACTAACAGCTGGAACTGCATTCTTAATGTGGGTTGGGGAACAAATCACTGCACATGGTGTCGGCAACGGAATCTCTATTTTAATTTTTGCTGGTATCGTAGCTGCTGTACCTAATGGTGTTGGTCAACTTTACACTCAGTATTTTGTTAATCCTGGAGATGAGTTGTTCATAAATATCATTATCGTTCTATTGATTGTATTAGTTGCTGTTGCTGTAACAGTTGGAGTTATTTTTGTAAACCAGGCATTAAGGAAAATTCCAATCCAGTATGCAAAAAAGACAGTTAATCGTTCTCCAGTAGGTGGTCAATCCACACATTTACCTATAAAAGTAAATGCTGCGGGTGTTATACCTGTAATCTTTGCGATTGCATTTATGATTGCACCGACAACGATTGCTGGTTTCTTTGAAGGTAATCAAATTGCTCAGACAATATCATATATATTTGATTACACGCAGCCGGTTGGTATGGTAATATATGTAGCATTAATTATTGCTTTCACGTATTTCTATACATTCATTCAGGTAAATCCTGAACAGATGGCTGAAAACTTGCAAAAACAAGGTGGATATATACCTGGTATAAGACCTGGGAATAATACAGAGAAATATCTGACCCGTGTTATGTATCGCTTAACATTTGTAGGTGCACTATTTCTAGCGGCAGTTTCTGTATTTCCTATGATTTTAGGTGGTCTTGCTAATCTGCCAACAGCAGTACAAATAGGTGGCACAAGTTTACTAATCGTTGTAGGGGTAGCATTACAAACAATGAAACAACTAGAGAGTCAATTAGTGAAGCGTCACTACAAAGGATTTATTAAGTAATTTCCTGCTGCCAATGAGAGCGAGGGAAAAATATTGAATTTAATTTTAATGGGGTTACCTGGTGCTGGAAAAGGTACGCAGGCTGAGAAAATAAATAGAAAATATAACATCCCACATATTTCAACAGGGGATATGTTCCGACTGGCTATCAAAGAGGGTACTGACCTTGGTATGAAAGCTAAGGAATATATGGATCAAGGTGATCTTGTTCCGGATGAAGTAACCATTGGAATTGTAAAAGAACGTCTAAGCAAAGCTGATTGTGTGAATGGATTTCTACTGGATGGTTTTCCAAGAACCATTGCTCAAGCAGAAGCTTTACAACAACTTCTAACTGATTTAAACCGATCTATAGATTATGTTTTACATGTAGATGTACCAGAAGAAAAATTGGTAGAGCGTTTAACAGGACGGAGAATTTGTCCAACTTGCGGAACTACGTATCATGTTGTATACAATCCTCCAAAACAGGAAGGCGTATGTGATAATGATGGTTCTAAGTTAATTCAACGGGATGACGATCAACCAGAGACGGTTAAGAAACGTTTATCCGTTAATATAGAGCAAACACAACCGTTACTTGATTTTTACCAGGATAAAGGATATCTTTTGAAGGTAGATGGAGATCGAGACATTGAAGTAGTCTTTCAAGATATTCAAACTATATTGGAAAAATAAGTCATTTATTGTTTGTGATACAGATAAGATGCATTTCTATCTCTGAGTGTTATAATAAATGACGTGAGTTAACGAGAAAAAATGTATTACTTTATATAAAGTGACGCAGGATTATAAATAGTTACTCGATTTTCTATATAAACTATAGCCTAAGTGATGGTGAGCGCTGTTGTACGAGAATGATTCGATTCCAATGAAGGGTCAGATTGTTCGTATTAAGCAAGGACGCGATGCGGGTCAGTATGCAGTTGTTATTGCAATTGTGGATGATCGGTTTGTTCTGCTGGCCGACGGGGAAAAGCGCAAAACGAATAGACCAAAGAAGAAGAATCTGCATCATATTGAGACGATGGATTATGTTTCACCAGAAGTCCAAAACAGCCTTCTAGAAACTGGTCGTGTCACAAATGGGAAATTGCGATTTGCCATAACGAAATTTATAGGTGAGGTTGTGACTGATTTGAAGAAGGGAGATCAACACGATGGCGAAAGATGATGTAATTGAAGTTGAAGGTACCGTAAAGGATACATTGCCAAATGCGATGTTTAAAGTTGAGCTTGAAAATGGCCATACGGTCTTAGCGCATGTATCTGGCAAAATCCGTATGCATTTTATCCGCATATTACCGGGTGATAAAGTAACGGTTGAACTTTCTCCGTATGATTTAACCAGAGGGCGAATTACGTACCGTTATAAATAAACGAGCTCCGATATAAAAGGAGGTAAAGATGATGAAAGTAAGAGCATCTGTTAAACCAATTTGCGAAAAATGCAAAGTCATCAAACGCAAAGGCAAAGTAATGGTGATTTGTGAAAATCCGAAACACAAACAAAAACAAGGCTAAAAAACAGGAGGTGCTTATGTTCTATGGCACGTATTGCAGGTATTGATATTCCACGTGATAAACGTGTAGTAATTTCACTCACTTACATTTATGGAATTGGAAAAGTTACCGCACAGAAAGTCCTTAAAGAAGCAGGCGTTTCTGAAGACACTCGTGTACGTGATTTAACAGAAGAAGAGTTAGGTAAAATCCGTCAAGCGATGGAAGAGTTTAACACGGAAGGTGATCTTCGTCGTGAAGTTTCACTTAACATCAAACGTCTAATCGAAATCGGTTCTTATAGAGGTATTCGTCACCGTCGCGGTTTACCAGTTCGTGGACAACATACGAAAAACAACTCACGTACTCGTAAAGGCCCACGTCGTACAATGGCTAATAAGAAAAAGTAAAGTAAGGAGGTAAGCTAATCAATGGCACGTAAAACTAATACACGTAAACGTCGTGTGAAAAAGAATATTGAGTCGGGTATAGCACATATCCGTTCTACATTTAATAATACAATTGTTACAATTACAGATACACGCGGTAACGCTGTTGGATGGAGTTCTGCTGGTGCATTAGGCTTCAGAGGATCTCGTAAATCTACCCCTTTTGCAGCTCAAATGGCAGCTGAAACTGCTGCAAAAACAGCAGTTGAAAATGGCATGAAAACATTAGAAGTTACTGTTAAAGGCCCAGGTGCTGGTCGTGAAGCTGCGATTCGTTCACTTCAAGCGGCAGGTTTGGAAGTTACTGCAATTGTTGATGTAACACCAGTTCCTCATAATGGTTGCCGCCCACCAAAACGTCGTCGTGTTTAATTATACCGTATAGAATTTGTCACCCTGTCTATAATGGGTTATGATAGCTTAAATATAAAGCAATGATCTAACAGCATTCAAGACAGCATTGTACGAAAGAAATACAGGTAGCGCAGAAACGCCAACTGCCTTATTTGAGGAATTTCGGTTAGACAAATGTCTAGCCGGGGTTTCGACGTTTTAAAGGAGGGTTTTATTGAATGATCGAAATAGAAAAGCCAAAAATTGAAACGCTTGAAATCAGCGATGATGCTACATTTGGAAAATTTGTGGTTGAACCGCTTGAACGTGGATATGGTGCCACTCTTGGAAACTCCTTGCGTCGTATCTTATTATCCTCACTTCCAGGTGCTGCAGTTACTACAGTCCAAATTGACGGAGCACTGCATGAGTTTTCAACGATTGATGGTGTTGTTGAAGATGTAACAACAATAATTTTGAATCTGAAAAAACTTGCTTTAAAAATCTATTCTGATGAACCAAAAACATTAGAAATAGATGTACAAGGTGAAGGAAAAGTTACAGCTGCTGATCTAACTTATGATAGTGATGTAGAAGTAATGAATCCCGAACTGCAGATTGCTACGCTAAACAGTAAAGGCAATTTGCATGTGAAATTAACAGCTGAACGTGGCCGTGGTTATCGTCAAGCTGAAGAAAACAATAGTGAGGAATTACCAATTGGCGTTATTCCGATTGATTCCATCTTCACTCCAGTATCACGTGTCACTTATCAAGTGGAAAATACACGTGTAGGCCAAGTGGCAAACTATGACAAATTAACATTGGATGTTTCAACTGATGGTAGTATTCGTCCTGAAGAAGCTGTTTCTTTAGGTGCTAAAATTATTACAGAACATCTTAATATATTTGTTGGTTTAACCGATGAAGCACAGAATGCTGAAATCATGGTCGAAAAAGAAGAAGATCAAAAAGAGAAAGTCATGGAAATGACAATCGAAGAACTTGATCTATCTGTAAGATCTTACAACTGCTTAAAACGAGCTGGAATCAATACTGTTCATGAACTTGCCAACAAGTCTGAAGAGGATATGATGAAAGTACGTAATTTAGGCCGTAAATCTTTAGAAGAAGTAAAAGTAAAATTAGTAGACCTAGGTTTAGGTTTACGTGATGATGACTGATTTTTACAGTCACCTTTAATGTTTCAAAAAAGGGAGGGATAGTCCGTGGCTAGAAAGTTAGGACGTACAACAGACAATCGTATGGCGCTACTTCGCAACCTTGCATCTGATTTAATTATTCATGAACGGATTGAAACAACAGAAGCAAAAGCGAAAGAACTTAAATCGATAGTGGAAAAAATGATTACACTTGGAAAACGCGGTGATCTTCATGCACGTCGTCAGGCTGCAGCATTCTTATACAACAAAGAAGCAGATGAAGAAAATAGTGTTCTTCAAAAACTTTTTGATGACGTTGCTGCACGTTATGAAGACAGACAAGGTGGATACACTCGTGTTCTTAAACTAGGTGAACGCCAAGGTGATGGAGCAAAAATGGCAATCATTGAATTGGTTTAATCAGGCTACATGCGGCAAGGGCAGGACTCAATCTCTCTCACGAGGTTAATCCAAGCCCTTTTTTTGTAGTAAGAAAAGTGAAAGTGCGTTTCATAAGGCGTTATTCTTTCACGAATTGAGGTGTTACACCTTATTCTCTTCATATTTAAGTACATAATACATACATACATATTTTTTTCTGAACGTCAGCATAGTGGTAGAGGAGGTTTCATGGTGAGTAAGAAATTAGTTGAGTTTAGAAATGTATCTTTCAAGTACGGAGAAAAAGAACCCTGGGTATTAAGAAACTGTTCATTTGAAATTTATGAAAATGAATGGGTTGCTATTATTGGACATAATGGTTCAGGAAAGTCAACGATAGCCAAATTATTGAACGGATTATTATTCCCACAGGAAGGCGAGATTATCATAGATGGGCAGCAAGTAAATGAAGATTCTATCTGGAATATTCGGAAAGAAGTAGGAATGGTTTTTCAAAATCCGGATAATCAATTTGTTGGTGCCACCGTACAGGATGATGTTGCTTTCGGTATGGAGAATCGGGGATTTCCTAGAGAAGAAATGCAGCAAAGAATTTCAGAGACCTTATCTGCAGTACGGATGCAGGACTATCGCCTAACAGAACCACATCGATTATCAGGTGGACAAAAGCAGCGCGTTGCTATTGCGAGTGTGTTGGCAATTTCTCCAAAAGTACTCATATTAGACGAAGCTACTGCTATGCTGGATCCTAGTGGACGTAAAGAGATTATGGATACGGTCGGAAGAATTCAGGAGAGTAATGGATTATCCCTTATAACGATTACACATGACTTACAGGAAGTAGTTCAAGCTGAACGCGTTATTGTAATGAACAATGGTGAGAAATGGAAGGAAGCTTCCCCAAGGGAGATCTTTTCCGAAAAAGATGCATTGCGCAAAATTGGTTTGGATGTTCCTTTCGTAGCTATCCTGGCAGAAGAGTTGAAGCAAGCAGGTGTAAGCCTGACAGCTGCACCATTAAATCAAGAGGAATTGTTGGAGGACCTATGGACATTACATTCAAGAACGTAACCTACATCTATCAACAAAATACACCGTTTGCACATAAAGCGATTGAAGATCTTTCCTTTCAAGTAGAGTCAGGATCGTTTGTTGCAATTATCGGGCATACGGGTTCAGGTAAGTCAACGCTTATTCAGCATTTAAATGGCCTCTCTGTTCCAACTGAGGGAGAAGTTATAATTGGTGAATATCTACTGTCAAAAGATCATAAACCAAAGGATATGAAGGAATTACGAAGCCGAGTAGGTGTCGTCTTTCAATATCCAGAGCATCAACTATTTGAGGAGACGGTTGCAAAAGACATTGCATTCGGACCCCAGAACTTTGGTGTTTCGGAAGGCGAGATTCAAAAGCGGATGAAAGAAATCATACCCGCCGTAGGGCTTAATGAAAGTGTGCTCGAACGATCACCGTTTGATTTAAGTGGTGGGCAAATGCGTAGAGTAGCAATTGCCGGTGTGCTTGCTGTAAATCCTGATGTACTCGTGCTCGATGAACCGACAGCCGGACTTGACCCAAGGGGGCAGAAGGAAATCATGGATATGTTCTATAACCTACACAAGGAACAAGGCTTAACGACCATTCTAGTTACACATAGTATGGAAGATGCTTTAAAATATGCAGATCGGGTGCTTATTCTAAACAAAGGGACAAAGTATATGGAAGGTACTCCGGAAGAAGTTTTTAATGAAAAAGAAGCACTACAGAGTGTCCAGTTGGATGTACCTGAGATGGTGCAATTTTTAAATAGATTCCAGGAAAAAATCGGAAAGACCATCCCATTTAAAAAACAATCAGTAAAAGAAATTGCACAGTCGATTCGGCATATTATTGAAGGAGCTGAATCTAGATGAACAATTCATTGATTATCGGACAATATGTACCAGGGGAGTCTTTGGTACACCGCTTGGATCCAAGGACCAAAATTACGATCATCTTTTTCTTTGTATTCATTGTTTTTTTAGCCAATAATGTTGCGAGTTATAGTCTGTTAACTATTTTCGCACTGGCATGTATGTTTACCTCTAAAGTTCCAATCCGCTTTATATTAAAGGGCCTGACACCTGTATGGTTTTTAATTATATTTACTTTTATATTGCACTTATTTGTTACAAGAGAAGGCACTGTTATATTTGAGTTCTGGATTTTTGAATTTTATTCTGGTGGACTGATTCAAGGGATTGCAATTTCTGTGCGATTTTTCTTATTAATTCTTGTGACTTCGTTATTAACATTGACTACTACACCGATTGAAATAACGGATGCGATAGAAGATATGCTTCATCCATTGAAAAGATTTAAGTTTCCAGTTCATGAATTGGCATTAATGATGTCTATTTCTTTAAGATTTATTCCTACATTGATGCAGGAAACCGATAAAATTTCAAGAGCACAGGCATCCCGTGGTGTTGATTTCAAAACCGGTCCGATCAAAGAAAGAATTAAAGCTGTTGTACCACTGTTAGTGCCGTTATTTGTTAGTGCATTTAAACGTGCAGAAGAACTGGCAATGGCAATGGAAGCAAGAGGCTACCAGGGGGGCGAAGGTCGTACAAAGCTTAGAGAATTAAAAATAGAAAAGCGTGATATGCTTATTTTTATTTTGTTTGCTTTGGTAATAACAGGGTTATTTCTTGTAAGGTCGTATAGTTAAGGAAGGCTGAATGATGATGGCAAGGTTAAAATGTGTTGTTAAATATGATGGTTCCGGATTCTACGGATTTCAAGTACAACCGACAAATCGAACCGTACAGGGGGTTCTGGAGAGAGTTCTTAAGGAGATGCATAAAGGGGTTGAAATACGTCTGCAAGCATCAGGGCGTACCGATACTGGCGTACATGCCATTGGACAAGTGATACACTTCGACTCAACGTATGATATTCCCGAAGAAAATTGGAAACGGGCTCTAAATACGCTTCTTCCCGATGATATTTATATTCAAGAGGTTATCAAGGTATCTGAAGAATTTCATGCAAGATACAGTGTTTCCGAAAAGGAATATCATTATTTTGTTCGAAATTTAGTGGAGCCGGATGTATTTTCACGTAACTATTCCTACCATTTTCCATATGAAGTCGATATCGGAAAAATAAAGGAAGCTTGCCGTTATTTGGAAGGGACACATGACTTCACGACATTTTCTTCAGCAAAATCGACTATTAAGGGAGAGAAAATTCGAACACTTTATCATGCCTCCTGTATAAAACATGGTAGTGATATAGAGTTTATTTTCCGTGGTAGTGGGTTCTTGTATAACATGGTCCGGATAATGGTCAGTGTTCTACTAGATATTGGCCAAGGACGAAGAAAACCTGAAGACATTCCTATTCTGTTGGAGAAGAGAGATCGCCAACAAGTAGGGAAAACAATATCTCCAAATGGCTTGTACCTATGGAAAGTGAAGTATAATGAAGAAAACAAAATAATATAAGGGATTAAATCTCTCAAGCCCTTGACAAATTGCTGTAATTTGTTATATTATGATATATGGCATTTTATTTCTAAACCATGATTAGCCCCGGAATCTAATTATGTTAAGAATATAAAAAACGAATGAAAATAAAAATGAATTATTGATATATGGAGGGAAATCTATCATGCGCACAACTTTCATGGCGAATGAATCAAATATTGAACGCAAATGGCTTGTTGTGGATGCGGAAGGCCAACGTCTTGGTCGTCTAGCAAGTGAAGTTGCAGCTATCCTTCGCGGGAAGCAAAAACCAACTTACACACCACACGCGGATACTGGTGACAATGTTATCATTATCAATGCAGAGAAAATCGAATTAACTGGAAACAAAATCAACGACAAAATGTACTACCGTCACTCTGGCCATCCAGGTGGATTAAAAGAACGTAATGCTGACGAGATGCGTACAAAATACCCTGAACAAATGCTTGAGCTTGCTATCAAAGGCATGCTTCCAAAAGGTCCATTAGGCCGTAAAATGGGTAAAAAATTGCACGTATTCAGAGGCGCTGAACATACGCATCAAGCACAACAACCAGAAGTTTACGAACTTCGCGGATAATTAAGAGGAGGTTAATCAATTGGCACAAGTACAATATTACGGCACAGGTCGCCGCAAAAGCTCAACAGCACGTGTACGTCTAATACCAGGTACAGGTAATATCACAATTAATGGTCGCGATGCAAGAGACTATTTCCCATATGAAACTCAATTGTTGATTTTAAATCAACCATTAGTAACTACAGAAACACAAGGAACTTATGATGTTTTAGTTAACGTTCATGGTGGAGGATTCACTGGTCAAGCTGGTGCAATTCGTCACGGTATCTCTCGTGCGCTTCTTGAAGCAGATCCAGAATACCGTCCAAGCTTAAAGAGCGCAGGATTCTTAACTCGTGATTCACGCATGAAAGAACGTAAAAAATACGGTCTTAAAGGCGCGCGTAAAGCACCTCAGTTCTCAAAACGTTAATTCTATTATCGTTTCAAAGACTCTCAACTTTTTGGTTGAGGGTCTTTTTTGTGCCAAAAATTGTTTGGATGAGGTCCTCCACCAGACACATACTATGATGGATAGCAGACAAAATAAGGGCATGGAGGTGCTTTTTATGAGTAAAAGAGGTAAGAATAAGCTGACGGATGGAATGAGTGATGAACAGGCCGTAAGAGGGAAATTATCTAAGGAATTTGATCATGAATTTGCCAATGAACCTTTGACTCCAGAAGAAAAGTTCAATAACAAAAAGACGAAGAAAAGACAATAATGATTAAGAGCTCTCAGACCTTATGTTTGAGAGCTCTTTTTATCTTTGTCCCATTCGACAAAAACCGGGAAGTGGTGACAGTGATCGTTTTTTGTTGGTAACGTATAATAAAACCGCTTAGGGGCCAGCCCAAAGCGGTTTGTGTTAGTTATGAGATGAAATACTATAGTCCAAATAAATTTGGAAGGAACAAGCTTAATTGTGGGATAAAGGTTATAAATAACAGAACCACAATAACTACTGCAAAGAACGGAAGCAAGGTTTTAATAACTTGTTCAATTCTAACGTCGGCTACAGAGGCACCAACAAATAGTGCACTACCAACAGGTGGTGTCATGTTTCCAATACATAAAGCAAAACATAATACTATTCCAAAGTGAACAGGATCCATTTGGAACAACTCTGCTACTGGTAGGAATATCGGTGTAAATATGAGTACAGCAGGTGTAATATCCATAAATGTACCGACAAGAAGCAGAATTAAAAGCATGATAAGCAGTATTCCAACCTGATTATCTGTTATAGATAATAGCGCATCACTGATTAATTGCGGTAAGTTCATGTAGGACATAATCAATGAAAATAATGCAGAAGCAGTGATTAGGAATAGAATCATCCCGGTAATTTCAATTGTTTCCTTTAATATGCCTGGAATATCCTTTACCTTTAAGCTTTTATATATCAATGAGAGTACAGTGGAGTAAAGTACTGCAACGGCTGCACCCTCTGTTGCTGTAAATATACCGGCAATAATCCCACCTATAACGATTACGATTAATAGTAAACTTGGAATAGCACTCCAAATAATATAGAGCACGTCTTTAAAGCTTGGCAGGCTTGATACCGGATACTTTTCTTTTTTGGCCATGAAATAAGCAACAATCATTACCCCGAGCCCCCAAAGAATCCCAGGTATATAGCCAGCCATAAATAAAGCTGCAATCGAAGTACCGCCACTAACAAGTGAGTATACAATTATTACGGAACTTGGTGGGATGATTAGACCTGTCGGTGCAGATGCAATATTTACTGCTGCAGAGTACGTTCTTTTATATCCTTGATTATCTTGCATTGGTGTCATAATACGCCCCATTGCTGCTGCAGATGCAACACTAGAACCGGCAATCGATCCAAAGAGCATATTCCCGACTACATTCGTATGTGCAAGAGAACCAGGCAGCTTTCCAACAAGTATCTTGGCAAAGTTAACTAATCGAAACGCGATTCCACCCGTACTCATAATAATCCCTGATAGTACGAATAACGGAATAGCAAGCATTGTAAAGTTATCAATTCCAGTAACCATTCGTTGGGCCGAGGTCATGATTGCTACATCAAATGGTAGCACGAGTAAAAAGGTCAATACGGAACTGGCGATGATTGCAATTGCAATTGGAACCCCAAACCACAGTAAAAAGAGGAAGCTTGCAAATAATACGATTGCTGCAATTGTTTCCATTATACTCCAACCTCCTCATTATGGTTTTCCTTACTGGTTAACATGCTGTGAATCGTATAAATAATAATTAATATCCCACAAACTGGTAATGCAGCATAGACGATTCCCATAGAGATTCCAGTTGCTGCAGCAGTTTGTGCAGAAGTTAATAGCACAACTCTTATTCCGCCATAAACCATAAGAATCCCAGTAATTAAAATAATTAATATATCGGTCATTCGTTCAAATAAAATAACGGTTTTATCCCTTAATTTTTCTCTGAAAAATAGGATGGCAATATGTTTCTTTGCTCCAAATACATATGCAGCTGTCATTAATCCAAACCAAATTAGTAAATATCTTGTTATTTCTTCCGTACCCGGAGATGAAATATTAAATACATATCGCGCCAATACTTGCCATAAGGAAAGGATAACCATCATAATCAGCAAAAAGGATGAAAACGTTAAAAGTATTTTATCCAGCTTGTCTTTAAATTTAATCATTTGCTTTCCCTCCCATAATTAGCTGATAAATATCTTTTGTTTTTTCATCATTGGCATATGCTTTATGAAGCGGTTGCACAGCGTCGATAAATGGTCCCTTGTCTACTTCAATAAATTGCACGCCCATCTCATTTTTAGCTGTTTCTGTTTGCTCCTTTATTGCTTTCGCCCAGACATCCTCATGGTAGGCGGTTGATTCATCTGCTGCTTCCTGGATAAGAGCCTGTTCCTCTTCGGAAAATTGGTTAAATCGTTCAGCGTTCATAATCAACATATCCGGAACGATTTGGTGGCCCGTATACATATAGTACTTGGCGACTTCCCCGTGATTATTTCCGACTAAGGCGGTTTCATTGTTCTCGGCAGCATCAATGATTCCAGATTGCAGGGAAGTATATACCTCACCATATGCCATTGCTGTCGGTATACCACCTAAAGCTTCTATCATGTTTACACTTGTCTGGCTAGGCTGAACCCTTACTTTCAATCCGCTCATATCTGATAGATCATTTACTTCCCTGTCCTTTGTATAAAGGTGACGCATGCCAGCATTATAATAGGTAAGTCCGATAAAACCAATATCCTCTGTATTCTTATAGATTTTATCAGTAATTGACTCAGTGTTCATTACGTGTTCGAAGTCTTCATATTCTTCAAAAACATATGGCAGACTAAAAATAGAGTAATCGGATTCAAATCCCTCCAAGGCACTGGCACTTACTTTTGCAACATCAACAGCTCCGGTTTGCGTTAGTTCAATTACTTCTCGTTCACTTCCCAACTGTCCATTCGGGAAAATATCCACTTGAATTGTGTCATTTGACTTTTCCTCTACTAATCTTCCGAATTCAACTAATGAAAGGTGTACAGGATGGTCTAGTGTCTGATTATGTGCAAGCTTCATCGTCTTAGTTGCTGAATCACCTGACACATTTTGACAACCCGCAAGAATCATTACAAATAATGAAACCGCTATTATTTTTAGGGCTTTCTTCATTTTTTTACCTCCCTAGGTGTGTAATTGTAGTTATAAATAATAGTTCCCTAATTGATCTAAGTTAGTTACATAAATGACTATATTTTAGGTAGATAACGTTTATTTTCCCCTTAATTATAGACTTTACTACTCTAACTTTTAGATTAACTGGTAATCATATAATAAAACGCTTGAAATATAAACCGTTTACATATATTATGATGTTAGTATAATATATATAGTTTGTTTTGTAAACAAACTAATTACTTGCCTAGAACTTTAAAAATAAGGTTCTATTATAAATGGATTAGGGAAAAATCATTATATAATAAAAGAGAAGGGATGATTAAAAGTGAAGACCTTTATTACCGACGATTTTTTGCTTTATAATGAAACTGCGAAAGAGCTTTATCACAATACAGCGAAGAACTTACCAATTATTGATTATCATAACCATCTAAACCAGCATGAGATCTTAGAGGATAAGAATTACTCGAATTTGGCTCAAGTTTGGCTAGGCGGAGACCACTATAAATGGCGTGCATTACGTGCAAATGGAATAAGTGAGGATTATATTACTGGGGATAAAAGTGATTATGAGAAGTTTATGGCATGGGCAAAAACAGTACCTAATACAATCGGAAATCCACTTTATCATTGGACACACTTAGAGTTATTAAGATATTTTGATATTGATCAAGTATTTAATGAGAAATCGGCACCAGCTATCTGGGAAGAGGCAAATGAGAAGTTGGCAGGCGCTGAATTTTCAACAAGATCATTATTAAAAAATAAAAAAGTTGAATTTGTTGGAACAACGGATGATCCTACCGATGATCTAGCAAGCCATCAAGCATTAGCTAAAGAGAATCAAGCATTAACTGTATCACCGTCATTTAGACCGGATAAAGGGTTAAGCATTGAAAATGATGACTTCCTAACTTGGGTAGGGAAATTGGAACAGGCAACAAATACGACAATTGAAAATTACCGTGCCTTTTTAGATGGGTTAGCTAGTCGTGTGGAATATTTTGATGAAAATGGCTGCCGCAGCTCTGATCACGGTATCAATGTCATGTTTTATGAAGCGGCAACGGAAAGTGAAGTTGCTACTATTTTCCATAAACGTTTAAATGGTGAAACATTATCCGAAAAAGAAGTGGAACAATTTAAAACATACACATTGGTGACACTCGGCGAGTTGTATGCGGATAAAGGATGGGTTATGCAATTACACATCAATCCATTGCGTAATAATAGTACAAGAATGTTTAAATTGATAGGACCGGATAGTGGATTTGATTCTGTTGGTGATCAACTGCTAGCGAATAAATTATCGAATTTACTTGATGCGATGGATATCAATAATAAGCTTCCGAAAACTATTTTGTATAGCTTGAATTCACGAGATAACAATATACTTGCAGCAATGGCAGGTAATTTCCAAACGAGTGAAATACCTGGTAAAGTCCAATTTGGAACTGCATGGTGGTTTAATGATACAATTGACGGCATGGAAGACCAAATGAAGACACTCGCAAATATGGGGCTTATTAGTAATTTTGTCGGAATGCTTACAGACTCCAGAAGTTTCCTTTCTTTTCCTAGGCATGAATATTTCAGAAGAATTTTATGTAATTTATTAGGAACATGGGTAGAGGAAGGCAAAGCACCAAAGGATATGGTTTTACTTGAAACATATGTAAGAAATATTTGCTATGAAAATGCAAAACGTTACTTTGGAATATAAGGATTTCAATTTCGGCCCATTATTATGTATAATGTAAATGATTCATTTCAAATAAAGTAGTGAAGAGAGGAAATGATATAAATGACACAACAAATCGGTGTAATCGGATTAGCCGTTATGGGTAAAAACTTAGCTTTAAATATCGAAAGCAGAGGATACTCTGTTTCCGTATTTAACCGTTCCTATAACAAAACAGAAGATTTTTTGACAAATGAAGCGAAAGGCAAAAACTTTGTCGGATCAGAAACAATCGAGGAATTCGTTAATTCACTTGAAAAACCACGTAAAATCTTACTAATGGTAAAAGCAGGTCCAGCTACAGATGCAACCATTGAGTCCTTGCAACCATACCTTGAAAAAGGCGATATTCTTATAGATGGCGGTAATACATTGTTTGAAGATACAATCCGCCGTAATAAAATGCTTGATGAAACAGGTATTCACTTTATCGGAACAGGAGTTTCTGGTGGAGAAGAGGGTGCACTTAATGGACCTTCTATGATGCCTGGTGGTCAGAAAGAAGCGTATGAACTTGTAGCGCCTATATTTGAAGCTATTTCTGCAAAAGTAGACGGAGACCCATGTGTGACATATATTGGGCCGAATGGTGCTGGTCATTTTGTGAAAATGGTTCATAACGGAATTGAGTATGGCGACATGCAATTAATTGCAGAAGCGTATGATATTTTGAAAAATGTCCTTGGTATGGAAGCACAGGAGTTACATGAAGTATTCACCGAGTGGAACAAGGGTGAGCTAGATAGCTATCTGGTTGAAATTACTGCGGACATCTTTACAAAAACAGATGATGAAACAGGTAAACCAATGGTTGATGTCATTATGGATAAAGCTGGTCAAAAGGGAACTGGAAAGTGGACAAGCAAAAACGCATTGGATCTTGGCGTACCACTACCGTTGATTACAGAGTCTGTATTTGCTCGCTTCATCTCTTCATTGAAAGATGAGCGTGTAAAAGCGAGTAAAGTACTCAGTGGACCACAAACAGACGCTTATGATGGTAATCGCAAAGAATTAATTGAAGCGGTTCGTAAAGCACTTTACATGAGTAAAATTGTTTCTTATGCACAAGGATTTGCGCAATTGCGTGCAGCTTCCGAAGAAAACAACTGGAATCTTCAATACGGAGATATCGCAATGATCTGGCGTGGTGGATGTATTATCCGTGCTAACTTCTTACAAAAAATTAAAGATGCTTATGATCGGGAACCGGCATTGGCTAATTTAATGCTTGATCCATACTTCAAGGAAGTAGTGGAAGGCTATCAATCAGCATTGCGTGAAGTTGTTTCAGTTGCTATTAAAAATGGTATTGCTGTTCCGACATTCTCAAGCGCAGTAGCTTACTATGACAGCTACCGTACGGAAGACTTACCAGCAAACCTAATCCAAGCACAACGTGATTACTTTGGCGCGCACACGTATCAACGTAAAGACAAAGAAGGAACTTTCCATACAAACTGGTTCTAAAAATAACAAATTTAGATTAAAAAAGGAGCATTCCCTTGATAGATGGGAGTGCTCCTTTTTTGGCAAGTAAGAAAGTATAAACTTTCTTACTTGCATAAGGGCAACTAAGGCATTCGCCGAAAAGGCTTGGCGGATGCCAAGTTTTCTAACTAACTTAATTAGAAAGCTTTAATTATTTAATATCTCTATTTTATGATTTGTAAATGGGATATGTTTTTCTGAATCAGAAAATATTAGTTCAGGAACTTCAAAGAAATTTTGAATTGCTATCGCACAGGCTCCCATTATGCAGGCATCTTTCCCAAGCTTTGATAGTACGATTTCACCATATTGACTAACAGAAGAAACCAAATTTCCTTTGATCTTTTCGATTACATTCGGATACGCTTGCAATACTTCACTGTTGAGTACGATTGTTTCCGGGTTATATAAATTAATAATGTTATTCAGTCCAATGGATAAATATTTAATAAATATTTCCATTTCTTCATAAACAATCGGATGCTTTTCGTTTACCAAATTGTAAAATTCATTTTGTGTGATAACCGGTTTATCAAGCCGCTGAGCCAATTGTTCATATAAACGAGGCTCTGCTGCATAAAGTTCCCAGCAACCATGGTTACCACATTTGCATAATGCCCCCTCAGGAGATATAATCATATGCCCCATTTCACCGGCATAACCATGATAACCTTTGTGTATATGCCCATCAACCATAATTCCAGCACCAATACCAGAGGATAAGATTATATTAAGCAGATTGTCACTTTTATGATAGTGATATACTTTTTCTGCATAGGAAGATAGATTAGCATTATTTTCAATGTGAATATTTAAATCGAAATTTACTTTTTCTTTCAAGTCAGATTTAAGACTTTTGCTATGCCATTTATATCTTGGAATGAAAAAAATGTCTTCTTCTTCTTTGTTTACAGTTCCGTGAATGCCGATTACTGTACTAATTAAACCGTACCGACTATGACTACAATTTTTATGATACTTCTGAATATGCTCTACGAGTAACAGTACGATTTCTTCATAATCTTCACTGTCCAAGAAAATTTTTTCATGATGGACAGGGTATCCTAGTAAATCAGACAAGGTATACTGAATTTCTTTATAATCCAAATCGATTCCTAGTACATAACCTACATCACGTTTGATGGAAAGCATAATTGGTCTTCTCCCAACTGCGTTATGCTCCTGTTGCGTTTCATAGATTAAATCTTCCTCTAGTAAAGCAGCAACTTGAATAGAGATAGTTGCTTTGTTTAACCCAGTAATTTTTGCTAGTTCTGCCCTGGATATCATACCGTGTTCAATAATTGTTTTTAAGATTAGACTTCTATTAATTTTCTTTATGTAAGCCCCATCACCCGTAACCATAACTTGACCCACCCCAATCTAAAATATAAAGTAATTGTAAGCGCTTGTTATATATATTATTAATATACGATAAATTCAAGCCGCTTTTAAGGAAAAGAAGATTTATTGACGTCCTGTGTAGAATAGTGATATTCTTTTCTTGAACTTATGGTTTGTCTGTCAAACAAAGTAATATACTAAAATTGTACTCTAAAACCGTTCTGTATTCAAAATGAAAAGGTTTACATAAATATGAGAGCCAGTTTAAGAAACTGCATTATATCTATATTATAACAAAAAAAGGAGCAATTGGAATGAAAATTCTATATTTTGATTGTTTTTCTGGTATTAGCGGGGATATGACAATTGCATCACTTGTTGATGCGGGTGGGGATCCTATATACATGGAGAATGAATTAAAAAAACTTGGTATGGACGATGAATATCAACTCAAATGGAATAAAGTCGTTAAAAATGGCATTACAAGCACCAAATTTGATGTGACTCTATTAAGTGAGGAACACGAACATCAGCATGAGCATCACTCACAGGAACACGCACATGATCATCATACACATGATCATACACATGATCATACACATGATCATACACATGATCATACACATGAACATCGTGAGCACACGCATACACATAGCCATCACCACAGTCATCGTTCCTATAAAGATATCGTAAATCTCATTCACTCAGCTGGTTTTGAGGAACAAGTACAGAATACGGCATTGAAGATTTTCAAAAAAATTGGAGAAGCAGAGGGACGTATTCATGGAATGCCTTTAGAGGATGTACATTTTCATGAAGTAGGTGCGGTAGATTCAATTGTTGATATCGTAGGAACGGCTATTTTAATTCATCAAATGGAAATTGATAAAGTGAAGTCTGCTCCCGTTCCAGTAGGTGGAGGCAAGATACACATTGATCATGGGGTTTATCCAGTTCCTGCACCAGCAACATTGGAAATTTTACGAGGGATTCCTATTGCGGGGAGTGAATTAAAAGCAGAACTGACGACCCCAACGGGAGCGGCAATCATCGCAGTTCTCGCAGAAGAATTTGGGAGCATGCCATCACTTAAAGTAAATACAATTGGTTATGGGGCAGGAACAAAAACATTTGCCGACCATCCAAATGTATTACGAACCATTATCGGAGAATAAAGAGCCAATTTGAAGGCTGTTTACTAAACAAAAGACGGTGCTGTTCTACCAACAAATGAGAAAGTAAGTTAATAGGAAAAAACAATTTGGACGTTTACAGGGGGCTTTATAATGAAAATTGCATTAATTGCTCATGATGAAAAGAAAGACGATATGGTTCGGTTTACGGAAGCATATCAATATAGTTTGGAAAAACACGAACTATTCGCTACTGGGACAACAGGTTTGAGAATTACAGAGAGTACTGGTCTGGAGATTCATCGTTTCCAGTCTGGGCCACTTGGTGGGGATCAGCAAATAGGAGCCATGGTTGCGGATAATAATATGGACATGATTATTTTTTTCCGAGATCCATTGACTGCTCAACCACATGAGCCGGATATATCTGCCCTGATGCGTTTATGTGATGTGTACTCCATTCCTTTAGCAACAAATATGGGTTCAGCTGAGATTCTCATTCATGCATTAGAACGTGGGGATCTGAAATGGAGAGAGATTATACGTGATAAAAAAGGGTAAATAGTGGGACGTATCATAGGTGGTGGTTGACTAGGAAACGCCATCATGATATTCTGTTTATATAATTAGTTTATCCGACAAACTAATTATATCCCTGGATGAAAGGGATTACATGTAACAGTGTTAATTATCCTTATTAAGGGAATAGTAATTATGGTTAAGTATATTCGATAGTTAATTAGTTAAATATAATCTGAAATGGAGTGAATTAGCTGTATGGGTATTTTGCAAGAGCTGCTAAATGATATTCCTGTTCCCAAAATGGCAAAAGTTAACCAGACGTTTGACAACACAAGGGAAGAAGATGTTATAGGGACTTTACAGGAACAATTGGAGCGTGTAAAAGATACGGTTAAACCAGGGATGGAAATAGCTGTGGCGGTTGGGAGCAGAGGTGTGGACCGCCTAGTTGATATTACTGCAGTAACCATTAAATACCTGCATGATTTAGGTGCGAAGCCGTTTATTGTTCCATCGATGGGAAGTCATGGAGGGGCGACCGCTGAAGGTCAGAAAGCAGTACTGGAACATTTAGGTGTTACAGAACAAGCTGTTAACGCAGAGATTCGCTCATCCATGGAAGTTATTAAAATCGGTGAACTTCCTAATGGTCTGCCGGTGTATATTGATAAGCTTGCATCTGAAGCTGATGGTATTGTTGTCATCAATCGTGTGAAACCACATACCGCTTTTCGTGGGCCTGTTGAAAGTGGAATTATGAAAATGATCAGCATTGGTCTCGGGAAGCAAAAGGGTGCGGAAGCATGTCACCAACTAGGTTTTAAACATATGGCAGAGCATGTCCCGGCAATGGCCAAGATGATCATGGAGAAAATGCCGATTATTTTTTCGGTTGCAACGGTTGAGAATGCATTTGATAAAGTTGCAAAGCTGGAAGTACTTCTTCCAGAAGAAGTAGAAGATAAAGAAGTTGAACTACAAAAGCTTTCTAAACAATTGCTTCCAAAACTATTCTTTGATGAGATCGATGTGTTGGTCATTGATGAAATCGGGAAAAACATCAGTGGTGATGGAATGGACCCGAACGTAACCGGTCGATATCCGACCCCATATGCACATGGTGGTCCAGATGTTTCGAAAATGGTTGTTCTTGATGTTACACCCGAATCGGAAGGAAATGCCAATGGTGTAGGAACGGCTGATTTTACAACGGAACGTCTTGTTAATAAAATGGATAAGCATGGGACATATGCCAATGGGCTTACGTCAACGGTTGTTGGACCAACACATATATCGACAACATTGCCGAATGACAAAATGGCGATTCAAGCAGCGGTAAAGACATGTAATATCCTTGATTTTACAAAAGTTAAACTAGTTCGTATTAAAAACACGCTGGATATAGGCGAAATTGAAGTCTCTGAATCATTGCTTGAGCATGTGGGAAAGCATCCTAATCTGGAACAGAGTTCAAAGCTGTACGAATTTGATTTTAATGAGCAAGGGAATTTATTCCAATAATAAAATGGGGGAATTGAAATGAGTAAACTATTTGATTTAACTGGAAAAGTAGCAGTAGCGATCGGCGGAAATAGTACGTTAGGAAGCTCGATGGCCAAAGGTCTTGCAGCAGAAGGTGCGAAGATTGCTATCGTTGGAAGAAACTTGGAGAAGGCAGAAGCTGTTGTAAAAGAAATTGAAGAAGAAGGCGGGTCTGCAAAAGCGTTTCAAGGAGATGTTAGTGACCTTGAGTCCATCGAACGTGCAGCAAATGAAATTAAAGAATGGTCAGGCGGCTGGGATATCATTTTAAATGCTCCTGGTAAGAACAGTTCGACTCCATTTATGGAACTTGCTCCAGAAGAATGGGATGATATCATGGATGTTAACCTTAGAGGACTTGTTTTTTCAACGCAAATTTTTGCAAAACAAATGATTGAACAAGACAGACAAGGAAGCATTATTAATATTTCATCCGTTTCATCAACGACTCCATTATCACGTGTATTCACATACTCTGCTTCAAAAGCCGGTGTGAACAGTGTGACTCAATATTTAGCGAAAGAATTTGCACCACATGGCATTCGAGTAAATGCAATTATCCCAGGATTTTTCCCTGCGGAGCAGAATCGTAAAATATTGGATGAAGATCGTATTGAATCCATCATGAAGCATACACCGATGAACCGTTTTGGAGAACCTGAAGAATTAAAAGGTGCAGCAGTTTACCTTGCATCTGATAAAGCATCTGGATTTGTTACCGGATCATTCCTTCGCGTTGATGGTGGATATGGTAGTATGACAATATAGTAAATACTTATGAAGGCTTTGGAGGAATTAATCACCTTCAAAGCCTTTTTACTTTAGATAAACAGGATAGAATACATTATAATGAAAATTAGAGTTGTAAAGGATGTGATTGCATTGAAAAAAAGTTTAGTAATCGGACTTGATATTGGAACAACGAGCGCTAAAGCGGTCGTCTTCGATTTGAAAGGAAAGTTAATTGCTGAAACAGAGGAAATGATTACGACATATTATCTGAAAACCGGATGGGTGGAACAAAACCCACAAGAGGTCGAGAATGCATGTCGTTTAGCAATGAAAAATGTGATCCAAAAGGTGAACGTTGAACAGTATGAGCTACTTGCAACAGGAATATCGTGTGCAATGCACTCATTGATTTGTATGGATGAAAATTTAGAGCCTTTATCGGATATGCTTATTTGGTCAGACGGTCGGAGCAGTGAACAGGCAGAGAGACTGATTGATACAACAAAAGGGAAAGAGATTTATTCCACAACAGGTACGCCAATCCATCCCATGACGCCATTAATGAAGTTAGTTTGGATGCGTGAAAATAACTATGAGGCATATGAAAAAGCTGCTTATTTCATGACGTTCAAAGAGTATTTATTGCAGAAGTGGTTTGGTAATTGTGCTATTGATTATTCCATGGCCTCCTCTACAGGACTTATGAATGTAAAAACGTTAGACTGGGACGAAGAGGCATTGTCCCTGGCAGGTATTAAACGGGAGCAGCTTTCCAAAATCGTCCCACCAACAGAAATATTTACAAATATCACGGAAGAAGTCGCTAATGAAACGGGGATCTCTAAGCAAATGCCATTCGTCATTGGTGCTGCTGACGGTCAGTTGGCTAACCTTGGAAGTGGCGCAACATCACCGGGAGAAGTAAACGTATCTGTAGGCACGAGTGGGGCTATTAGGCAGTTTATCAATGGTGCTCCCGCTAATGAAGAAATGGAAACTTTCACATATGCGTTTTCGGAAGACACATCGATTATTGGAGGACCAACAAATAATGGCGGCATTGCATTACAATGGTTCAAAGACGTGATTGAGTTTAAAGGAACACATGATGAACTGCTTGCAGGAGCTGAAGCTATTGAGCCAGGGTCTGAAGGTATTATATTTCTTCCATATATAAACGGTGAACGAGCCCCTCTATGGAATCAACGGGCAAAGGGTAATTTTTATGGGCTTAGCATCGGTCATAAAAAGGATCATTTGGCACGTGCAGTACTGGAAGGTATTACATTTAATATCTATCAGATTAGTCAATCGCTAGAAAAAATGGCAGGTGCACCTAAAAAAATCAGTGTGAATGGCGGTCTTTCCAAATCTCGCCTTTGGGTCCAAATCATGGCTGATGTTTTTGGCAGTGATATTCATATTTCAGATACACATCATAATGCTGCTTGGGGAGCTGCTTGGACGGCATTGGTAGGAATAAATGAAGCAGCGAGTTTTAATGCGATTAAAGAAAATTTGCCTGCTGAAGAAGTGATTCATCCAAATATGGAACATCATGAAATTTATTCAACCGTTTTTGAGAGATACGAAAAAATAGCGAAGGACTTATCGATATATTTCACTTAAAGAATCTCCTGAAAAGGAAACAGTGAAAAAGTACAGGAGGTAACTCGATGGAAGAGATTTTAAAACAGCTTCAGGATGGTAAAATAAGTGTAGCACAAGCAAAAAACCAACTTGCTACATATGAAAATCTCGGGTTTGCTAAAGTGGATCATCATCGGAAGAAACGTCAAGGCTTTCCGGAAATAATTTATGGTGAAGGAAAATCGGCGGAACAAATCACTGCTATCATTGAAGCGATAAAAGCAAAAGGTAACGACATTTTAGTAACACGGATGAATGAAGAAAAAGCAGAAGTAATTCTTAAAAAACATTCGGAGTTAATCTATAATGAAGTTGCACAAATTTTATATTGGAAACAACAAACTGAAAACGTTCAGAAAACAAAAGGTTATATTGCAGTTGTTTGTGCAGGTACATCTGATTTAAGGGTAGCGGAAGAGGCTGCTGTCACAGCAGAAGTATTGGGAAGTAAGGTGCACCGTATTTATGATGTTGGGGTTGCCGGAATTCACCGCCTTCTTGATAACCTGGAAGAAATTCAACAGGCAACCGTATCGGTAGTTGTCGCAGGAATGGAAGGTGCACTGCCAAGTGTTGTTGGAGGTCTTGTTTCCCATCCGGTCATTGCTGTCCCAACAAGTATAGGATATGGGGCAAACTTTGGCGGAGTATCTGCATTACTTTCCATGCTGAATTCCTGTGCATCCGGGATTAGTGTCGTAAACATTGATAATGGATTTGGCGGAGCTTATAACGCAGTAATTATCGATCGTTTGGCTAATAAAGATTAAAAATAGAGAGGGGTATTGAAATGAACAATCGACCACCAAATCATGAACATATCGATAATCAAATGGTAAAAATGGAAGTCAACCTGGATGATATTTCAGGGGAATGGCTTGGTTATGTTATGGACGTACTGTTTAACGCAGGTGCGAATGATGTCTTTTATACCCCTATTTATATGAAAAAGAATCGACCAGGGATATTGCTTCAATTGCTTTGCAGGAAAGAGGCAATCAACCAAATGAAGGAAATATTGCTCAAAGAGACAACGACACTCGGCATCCGTTATTATCCACTTACCGTCCATCGTATGGAGAGAAAGTTTATTCAAGTTGAAACAAAATGGGGTTCCCTAACAGTAAAGCAGGGAGTTTCTGGTGGCGAAGTTTTTCAAAGTTCCCCGGAATATGAAGAATGCAGAAAAATAGCGGAGGAATTTGATGTGCCGTTGAAGAAGGTTTATGAAGAAGTTTGGAGGAGCATCGAAAAATAAAGATGCTTTTGTGAAGGATGTAAGATCTATATGGCGATTAGTTCCATCTAAGGTTAATGGGAGATTACAGGAAGGGACGGGACTTTAGAATTCAACAAATGGTATTGGATGTAATGGAATTATGCTGATAATCTATAATTCTGTATAAAAACAATTCTAATGCTCCTCTTCATAAGTAGGATTCAGGCAATGGTGATTAATATAGCATTCTAGGAGGAAAAATGAAACAACATCCAATTTTTCGCTATCTATATATCTTTTATTCTTTTGTATTTTTAATCAATATTAGTAACGTATTTATAGAAAGTGAACGTTTAAATTATATAATCGGTATTTTTGCCATTTTAATGTTATTTATATCCTTTTTTGGTGCTTCAAGGCTTTTTAAAATTCTTGGAAGTGCTTTTTTAATTGTAGGGACTATTGCCTATCTCTCAACAAGCCAACCGATTCTTTCCATTCCAGCATTTTTAACATCCAATATGCCGTTATTGACACTATTGGCGATGCTACCCTGGATGAACAGTGTTGTACGAAGTGGCAGGTTTGACCGAAGTCTGAATAGCCTTTTAAATGTGAATGCTTCTGACTTAGGTAAACTCTATCCGCGTAGTTCCATTACAACATTAATTTTAGCATCCTTCTTAAATTTATCAGCTGCATCCATATCGCAAGATGTATTAAAAGATAATTTAAGCTCACTGAAAAAGAACCTGCAAAATTCATTTATTAGTACAGTTACACTTCGAGGCTATACGTTAGCACTATTATGGAGTCCATTAGAGATATTGCTAGCTGTTTCTATATTCACAACAGGGGTGGACTATGTTTCCTTATTACCATGGCTGCTATTGATCGCAGGTATAACTTTTATACTTGATTCCATCTGGGGACGTTTTCATTATAAGAAGCACTCCTATGGCGATTACTCATTGAAGCAGACTACGATTGATATGAAAAAAGTAATCAAGAAAATTATTCATCTATTAACCGCGCTTATTTTATTTTTAACCCTTGTTATTTTCTTTGGCAATCAATTTAATTTAGATTTTATCTTTACCGTTACAATCCTTATTTTCCCCTTTGCGTTAACATGGTCCTTCATTATGAAACGAAGCAAGAGTTTCTGGGTTATTGGGTGGAAAACATGGAAAGTGAAAACAAATTCCATGCAGAATTTTATCGTATTGTTTCTATCTTTATCATTTTTTGAAGTTAGTATCAGTGGGACGGCATTTTTAGATTTTATTCAGCAGCCAGTCATCGCTGTTTCTGAATACCCACTGCTTGTTTTTGTTTTCATACAGGTTATTTTCATTTTTATGAGTATGTTTGGTGTTCACCCGATCGCAACGATTGGAATCTTAGGTGGAGTAATTGCAACATTATTGGAAACAATGAATCCAGTCAGTCTTGCTATTGTATTGGCGACAAGTTCGGTTGCTACGTTAACCGTTGGGGCTTATGGATTAATTGTACAGCTAACATCTCTAAGTACTGGGCAAAATCCATATCGTATTACGTTAAATAATCTACCATATGCCTTAGGGTTTGGTTTTGTTGGATCAATTGTTGCATACTTTCTTTTATAGGAAGGCTCATTAATAAATATAGCCTGGAAATCTCAATAAAAAAGCAGTCTCAGATAATTTCAGGGTAAAAATAAGGTGTTTTGGGTAATGAAATTGATTAGGAGAAGTGTATAATGGAATTAAGCCACTAAAGGGGATGGTTTTAATGGATAGCCCATTAGTTGTAGGCTATCGCCTTCAACATATGTGGAGCGATATGGATTTTCATTCCCATAGAGAATATGAAATCTATGTATTCCATGCTGGTTCCTGCAGGTATTTAATTCACAATCAAATTTATGATTTGGAGCCTGGTGACATTTTACTAATGGATGGAATGGCACTTCATAAGCCTAATGTTCCACCAAACAGTCAATATGTTCGCAGCACCTTACATTTTTCACCACAATGGATTAGCGGTGTTCTGGATAAAGCGGGAGGCTTACATTTACTTCATGTTTTTGAAAAGCTTCATCACTGTTTGATTCGTACAAAAGAAAATCAAGAGTCAAAACAACTCGAGAGGTTAATTTGCCGTATGTCAGAGGTAATAGGAACTTCAGATCCAGATGATATTAATGGAGAGATTGAATTGAAAGGGTTACTGCTGCAAGTATTGACCGTTGTAAATCGTCTTGGTCAATTGGAATCGATTAAGGTTTCAGGAGAAAAAGCAGAGTCAACGGAACATGCAGAGAAAATAGCAGAGTATATTCAAAAGAATTATATGAATAAGCTGACCATCGATTCCATCTCCCAAGAACTTAATATTAGCAAGTCTTATGTTTCACATATATTTAAGAAAATAACAGGATTTACAATTATGGAATATGTAATGGCGTCACGTTTAACGCAAGCAAAATATTTACTTGAAATGGAGCTTGACCAACCAATAAAAAATGTGGCTTATGATAGTGGTTTTGAAAGCGTTTCACACTTCAGTCGTTATTTTAAAAATAATGTAGGAATGTCTCCAAAAGAGTATCGACGTAATCGTCAAAAAAAATATAGTGAGGAGAATGGAATATGAAAAAAGTTAGATTAGGTATTATTGGTTTAGGTACACAGGGTAGCGCATATGCAGGATTTATTACAGAGGGAAGAGTAAAAAATATGGAAATCGGAGCAATTTGTGATATTGACCCGGAAAAGAAAGCGATTGCTGAAGAAAAGTATCCGGATGTACCGTTTTATGATAATTACATCGAAATGCTTGAAAGTGGAGATGTAGATGCAATTGTAACTACAGTACCTCATTATTTTCATCCAGAAATGGGAATTGAAGCTTTAAAAAGAGATATCCATGTATTAGGTGAAAAACCAGCTGGTGTTTATACAAAACAAGTAAAAGAATTAAATGAATTTGCTGCTACGAAACCAGAACTTACTTTTGCAATTATGTTTAATCAAAGAACGAACGAGCTTTATCAAAAAGTAAAAGAAATTGTTGATAGTGGAGACATTGGTAATATTCGCCGTACAAACTGGATTATTACAACATGGTGGAGACCTCAAACTTATTATGAACAAAGTGCATGGAGAGCAACTTGGGAAGGTGAAGGCGGCGGTGTCCTTGTAAACCAGGCACCTCACCAATTGGATCTTCTTCAATGGATTGCTGGTATGCCTGAGAAAGTCTATTCTAACGTGAAATATGGCTATCAAAGAGATATAGCTGTAGAAGATGAAGTAACAACAATACTTGACTATGGTAATGGTGCAACAGGTGTATTTGTTACTTGTACACATGATGCAATTGGAACAGATCGTTTTGAAATTCTAGGTGATAACGGGAAGATTGTTGTAGACGACAGCAAGAAAGTTACCATTAAGCGCCTCAGAAAACCCGAAAGTGAAATGAGCAAAACGATGAGCATGATGGAAGTTGCGAAGCTCGTTATGGGTGGAAATGCCGATGAGCTTTATGAAACAGAAGTTCTTGAATTTGAAAGTGTTTGGGGCGGACAACATACGGCAGTATTAGAAAACTTTGCTGCAAACATTCTTGATGGGGAACCTCTTATCGCACCAGGTAGCGACGGAATTAATGGTGTGGCATTAGCGAATGCTATTCACTTATCTAGCTGGTTAGGTAAAGAAGTAGAACTTCCAATTGATGAAGAAGTTTATCTTGCAGAATTAAACAAAAAGATCGAAGAAGAAAAAGCTTAATCTGTTAAAAAAGTAAGTACATCAAGCTAACCCATTCCGCATTTAAGGAAATGGGTTAGCTTTAAAGGGAGGGTAAAATCCATGTTGAAAATCGCAGTAATCGGACTCGGTGATATATCGAAAATTCATCTCCCAATAATTCAAGATAACCCGAATGTGGAGTTAGTTGCTGTTTGTGATATTGATGAAACATTAAAGACGACAGTATCGGATGCAGTTTTTTATACGGATTACCATGAAATGCTGGAAAAAGAAGTGCTTGATTGTGTCCATATTTGCCTGCCACACCATCTTCATTATCTTGCTGCAAAAGCTTGTGTTGAAAAAGGTGTCCATGTATTTTTGGAAAAGCCATTAGCCAGAAGTGCGGAAGAAGGTATGTCTCTAGTAGACTTAGAAGAAAAATACAAGGACATTAAACTTTGTGTGTCATTTCAAAACCGCCTGAATGAAACCTTTGAGACACTTCAGGAAATTGTCGAAAGTGGAGAATATGGTAAGGTTACTGGTTTAAAGGGACTTGTCACCTGGTTTAGACCAAAATCCTATTATGATGTAAAGCCATGGCGGGGTATTATGAAACAGGCCGGTGGTGGCGTTATGATCAACCAAGCAATCCATACGCTGGATCAAATGCAGTTGATCGGTGGAGAAATCAATACGATTAGAGGATCTATTGATAATCTATTTGATTACGGATATGAAGTAGAAGACACGGCTACAGCTAACATCCAATTTAAAAATGGTGCAACTGGATTGTTTTTTGCGACAGTTACAAATGCAACAAACTCTTCCGTTGAATTTCAGGTTATTTTGGAACGTGGCAAATTAACTATTAAAGATAGTATTTTGACAAAAACAAATGATAAAGGTGAGAAGGAAAGAGTTATTGAGGATGCAAAGCTTCCTGGAGCAAAATTCTATTACGGGGCAAGCCACTCAAAACTAATCAATTACTTTTATACTTGCATCGAAAATGACAGCCAGGATTATATCCATGCAAAGGATGCACAAAAATCGATGGAAATTATCAGTGCAATTCGTAGATCTTCTGAAATAAAAAAAGAAATTAAAATGGAGGTATATCAATGAATAAAGGAAAAATCGGTGTGCAAATGATGATGCTTAAAGAAAAAGTGGAAGAGCTTGGTGCTTATGAAACAATGAAGAAATTGCATGAACTAGGATTTGGTGCGGTAGAAGTCTCACAAATTCCGATGACAGAAGAAAACGTCGCAGAATTAAAAAGAGCAAGTAAAGATTTCGATATCAAGATTGCCGCGATGTCAGCACCATTAGAACCAATGCTGCCAGGAGCGCCAGGTGAGACGCTAACAGATGATTTCGATAAGATTGTTAAAGATTGTAAAACGCTTGATTGTAATTTCTTGCGTATAGGGATGCTTCCATTGACTGTGATGGGTGATAAAGATCAAATCATGGCATTTATTGAAAGAGCAGAGGCAATGGCCGGTAAACTTGCTGAGCATGGAATCGAACTTTACTATCATACACACCATATCGAATTCCAAAAGTATGATGGCGAGTATTTACTGGATATTATAAAAAATAATACTTCCAAGCTAGGATTTGAATTAGATGTTCACTGGATTCAACGCGCTGGTGTAAATCCGGTTGAATTTATCAAAGAGTATAAAGGGCGCATTTCTCTATTGCATCTAAAAGACTATCGTATTGGAAAACTGGATGTTAATAAAGAAGATTTGGAAGATATGGGTAAATTTTTCCAGAAATTCACGAACTTAATCGAATTTGCTGAGGTTGGTGAAGGAAATCTGGATATAAAAGCTATTATCGAAGCAGGTCTTGAGAGTGGTGCACAGTACTTCCTTATTGAGCAGGATGATACGTACGGAAGAGACCCATTTGATTGTTTGAAACTATCAGCAGAGAACTTAAGAGAAATAGGATACGCTGACTGGTTCTAATAAAAGACTTCTACGTAAACTTTGGGACTGTGGTTGCTCGTCCCATCGAAAAAATTTGTTGCTTTTTAAACTTCGTAGTTTCTATAAATGACGTAACTTTAGGTTTATATACAAAGATTTTTGCTAATGCTGCCGTCCGGGATTACTCGGGGCGGATGCGCATCCTTAGGGCACGGCCTCAGCCACCAAAGAGAAAACCACTCTTTGGTGACTTCGGACACGTGCTATTCCCGCAGGAGTCACCACCCCGAGCAATCCCGGACTGGTGAAGTTGTATTATCCTATTTTAGCTACTGCAAGTATAGTAATTGTTAGCAACCTTCTAATCAGCTCTGGGAAATACACGGAGACTCCTACGGGAAGAGAGGCTCACCAGCCGCCCACGGAAAGCGAAGTATATTTCCCAGAGCGGTCGCCGAAGCTTCTTATTTTATGTCCAGTTTATCTCAAGCTACGGGGAAGATTGCAACAATCGATGCGAAAACAACTTAATAAAAATACATGGAATACAGGAGTGATCACGTATGAGTAAAGACGGGATGACATATGCACCAAAAGGGAAACCGAATCCGGTTGTAAAAGAAGGAGAATTTCCAATTGCGGCAGTTGCACTTGACCATGGTCATATAAATGGAATGTGTAATGGATTACTGGAGGCAGGTGCTACGTTGAAATGGGTATATGACCCTGACGCGGAAAAAGTTAAAGATTTCATTGAACAATTTCCAGGGGTTCAGGCTGCAGAATCACTTGATCAGGTTTTAAGTGATGAATCAATTAAATTGGTAGCAGCGGCAGCAATACCTTCAGAAAGAAGTACATTAGGAAATAAAGTAATGGAAGCTGGAAAAGATTACTTTACTGATAAAACACCGTTCACTACCACGGCTCAATTAGAAGAAACAAAACGAGTTGTTGAACGGACTGGTCAAAAATACATGGTATATTTCAGTGAACGTCTTCACGTAGAAGGAGCTGTATTCGCTGGGGATCTTATAAAAGATGGAGCTATTGGAAAAGTAATTCAGGTTACCGGCTTTGGGCCACATCGCCTAAATGCACCAAGTCGTCCGGATTGGTTCTTTAATAAAGAGCAATATGGTGGCATTTTGTGCGATATTGGCAGCCATCAGATAGAACAATTCTTATATTACGCAGGATGTGAAGATGCAGAAATCCTGCATAGTAAAGTAGGAAATTATAACAATCCCGATTATCCGGAATTAGAAGACTATGGTGATGCAACATTACGAGGTGACAATGGTGCAACGCAAATTTTTAAAGTGGATTGGTTTACACCAGATGGATTAAGCACCTGGGGTGATGGCCGTACATTTATTACCGGAACAGAAGGAACAATAGAAATCCGTAAATATGTAGATGTAGCCCGAGAAGAAACAGGTGATCATCTATTCCTAGTAAACAAAGATGGCGAGAAGCATTATAAACTCTCAGGTGAAGTAGGCTTTCCATTCTTCGGTGAGTTCATAAAAGATTGTATAAACCGCACAGAGAATGCAATGACACAAGAACATGCATTTAAAGCTGCTGAACTATGTTTGCAAGCACAGGAACAAGCAATCGTAGTTTCAAAATAGGAAATCATAGGCTGTCTTGGAACTTCAGTAATCGGCTGAACCAAGACAGCGCTTTTGTGTTTGAAGAGAATTTTTTAGAAAGGAGGATGATGGTTGACTGAATTAATCACTATTCTTATAGATATTATTCTACCAATCTTTATCATTATGGGTATCGGATTTTTTATGCAAAAAAAGTTTGACTTGAATATACCGACATTGGCAAAATTGAATATTTACTTTCTTGTTCCGGGTTTTATATTTGTTAAACTATACAGTACTACTTTTTCAGCCAATTTATTTATGAAAATACTTTTCTTTTTCTTATTATATGTTGCTGTTCTATATATCTTATCTATTATTGTGGCTAAGTGGATCGGATTAGATAGAAGAAAAAAGATCACCTTTTCCAATAGTGTGATGTTTTTTAACTCCGGTAATTATGGCGTTCCGGTAAATGATTTAGTGTTCAAGAGTGATCCATTTGCAATGTCGATTCAAGTTATTGTCTTAACTTTACAAAATATATTTTTATTTTCCTATGGCATTTTCTCTTTGCAATCTGTAAATACTGGTAAGTTAAAAGCTTTACTCGGTTACTTTAAAATGCCAGTCTTGTATGCGATGCTATCAGGGATTTTGCTAAATGTATTTGAGGTTCCGATTCCAAATTTCATCTGGATTCCAGCCAATTATATTGCAGATGCCATGATCTCGTTAGCTCTGTTGACACTTGGTGCACAAGTCGCAAATATTTCATTTAAATCTGGTCTATCTTCTGTATATTTGAGTGTGGTCATCCGACTATTGATAGGTCCTATAATTGCTTTAGGAATCATTTTTATCTTTGGTGTTGAAGGGATCATAGCGCAAGCATTATTAATTGCCTCAGCAATGCCAACATCTGTAAATAGTGCGGTAATTGCTCAGGAATATAATAATCATCCTAATTTGGCAGCGCAAATTGTATTGTTTTCAACGATAGCCAGTGCATTTACAGTTACACTCGTAATCTATTTAGGACGAATTCTATTTTAAAAAGCACGCTCTTTTTGTAAACATGCTGCTTTTTTTAACCATCGCAGTTTATATAAACTACGACGTAACTGCTTTTCCCACCGTCCGGAATCGCTGCGGGCGGATGCGCATCCATAGGGCACGGCCTCAGCCTCCTCGAGAAACCCACTCTGCGTGGTCTTCGGACGCGTGCTTTTCCCGCAGGAGTCACCGCCCACAGCGATGCCGTACTGGTGAAGTTTTATAATGCTATTTTAGCTACGCTAGTATAGTAATTATTAGCAACCTTCTAACCAGCCCTGGGAAATACGGGAGGAAAGGCATAGGTGAGACTCTGAAATGCGTTAGTGTGAAGAGGCTCACCAGCCGCCCGCGAACCGCAAGTATATTTCCCCAGAGCGGTCGCCGAAGTTACTTATCCTAGTTCGCAGTTTATCTCGATTACGGGACAAATAATGTAAAGCCAGCCGAAATATATTACTCAAAGGGGGAAGCGTAATGGGTTATGGTATTCGCTTGACGGAAAATAAACATTCAGGGAAGAACCTAGTGAAGAGTCACCATCACCAGGTCCACCAAATACTATACGTATTAGAGAATAAGGGTGAAATTACTTTTAAGAATCAAAGTTATTCATTTTCACAGGATAGCTTGGCTTTTATTACACCGTATTCCGATCATTCCATAACATCAGATGCCAAAATGACCATTCTAGTTCTTGAATTTGACTTGGAAAATTTGGATTCTGACATTAAAAATATCTTAGTACAACAGCATTTTGATGAAACTAGGTTAATTGAGTTAAATCCATTTGAAGCGGGCAATGTCAGGCAATTACTCAGAAGAATGCTTTATGAACAATCCCATGCGGAGCCAATTAATCTATTAGCATTAAAAATTTACCTTGAAGAATTATTGTTAATCCTGCTTCGAACGCAGGAGAATTCAACGATAACGAACGCAAATGTACTCCGGGCTGAACGTTTGCGTGAGCATATTAATAGGCATTATTTCGAAATAAGCGATGCCAATGATATTTCGCAAAAGCTTGGAATTAGTACAAGACATGTTAATACGATTTTTAAAGAACAATATGACACGACACCGATGAAATATTTAAATGAAGTAAGAATGGAAATGGCCAAGAAATTGCTCATGGAAACAGATAATGATATTGCATCCATTTGTTTTGAAGTGGGTTTTGAAGCAATCTCAACCTTCTATAGAAGATTTAAAGAGTATACCCACCTTTCTCCAAATAAATATAGGATGAAGTATCAGTATACGGATTCCAACCATTAAAGAGATATCCCATATAAATGGCATATCTCTTTTTTGTTGTTTCCGAAATTGAGAATTTTGTTCTTCCATTAATAAGACAGAAGTGGAAAAAGAAGTTATGATAGCGTTAACAAATTAAAAAATAGGAGGAATATAGATGGCGACTCAAAAAATTGGAATTATTATGAATGGTGTAACTGGTCGAATGGGAACAAATCAGCATTTGATACGCTCCATTGTGGCAATACGGGAACAGGGTGGAATCGAATTAGCTAATGGAGATGTAATTATTCCTGATCCGATTTTAGTTGGAAGACGTGAGAATCGTTTAAAGGAATTAGTAGAAACTCATCATCTCTCACGTTGGACAACAGACTTAGACGAAGCATTAGCTGACGATTATAATCAGATTTACTTTGATGCACAAACGACGATGAGAAGAGCAGAAGCAATAAAGAAAGCGATTGCAGCTGGAAAGCATATTTATTGTGAAAAACCGACGGCAACTAGTTTAGATGAGGCAATTGAACTGGCGCAGCTAGCGACAGAAGCTGGTGTAAAAAATGGCGTTGTACAAGATAAGTTGTATCTACCAGGATTACTAAAATTAAAGCGCCTCATTGATTCTGGATTCTTTGGAAAAATCTTAACGGTTCGTATGGAATTCGGATACTGGGTATTTGAAGGTGACTGGCAAGAAGGTCAGCGTCCATCATGGAATTACCGAAAAGAAGATGGTGGTGGAATGATTGTTGATATGTATCCACATTGGAGCTATGTGATTCAGCATCTTTTTGGAAAAATAGATTCTGTTTCCTGTCTTGCTGCGACACATATTCCAGAGCGTGTGGATGAGACTGGAGACGCTTATACCGCTACAGCAGATGATGCAGCATACGGTACGTTTGAATTGGAAAATGGTGTTATTGTTCAGGCGAATTCTTCTTGGGCAGTGCGTGTGAATCGCGATGATTTGCTTACGATACAAGTGGATGGTACAGAAGGAAGTGCGGTTGCCGGTCTTAGAGAATGTAAAGTACAACATCGTGTAAATACACCTAAACCAGTATGGAATCCAGATGTTCCAAATCCATTTGATTTTGGGTCCCATTGGGAAGAAGTACCTGATAACCAGGAATTTGATAATGCCTTTAAAATTCAGTGGGAAATGTTTTTGAAACATGTTGTTGCAGATGAAGAATATACATTAGATCTATTTAAAGGTGCAGAAGGGATCCAACTTGCAGAAGTTGCACTGCAATCATCGAAGGAAAGACGTTGGATAGATGTACCGGGAATTAAAAACAAAGTAAATGCATAGGAGGGGAAATTTTGGTTAATTCTATAAAATTACCGAACAAAAATGGAGAGTTATATACGTATACACCGAGGGAACCTGTTTCTTTTGATATCCCAGAAAAGCCCTTTTCCAAACGCATTGTTTATTCGGCAGCACATGTCGTTGCTAATCCACTTGCAGATACGGATCCTATTAATAATAGTAAAATTGATTGGGAGACAACCTTAGAATATCGCCATTATTTATGGTCTCTAGGTTTAGGGGTAGCAGAGGCAATGGATACTGCTCAACGTGGCATGGGATTAAATTGGGAACATGCAAAAGATCTGATTAGCCGTTCTGTGAGGGAAGCGAAGTCTGTTCATGGACGCATCGCATCTGGAGCTGGCACAGATCACTTGATTGCCCATCCGAATTTGACATTAGAAGAGGTAGAACAAGCATACGAGGAGCAGTGTGAGTTTGTAGAAAAGCAGGGTGGCCGAATTATTCTTATGGCGAGTCGTGCGCTAGCAGTTTGTGCCAAGACACCAGAGGATTATGAGCGAGTCTATCGAAATATACTAGATAAAGTCTCACAACCAGTTATTCTGCATTGGCTTGGAGATATGTTTGATCCAGCATTAAAAGGATACTGGGGTCATGAAAATGTCGATGAGGCAATGGAAGTTTGCCTTCGCGTCATAAAAGAAAATGAAGCTAAAATTGATGGAATTAAAATTTCCTTACTGGATGACAAGAAGGAAATACGCATGAGACGCCTTCTTCCTGACAGTGTCAAAATGTATACAGGAGATGACTTTAATTATCCAAGTCTTATTAAAGGCGATGAGCAAGGGTATAGCCATGCACTGCTTGGAATCTTTGATGCGATTGCACCTGCAGCCGCGAGTGCGATGCATGCATTAGATGCTGGGGACTTAAAAAAGTATGATTCTCTTTTAGAAAAAACAGTACCACTATCACGTCATATTTTCCAAAAACCTACGTATGCGTACAAGACCGGTGTTGTGTTTTTGGCATACTTGAATGGTCATCAATCCCATTTCCGTATGATTGGCGGTGCAGAAGGACAGCGTTCCATCATCCATTTATCTGAAATTTTCGTAATGGCAGATGAGGCTGGACTACTAAAAGATCCAGAAATGGCGGCTGAAAGGTTGAAAATCATTTTAGCTCAAGCGGGTGTCATGCAACCAACGAGACAATTCATGTGAATATAGTGGGGGGAGAAAGAAATGGCAGAGGGTACAGACTTATTGAAACACCTTAGTTTAAATCAAATTACCACGGAACAGTGGAATCTGAAGGAAGCGGCTTTAGGTTGCGTGAAAGCAGATATTCCATGGATATCTTTATGGCGGCATAAGATTGAGGAGGTTGGACTTGCTGAAAGTAAGCGAATCATTAACGACACAGGACTCAAGGTTTCCAGCCTTTGCCGAGGGGGAATGTTTCCTGCTGCAACAAAGGAACAGCGTCAGAAAAATGTAGATGATAATAAACGTGCAGTAGAGGAAGCGGCAGAGCTTGGTACAGATGTACTTGTCCTTGTTTGCGGACCATCACCAGACCGGGACATTGATTTATCCCGAAGATGGGTAGAAGAAGGAATCGAACAGCTTGTCCCATTTGCAGAGTCACATGGAATTAAATTGGGAATAGAGCCACTTCATCCGATGTATGCAGCAGATCGTTCGGTCGTTTCGACCCTCGGTCAAGCAAACAAAATGGCAGAAAAGTATAGAGCCGATCAAGTTGGGGTCGTTGTAGATGTATTCCACGTTTGGTGGGACCCTGAACTTTACGAGCAAATTGCACGAGCTAAAGGACGAATTCTAGGTTTCCATGTTTCCGATTGGAATGTACCGATTACTGATACATTCAAAGCCCGTCGGATGATGGGGGATGGAGTCATTGAAATCCGTCGCATTAGAAAAGCAGTGGAAGAAGCAGGCTACCAAGGTCCGATTGAAGTGGAAATTATGAACGAGGAACTATGGAATATGCCAGGCGATGATGTCCTTGCATTAATGAATGACCGTTTCGTAAAGCATGTATAGATATTAGGGATTTGAGAATAGTTCATTTGGCTATTCTCTTTCCTGCATTCTGATAGAATAAGAATATATTAGTTTGAAGGGGTCGAGTGTAATGAAAGGTTTATTCATTATGGAACAGAAAGTAGTAGAATTAGTTTACCCACCAGAAGTGAGAGAAGGAATTGAGCGTTTGGTAGATATATATGCACCACCAATGAGAGCTGCAGAAGCATTGGAAAATCCTTCTGTATTAAAAGATGCAGATGTGATTTTCTCAAGTTGGGGCGGACCTACATTGGATCAAGCTTTCTTAGAATCTGCACCTAATTTGAAGGCAATGTTCTATGGCGCAGGCACTATTAAAAAAATTATGACGGATGCAGCATGGGATAGAGATATAGTAATTACGACCGCGAATGATGCAAATGCAGTTCCTGTTGCAGAGTACGCGCTATCGCAAATTTTATTTTTGTTAAAAGATGGCTGGAAAATTGCACGTGAGGTGAAACAGAATAAGGCATACCCGAATAAGCGTTTAATGGAGATCACTGGTGGGTTTGGTAGTACGGTAGGAATTATTTCTCTAAGTACAGTGGGGCGTAAGGTTATGGAGTTATTACGTCATTTTGATATTCAAGTACTTTTATATGATCCATTTGTAAGTGAAGCGGAAGCAAAAAAATACAATGCTGAGTTATGTTCGTTGGAAGAAATCTTTTCAAAATCAGATGTGGTTTCTCTTCATAGTCCTTTACTGGATGAAACAACGGGGATGATAAACGGTGAACATTTTGAAAAAATGAAAACGAATGCAAGTTTTATTAATACAGCAAGAGGGGCAATTGTGAATGAACCGGAAATGATAGAAGTACTACGTAGGCGTGAGGATATTACGGCAGTACTAGATGTAACATACCCTGAGCCACCAGCTGAAGATTCACCTTTATATGAGCTTCCCAATGTGATCTTAACACCACATATTGCCGGCAGTCTTGGAAAAGAATGTGGCAGAATGGGCGCATATATGCTAGATGAATTGAAACGTTACGTAAATGATGAAGCATTGCAATGGCAAGTAACGAAACAAAAATTTGATGTCATGGCTTAAAGTGATTGGAGGAGAAGCATGTTTAAAATTGGATTATGTTCGGTTACATTTAGAAATTTACCCGTGGAGGAAGTTATAAGAGCAGCGAAGGAGGCAGAGATTCAAGGGATTGAATGGGGAGGAGATATTCATGTTCCACCTGGGAATCTAGAACAGGCAGAAACCGTAGCTGCCTTAACCGAGGATGCAGGAATGGAGGTTACCTCTTATGGATCCTATTATCGATTGGGTGAAACAGAAGATGCATCTTTTGAGACCATATTGCAAACAGCTGTGAAGCTAAAAGCACCATCTATTCGTGTCTGGGCTGGCAGAAAAGGTTCAAATGAAGTAACAGAGACTGACTGGCGTACTATTGTTGAAGATGCGAGAAGAATTGGCGACCTATCAAAGGAAAGGGATATTCAAATTAATTTGGAATATCATGGTCGGACATTAACAGATACCGTCCAAAGTGCCACACGTTTGATGAAGGAAATCAATCATGAAAATATCTCTTTATATTGGCAGCCGGCATTATTTGAAACGGTAGAAGAGCGAAAGAACAGTATTAATCAAATTAAACCGTGGTTAACCCATGTTCATGTTTTTCATTGGAAAATCATTGACGGTAGCAGGATCGTATATTCTTTTTCAGAGGGTACCAATGATTGGAAAGGATATTTAGCGGAATTAGAGAAAGATGATGGCGTGCGTTATTTAATGATAGAATTTGTTAAAGGAGATCGTGTGGAGCAGTTTTGGGATGATGTAGGGGTATTAAAGGGTTTAATGAATGAATGATTGTTTCGGTGCTTTTGGTTTCCTTATTAGGATCTTGTTGGATGACAAGAAAATGGCTGAAGTTCAAACTAGCGATTGCTGTACCATAGCTGTTTCAGTAATATTTTTATACAGTCCTGATTTGTTTTTACCATTGTTATACACCTTGCAATAATAATTTGTAATACTACTATTTTGGGGAGAATTCTAATTGGAAAATATCTTATCAAAAGAAAGAAAAACTGACAAATACAAGCTTCGACTCATTTCTGTATTAGGTCTACTAACGGCTTTTGGGGCTGTATCGATGGATATGTATTTACCTGCGCTCCCAAACGTCGCTGCTGATTTAGATGCATCAACATCTCTAGTACAAATGAGCTTAACAGCATGTTTAGTCGGTCTTGGTTTAGGACAAATTTTCTTTGGTCCATTAAGTGATATTTATGGACGGCGCAAACTATTGATTATTACATTAATAGGTTATACGATAGCTTCATTACTTATTGCCTGGAGTACTACGATAGCCTTTTTTATTACGCTTCGTTTTATCCAAGGATTTACAGGAGCGGCTGGGGTTGTCATTGCACGTGCAGCGGCAAGAGATTTATATTCAGGTAAAGATTTGACAAAGTTCCTTGCTTTACTCGCACTCGTTAACGGGGCAGCACCTATCTTAGCACCAGTAATCGGAGGGGGTGTGTTAAATTTTACAACCTGGATTGGCGTCTTTTATGTTTTAGCTTTTATTGGCATCGTTGCTTTATTAGCAGTACTCTTATTTTTGCCAGAAACATTAGCTGACGAAAATCGTGCAGAAAGAGGTCTGTTTTCGGTCCTTAAAACATTTAGCGCATTACTTACGAACCGATATTTTATGGGGATAGCACTTACACAGGGATTGGTAATGGCTAGTATGTTCGCCTATATAGCAGGTTCACCATTTATACTGCAAAATATATATGGTGTCTCACCACAGCAATTTTCTCTGCTTTTCGCCTTAAATGGTATCGGAATTATTATTGCGGCACAATTAACTGGCCGATTAGCAAGTTACTTTAAAGAAATGCACTTGCTATGTGCTGGTACCCTCTTGTCATTTATCGGAAGTTTAATTTTAATATATGTCGTATGGCAGGAACTCCCATTACTGTATATGGCCATTGCTTTATTTCTCATTGTTTCAAGTGTCGGAATCGTAACGACAACAAGCTTTTCACTAGCTATGGAAACACAGGGGAAATCCGCGGGGAGTGCATCCGCATTTCTAGGACTGCTTCCATTTGCCTTTGGTGGTATCGTTGCTCCACTCGTTGGGCTAGCTGGAGAAGCCTCCGCCATACCAATGGCAATTGTTATTTTTGCTTGTAGTACAATTGCTGTTATTACGTTCTTTATTGCTTTTAAAAAGAATTAAAGGGCGACCGCATTTTCTAAAGATTAGAAGATGCAGTCGCCCTTTAGTTATGCATTAGAAAGGTATGGAAATATTAAAATGATATCATCAACATCAGATTTTGTTTGTTGAGATTTTTCCTACTATTGGCTTATTTAAAATAATTTATAAATTTAAAAAATAATTGTTGCTTTTTAAAGCGCTTACAATTATTATTAGTACAAGATAGTTTGTTTTGCAAACAAAATATCTTTTAGTGATTAAGAAGAAACGTTTGAAATGGTATGGTACTTTGTAAACGAATTTAAAACGATTGTGCATGGGGGGGATGAGGTTTTAGTTGACGCAAAGGAGTATAGTACGTTGATTAAAACAAAAAACATTGGATGATTATATTAGTAAAAGAGAAATAGTTTTATCATAAGATTTTGGAAAATTTTGTTTTTTTAAGGAGCTATATTAAAATTAAGGGGGATGTCTCATGTCAATTAAAACAATCGAAAGTGGTCAACAATATAACACAGCTAAATTATGGCAAATTGGTTTTTTTGCATTAAATAATACTGCAACAAATTTATACATGTTTATTTTAGCGTTTGTATCTTATTATGCAACAGGAGTAGCAGGACTGACAGTGGTGGTAGTAAGTACGATTTTAACAGCAATGCGTGTGTTTGATGGTTTTACAGATCCAATTATTGGCTTTGTTATTGATAAAACAGAAACAAAATTTGGTAAGTTTCGACCAATGATGATTATAGGAAATGTTATATTAGCTAGTTCTATCTTACTTATGTATAATGTAACCCATTTACTACCGGAGTCATTACAAATATTTTTCTTTATTGCTATCTATGCAATTTTTATTATAGGTTATACATTTCAAACAGCTTGTACAAAAGCTGCTCAAACTGTTTTGACGAATAGTCCAAAACAACGCCCCCTTTTCGCTATTTTTGATGGAGTCTATAACACTGTACTATTTGCTGGTGGTCAAATTTTTGTTGCTTCTTATCTTGTAGCAAAACACGGCGGTTTTACGATGTCCTTATTTACAGAATTGAACACCTATGCTATTATTCTTGCCGGTATATTTACTGTTTTAGCTGTAACTGGTATTGGCTCAAAAGACCGTAAAGAGTATTTTGGTTTAGCGGATAATAATGTGAAAACTAGATTTCGTGATTACTGGCCAATTCTAAAAGGAAATAGGCCTATGCAAATGCTTGTTATTGCTGCAGCATCTGATAAACTAACCCTTAGCGTTCTTCGACATGCAGTGGTTGTAGTAATGCTATTTGGAATTTTGATGGGAAATTATGAGCTAAGTGGTACAGTTTCATTAATTACTATGGTACCAACTGTGTTGATAGTATTTGTAGGGGTTTGGTATGCAAGAAAAACAGGTTTAAAAAAATCTTTAGTAATGTCAACTTGGATTGGATTGTTATCTTTTAGTGTTCTAGCTGCATTTTTATTTATGATAGATCCTTCAACAATTTCACTTGAAAATATAGGCTTTGCTACAATAGTATTTTTGGTTTTATATACGTTGGGTATGGGGTTCGGTGGACTTCCATCTGCACTAGTTATTCCAATGATTGCAGATATATCAGACTATGAAACATATAAGTCAGGGCGTTATGTACCCGGAATGATGGGAACCATATTCTCGTTTGTTGATAAGTTAATTTCTTCTTTAGCGCCAGCAGTCGTCGGATTTGCTGTAGCTCTAATTGGATATCGTTCAGAATTTCCACAGATAGAGGATACATTGACAACTTCTTTATATGGTATGACAATTTTTCTAGCATTTGGTGTACCAATAATTGGGTGGATCATCTCACTTATAGCAATGAAATTCTATAATTTAGATTACAAAAAAATGGAAGAGATTCAAGAAGCAATTGCAGAAATTAAGGAACAGGCAGAAGAGAAAAAAACAACTGTTGTATAGGAAACGGTTGATTAGTTAAAAGAGGACATCTCATTTATCATTTAAATGAGATGTCCTCTTTTTTGTATTACGTTTCAATTTTTATTATGGAATACATGTTATATATTGTGATAAAACTTTTTTAAAATTTAATAAAAAAGCGCTTGCATTATTTGTCGAATTGACATATTATAAATTTATAGGTAATTAGTTTGTTTAGCAAACAAATGACTTAGACATAATTTTACATTCATAAATCTAAAATATTTTTTTATTCATCAATGTAAGCGGTTTAAAATAAGGGGGAAAAATGATGTCAACATCAACGATAGGAAAAGAACAAAAATATAACACAGCGAAGTTATGGCAGATTGGCTTTTTTGCACTCAATAATACGGCAACAAATCTTTATATGTTTATTTTAACGTTCGTCTCTTATTATGCTGCAGGGGTAGCAGGTTTAACTGTTGCATTAGTAAGTATCGTGTTAACAGCAATGCGTATATTTGACGGTATAACCGACCCAGTTGTAGGTTTTATAATTGATAAAACGGAATCCAAATTTGGTAAGTTCAGACCATTAATGATTTTAGGTAACGCTATCTTAGCAACTTCGATTATACTCATGTATAGCATCACACATACGTTACCACAAGAATTTCAATTGATTTTCTTTATATTGACATATGCACTTTATGTTATTGGTTACACTTTTCAAACTGCTGTAACAAAAGCAGCGCAAACAGTATTGACGAACAGTCCAAAACAAAGACCATTGTTTTCTGTTTTTGATGGCGTTTACAACACGGTAGTATTCACGTTAGGTCAAGTTTATGTAGCATCTTACCTGATTGCAAAACACGGAGACTTTAATATGGAATTATTCGTGGAGTTAAATACACTAGCAATCATTCTAGCCGCTATTTGTACAATCCTGGCTGTAATTGGAATATCGGGTAAAGACCGGAAAGAGTTTTACGGTTTAGCAGATTTAACAGTAAATACGAGGTTTCGAGATTATTGGCCAATTCTAAAAGGAAACTTGCCATTAAAATTGCTAATAACCGCTGTAACTGCGGATAAATTAGCCTTCAGCCTCTTAAGACAATCTGTAGTTATGGTCATGATCTTTGGGATTTTAATTGGTGATTATGCGTTAAGTGGCACTATATCTATGGTTACTGTTGTACCAATCTTACTGATCACATTTATAGCTGTTGCAATTGCTAGAAAACGTGGTATGAGAAATTCATTTATAAAATCAACTTGGATTTCCTTTCTATCCTTAGTAGGGTTGGTTGTTCTCTTCTTAGTTATTAGTGACCCTACTTCCATATCTGGTAACATCGGTATTGGTATTGTACTATTTGTTATTTTATACACGCTCGCAATGGGATTTGGTGCAATACCTTCAACATTGGTAAACCCAATGATTGCAGACATTTCCGATTATGAAACTTACAAATCAGGACGCTACGTACCAGGTATGTTAGGAACACTTTTCTCCTTTGTTGATAAGTTAGTTACATCATTAGCTCCTGCTATTGTTGGCTTAGGAGTAGCACTAATTGGATTTACAGCTGAGTTCCCAACGGTTAATGATCCATTAACAACTCCTTTGTTTGGAATGACATTATTACTAGGATTTGGGCTACCAGCACTAATGTTAATTGTGTCACTTGTTGCAATGAAGTTTTATAGTTTAGATGATAAGAGAATGGAAGAAATACAAACAGAACTAGCAAGATTAAAAGCAGAAGGAAAAATTAAAGAAACTGAAGAAGATGGTAAAACAAAAGTTGTATGATAAGTAAAGTTTACTATAAAAGATCTTAATGCATAAAAACCGAACAGTGCCTGACACTGTTCGGTTTTTATGCATTCTCTCTGTAATAGGACGGAGTATAACCTGTTTCTTTCTTAAACACCCTTGTAAAGTAGGAGGAATCATCATATCCAACAATCCAGGCTATTTCTTCAATGGAGATGGTTTCGGATTTTAGCAGATACTTCGCTTTATTAATACGTAACATCTGCTGATATCCTGTAATTGTCATATTTGTTTCTTGTTTAAATTTCCGGGACAAATGACTTAGATTTGTGAATGTAAGTTCTGCTAGTTCGTTTTTATCAATTTGCTTGTCAAAGAAACTTACCAGGTGTTCGATTACCTTTTGAGTCACTTTTGAATACTTATTTAGAGCATTGCTTTGAATTACATTTGCATAATCATCAACCATTTCGTCATTTAATTGATACAGTCGGGCGATTTGATTGGTTAATTCAATTTCATATGCATATTTTTCAGAGATACGATGAATTAGTATTGGCGGAACATCCCTCTTTCTGGCGGCAGTACGTAATAACGTGTTTAAAACAATTGCCAAGTTTTTAACTCTACGTAATGGCTGATTTGGAAAACGCTCGGAAAAAGAAAGCAAAACTGGATTGGAATTCAATAGTTTTTTTGCTGCCTTTTTATCGCCAGTTTCTACGGTATGTATAAAATCTTCCTCAATCTTATATCTCATTTTAATAATTTCTGTATCTTCTTCGGCGTTCATTTTGTGGCCGCTATTTTTGTCACTACCGATCTGCTTATCCGAAGTAATCAGTTCTGGAATTTGATCTTCTTCTAATAATATTTCGAATTGTTTTAGGACGCTAGAAAAACTAAGTGCTTTTTCAACTGTTAAAATATGTAACTGATCACATACAACTCGTAAATTCTCACTTTCATGATTGGTGAGACTATATTCCCTAGATAGACCGTAAAGATTTAAAGTTGCATCTAAGTAGGGGCCAATTATAACGGTATACGCATCGTTTTTTGAAAAAGATATTCCCAAATAGTGCAATCCCCATTCGTTTATGTAAGTAAATAACTTATTAGTTTCATAGCTTATCTTCCTGGCTAAATACAGGACATCTTCTCCTTCAGAACCTGGCATAAAGTTCGGGATGGAGATTTCTTTTTGTTGAAAAGTAAATGCTTCATTTTCATCAACTACATATGTATTGAGATTTGTTATATGGTTCAGCTTTATAGCCGCAGAAATAATAGGTGCATGTATAGATTCCATTATTCGTATCCCCCTTAAAAAAGAAAGCGTTTTATGAAAACGCTATATATGTCCTGTTTTATGATGAAATAGTCCTTATAAAAATGTTTATAATTTTATTATAATAAGGATATGGAAACGATTGCAACTAATATGGAGGGTTGACGATGGAGAATATACAAACGAATCATAATCCAATCGTAGAAGAAAACAATGCAACTGGAAAAATAAGTATGAAGGAAAAACTTTCCTACGGTTTAGGTGATACAGCAAATAATTTAGCATTTTCAATGGTTACCACTTACTTAATGGTATTTTATACAGATGTTTTTGGAATCACTGCAGCTGCAGTTGGGACGTTGTTTTTAGTTGCACGCATATTGGATGCGTTTACAGATACATTTATGGGTGTAATTGTCGACCGTTTTGGAGGAAACAATCCAAATGGTAGATTTAGGCCGTTTCTGAGATGGGCGGGTATTCCACTCGTAGTGATGTCCGTATTACTATTCTTATCTCCTGACTTTTCGGATGGTGGAAAACTAGTGTATGCATATGTAACCTATATTTTATTTGGGATGGCTTATACGGTGATTAATATTCCATATGGTTCATTAGCATCTGTTATGACTAGAGATTCAGGAGATCGTTCTGCATTATCATCTTATCGTGGTTTAGGCTCTATGATTGGAATTTTTGCGGTAGGAGTACTTGTGGTCCCGATGGTTAATATGTTTCCATCTCCAAGGATAGGTTATCCTGCTGTCGTAGCAATTATGGGGGTTATCGCTTTAGTATTATATTATATCACTTATAATAATACGAGAGAGCGAATCAAACCTGTTCAATCAGCTAAACCAGAAAAAATAAATATTAAAATGATTACTAGAATTTTGAAAAATGGTCCGTTTCTAGCACTTTGCGGTATGTCATTTTTTGTTTTAGCAGCAATGTGGATCAATCAATCAGTAGGTATGTATTATTTTACGTATGTTTTAGGAAACCAAATGTTATTTCCGATATTTAATATGATAAATATCGCGGCAATGGTCATTCTTGTTATGTTCATACCAAAACTTACTGTTAAATATGGCAAGAAGAAACTCTCGCTATTTGGATTTTTACTGGGTGCAGTAGCGTTCGGTTTACTATTTATTGTTCCAATACATGAAGTAACGGTTATTGTTTTGCTTGTGATGGGTATGACGGGGATTACACTGCCAAACATGCTGATGTGGGCTTTTGTGTCAGATGTTATCGATTATGGTGAGTGGAAATCTGGATACAGGCAAGAAGGTACAACCTATTCTTTGTATAGCTTTATGCGTAAAGTATCTCAGGCAATAGCAGGATTCGTTGCAGCAATGGGACTTACAGTGATCGGATATATTCCAAATGTAGTTCAAAGCCCAGATACCATCTTAGGTCTGGAAATATTAATGGTCCTCCTCCCTGCAATCGCATGTCTTATAAGCTTTATTGTATTTAAATTCGGTTACCACCTTTCCGATGAAAAAGTAGCAGGTATCGCAGCAGATCTTGATGCGAAACAATAGGTCACAAAACGACTCCCCTTTTCTTAGAGGGAGTCGTTTTTTTTGCTAGGTAAGAAAGTATAAACTTTTTCTCAGCAAATAATTCTCCCACATAAACGGCCGCGTTCAGCTCCAGCGCCCAGGGACTACCGAGACTTCCTTCACCTCCGTACGATAAGTCAACATCGACTCCCTCCGGTCGCCGTGTTTCCTTTATCTCCTACGCCTCAGTCCAGTCCGTAGTCCCTAAACGGGCGCTTGCGCTTTTGTTCATAGATACAATTTTGAACAAGGTTATCGATAATGTTACTATCAATGTAAAACAAACGATAAATCTAAGGAGGAGAAGTGAAACAAGATGGAAATCCAACAGTTATACTCAAAAGATTACGACCAAATTTTTAGGTTATCTCAATTTGCTTTTCAGTATAAGCTTACAGAAGAAGCTTTGATTAAAAAGAAAGAAGAGGCAGACCGGCATATCATATGGGGATGGATGGATAAGGAAAGGCTTGCAGCAAAGCTCCATTTAATCCCGCTGTCCGTTTATATAAATGGTAAAACATTTAAAATGGGAGGAATCAGTTCGGTATCTACATGGCCGGAGTATCGTAGAAATGGAATGGTAAAGCAACTTCTTTCACATGCTTTAAATCATATGAAGGAAAATGGTCAAATGGTTTCCTATTTACATCCTTTTTCTGTTCCTTTTTATCGCAAATTTGGCTGGGAAATTGCTTTTAATGAAAAACATTATACAATCCCAACGGAAAAGCTGCAAAGAAATTGGGAGGCGGATGGGTATGTTCGAAGAGTCGAAGCAGATATCGAACTTCTTCATCCTATTTATAGTGAGTTTGCATTGAAATTCAATGGTATGCTTACCCGTGATAAAAAATGGTGGGAACAGCGTATTTTGACGGAAGATGAGCTGGTAGCTGTTTGTTATAATACAAACGATGAAGCAGATGGATATATGATCTACACGGTAAAAGATAATCTACTACAAGTAGAAGAACTTGTTTATAATTCGTTAAATAGCTGGAAGCTGCTGCTTGAGTTTATTGCTAATCACGACTCGATGGCAAAAGAAGTTAAAATGACCGTTTCTGAGAATGATAACCTGCCATTATTGGTCAATGAGCCAAGATTTAAACAGGAAAATGCTCCTTATTTCATGGCGCGTATTGTGGACGTGTTGGCATTCCTAAAAGAATTTCCATTTGAACAAGTTCCAGGCACTTCGCTAGTTATCCATGTGGAGGATATCTTTCTACCAGAAAATGGTGGATTCTATTGGATTAATCAAATGAATGGTAATACAAGGGTATCTCATCAGCATGATAATTCAACAGAAATGGTTGACATAAGTTGCACGGTTCAACAGCTTGCAGCACTGTTATTTGGATACAAGCGACCCCTGGAATTTTATAGAGCAGGACTTATCCAAGGCAATGATGAAACGATGGTACATCTGGAAAAACTTATTCCTGATAGACAAACATTTTTTTCGGATTTCTTCTAATAGGACTAATAGCTCGTTATTACGAAAAAATTCAAAATTTATAGTATTTCTACAAATTCTGCGTTAAAATTAAGACAATAGGGTAAGTAGAAAAGGGATGTAGCATATGACATATCATGTTCACTTATTTAAAATTCTTTTTTCAATGGAAGACGATTTATTCAGGATACAAAAAGCCGAACGAATTCAAAACTTATGGAAAGTAAATACGATACTCATTCTTTCGGCAATTGGGCTATATGCTTGGATGGCATTTCTTGGATTGGGTTCAGAAAGTATATCCAGTATCGCAGTTTCCCTAACACAGCCGGCATATGAAACTAGTAAACTATGGTTCATGATAGGGAGAGCACTCTATGGCTTGGTGTTTGCAATGTTTATCTTGTTTGTACCGAGTCTTTTACTTTATCTTTTAACGGGAATTCCGTATAAGAAACTAATTATTATGCAACAGGTCGTACTAGTAGTTATCTTGTTGGAAAGAGTTTTATGGGTTCCAATTGTAATCTTTTCCGGTCTGAACTGGCAGGTATCTCCACTATCCTTTGGAATAATTGCTTCCTACATAACAGAAATACCATGGATGATTTACTTTTTTGGAGCGATAACGTTATTTCAGTTGTGGATTATCTGGTTTCAGGTCAAATATATAACGTCGTTGTCAGAAATGAAAAAACCGTTGATCTGGATTAATGTAGTATTATTGCATTTCCTTGGCTGGTGTCTTACTGCGCTTACCGCTTTTACTGATTCATACATATTAAGTGGGTGGTTCGGATGAGGATGAAGAGAATAATCCAGGTATTAATAGTTATATTTATTGGAGTCAATTTTCTTCTTGTATATCTTGATGATGAAGGGAAAATTGATAGAACAGCATATATTAATAATTGGTCAGAAAGCTTTGAGACAGATATTGTGGAAAAAATGTACAAACCCGGTGTACTTAAGGCAGCCGGTGAGGAACATATTTATTTTGATGAAAATCTTGGTAGCTTTCAAGCGTTTTTAGTAGAAGAGGGAACTTCAATTAATACTGGGGATCCACTTTATACCTACCTCGTCGATAATTATTATGAGGCCGAAGCCAACCTGATGAATCAAATGGAGCAGATTAACGGGGAGATTGCAGCAATTGAAACAGCAATTTCACAAATGGAAATGTATCAGCTCCCCTTGAATGCGACTGGAGAGCCGAGTACATTTACTCTGACAGAAGAACAACTTGAAGTCGAGTTTTCACAGACTTCCATTGATGCAGAACTGATAAAGCAACAATATATGGTAGAAAAAGAAAAGGAATTATCCCAAAAAAGGGCACAACTGGAGGCGTATCAAAACCAATTAACAGACTTGCAGACTTCAGGAGATACGATAACAGTAGGAAGCCCTTATGCAGGTATAATAACGGATATAAACGAAACCCTGGGTAATCCGGTGGTCACCATTCAAAATGCAGACTTGCAAGTAGTTGGGGAATTAACGGAAAAAGAACGAACACAAATGCAACCGGGTCTCGATGCGGAAGTTCAAGTTGAGGAGATGAGTCTGAAGCTGGATGGGACGGTTCAAGAAGTAAGTGACACGCCAATATCTATTGAAATTGGAAGTGAGAGTATTTACCCTTTCCAAATCGCTTTTAATGAAGATTCGGAAGTGGAGGAATTGCTTCCTGGTTATCATGCCGATATTGCCATCGTAATGGAAAAATCACTAGGTGCAACTGCACTCTATGAGGAAGCTATTTTTACATCATCTGTGTGGAAAATGACAAATGAAGGGAAACTTGTCAAACAGAATATTGAAACCGGATTATATGTAGATAGTTTGGTGGAACTTGTTGATGGAGTAGAAACCGGTGACTGGGTTGCTGTCGATCCACCAAGTTTGTTCCACGACGGAGCAGATTTCATTACACCATTACAAGTAAAAGAGATAACAAAGTATTCCTTTTCAGATGATAATTGGGCCGAAAACTTGATGACAGGTTTATTGTCCAGATAAAAGAGGTCGGCCCAATGCCGACCTCTTTGTTTTCTTATACTCAACTTTTGCACCAATAAAATAAGTTTGAACAGTTAGCCGGATTAAACTTAGGATGTTTCTAATAATCATCTTGCTAACCTTAATAAGAAAAAGGTTGTTTTCTAAAGGCTATTTTCTGTTTATTGCTTTTAATGATTGCAGAGTTGAGACAAACTGCGAACTTACTACTAGTTGATATCCAAAATCGTGTGCTTCTATCGCCGTCCGGGATTGCTCTGGGCGGATGCTTTCCGCGGGCACGGCCTCAGCCTCCTCGAGAAGACCACTCTGCGGGGTCTTCGGACACGTGCTTTTCCCGCAGGAGTCACCGCCCAGAGCGGTCGCCGAAGTTTCTGCATACCGATGGAAACCAACCAGCAGTTACTTCTTAGTTTATATAAAAGATGCTGGTCAAAAATCAACAAATTAACGAAAAGTACCTTATTTAGACTGGGCAGTGCAAATAGTTAATTCAAAGTCAACTGGAGCAGTGTATCATGAGTCTTCCTAATTATACTAAGGCTTATTTGTCCATTTTGCTCTGCGAAAGTCGCGTTATATATTTGCAGCTTTATGAAGTTCTGTGTCTTGTCCTATTTCTTTTTTATGATACATCACATTAACGATGGCTCCAATCATCAGGATCATGCCGGTAAGGAAGAACCAAATCATTAAAACAATAATACCTCCAAGACTGCCGTACGTAGCAGAATAGTTTCCAAAATTGCTTATATAGATAGAAAACCCAATTGAAATAACTTGCCAAAGGATACTCGCTGTCAATGCTCCTGGAATAATATGCTTGAAAGGTATTTTCTTATTAGGAGCAAAGCGGTAAAGCATTAATAATAACGCAGTAATAACGATGATACTAATGACATATCTAAGGATTTGGAGTAAGATGGTCATCTCTGAACTTATTCCAAGGAAAGATGTAATAAATCCGAGTATGACATCTCCAAATACAGGAAGCAAAATGGCAATAACAACAGCTAGTATCATTCCCAGTGTTAGACCGAATGCTATCAAACGAACAACGATAAAGGACCTGCTTTCCTCCACATCATAGGCCTCATTTGATGCTTTTATAAAAGCGTTAATACCATTCGAAGCAGACCACAATGCACCGATAATACCGACTGTGAGCAATCCACCTCTAGGAGTTTCAACGAGACCTACGATATTATCTTCAAAGACAGAAGCTAATTCTCCGGGCAGGATGGACGTGACGAATCCCATCGCATCATCCGGACTAATATTGAAGTATGGAATAATTGCAAATGCTACGATTAATAAAGGGAAAATGGACAATAGAAAATAATATGCAAGTGAAGCCGCAAGTAATGTCACATTATCTTCTTTGAATCTTTCCATGAAATTTTTTAAGAAATTTTTAACCTTAGCCATGATAAACCTCCATCATAAAAACATTTACTCTGTCTATACCCTGGTATGATAGAAATCAATCTTATTAACGAAGAAGTGGAAAACGTTTTATTTATGGGGGCAGGTGGTATAATATTATCAAAAGGGAGGGTTTTACATATGGATATCATTTATGTGGGTGTTCTATTATGCTCAATTGCTTTTGCGATTGTAGTCATCTATATATCCTTGGTACTGAAACGGCTTGCAGATACGATGAAATCACTTGGTACATCAGTAGGCGAACTGGAGAAGGAACTGAATTATATTACACCCCAGCTAACGCAAACCGTGCGTGAGACAGATAAACTTGTTGATGACATTGGAGAAAAGATCAGGGCTACAGACAGCCTGTTTGATTCGGTAGAAGAAATCGGGGTTACAGTCAATTCTCTAAATGAAGTGTACAGTCAAAAGAGCAAAGGCCTATCCGATGTAGAATTGGAAAAGAAAATGAAACCTTTCGTAGGAGGTATTACGTGGAGTGAAGCAGCTGTTCAAATTTACTCCAAATGGAAAGCAACAAAGCGGACGAGTAAGAATGAATTAATGGTTCAACAAACAAATGTTGTGCCGGTAAATACTGGAAGAGAGGGATAGAGATGACTTTAGTTGGTATTGGAGTATTACTAATAGGAGTGGCATTTATTATTTTGGCAATATTTATTGGACATGCTCTGAATAACCTGGCAGGCGTGCTAAGTGGTATTGATAAAACTGTAAAGCAGCTTCCGAATCAATTGGATAATGTTTTTAAAGAAACTGGTAACATGATTAGTGAGAGTAACAATACATTGGCAGATGTAAATGACAAACTTCATCAATTAAGCCCATTATTTTATATTGTAGGAGACGTAGGAAGCGCAACAAGAAAATTTTCTTCCTCATTGGTTGATGTGACAGACTCTATGAAAACAAAAACAGATGGTGGAAAAGAAGTTTCAGACGGGAATAAACTCGGGGGTCTCTATGGATCATTTGCTTTAGGCTATTACTGGCTGAAAAAACGTCAAGAAATGAAGGTAGCACAAGGGGAATCAGCAAATGGAAACCGATAAGAAAGAGAACTCATCACTGATAGCCGGTGCTATTGGAGGATTTACTATCGGATGGGTAGTAAAAACGTATCTTTCCAACCAGCAGCAATTGGAAGAACATCGATCAGTCATTCAGCGACTTAAAGATTTTGAAACTAATTTATATGAAGACGGGAAAAAGCGTGCAAATGTTATTGAAGGTATCAAACAGGAAGTAAATAGTAAAACCTAATTATAATTTGTTGCACTTATGCAGATAGAAAAGTATTATACTTTCCTATCTGCAAAAAGGTCAGCCGTCGATGGCTGACCTTTTTTGTAATACGATTTATATATTTATTGTATTTTCTTCGTTTTTCATTTCCTTATTCTTCTGAAAAAGAATATATCCAAGCGTTAATGCTCCATAAAAACCTTCTAGATTTTTCCGTGTAGCAAAGTCATTTCCATTCTGTGTATTTACTTTCATATCATCGACTGCATTCACCATCGTTGTAGTCAATTGGTTGGTTGCTCTGCCAGCATCTCCTACGATATGAAATAGTGGGCTCAACTCTTTGACCTGGTTATTTACCTGATAAAGAGTTTCAACACTCGTACTCATGGTTTTCGTTGCTTGTAATGTTATTTCATCGACTGTTTTCGGTAATTCATCGGTTGTTTTTTGAAGGCTGCTGAAAACACCTGCCAAATTATTAAGCGGCTTGATAAGAAAAACAACCAAAGCCATAAACGCAATTCCGATGATAATTAGACCAATACCTACCCAAATCATTCTGTCACTTCCCTCCAAATTTCCTATTTCTCTTCTAATACCACTTCTGTATTTTTAATAAACGTTTCTTGCATATTAGCATACCACAAATGGGGAGTCATAATCCTGTATCTTGTCCCATAAATTGAATAAGAGAATATACTTAAGGGGCGGATCAAATGGGTCGTGGGAAGAAGATGATGTACTGGTTACTTGGAGCTTTTCTCTTAGCTTTCTTAATTCAATTTCCTCTAAGTCAAAGTGAGTTTAATACGAACAATGCATGGTCACTTCCACTATCCGGGAAAACAATCGTACTAGACCCGGGACACGGCGGACCTGACGGGGGAGCGGTTGGAGCAGATGAAACTTTAGAAAAGGATATAGCACTTGAAGTTGCAAAAATGCTGCAAAAGTATTTGCAACAAAATGGAGCACTTGTTTATTTGACGAGAGAAGAGGATAAAGACCTTGCAGATGAAAGTACAAAGGGTCTAGCTAGAAGGAAAGCAGAGGATATCCGTAATCGCCTGGAGTTTATTGAAGATAAGAATCCAGATTTCTTTTTGACTTTACATTTAAATGCATTGCCTTCATCTCAGTGGAGAGGAGCGCAAACGTTTTACTATCCTGAATTTGAAGAAAGTAAGCATCTAGCGAAAATGATACAGGATGAGATTATTCGTAATATGGAAAACACAAATCGTTCTCCATTGGTGATAAATGGAATTTATTTACTGAAACATGCCAATGCTCCGGGGGCTCTTTTGGAAATTGGCTTTTTATCGAATGTTGAAGAAAGAGAATTGCTTAAACAGGAAGACTACCAGCGTAGGATGGCAGCAAGTATTTATGAAGGAATTTTGAGGTATTTGACCGAGGATGTAGATGAGGAGGATTGAAAACGTAACCATAGTTCATATCACTTAGAATTTATACGAATTATGTTATACTAACAGATGGAGTATAAAGATAAGGGATGGTGACTTACAATGCTAAAGCAAGAGGAAGTTGTTCAACTGCTTAATCCTGTTAAAGATCCTTTTTTACATACAACACTGGAAGAAACTGGTGGAATTACAAATGTAACGATTAAGGAAGATAAGAAGCATGTCAGTGTCAAAATTGGCATTTCTAAGACAAATACTGCGGAGCAGATGGAATTGCAGCAGGAAATTGTCGGTATTTTAAAAAGAAACGGTGCCAATACGGTAGGTTTACGTTTTGAACCGTTACCCGATGAAGTTATTCAAAAATATCAGCCAGCTGCCGAAGAGGCACAAGCAGAATCATTGATGGGTGGTAACTCGAATACAAAATTTATCGCAATTGCTAGTGGTAAGGGTGGTGTAGGTAAATCGACGGTTACCGTTAACCTTGCAGTAGCTCTGATGCGACTTGGTAAAAAAGTAGGTATTATTGATGCCGATATCTATGGATTCAGTGTTCCAGACATGATGGGTGTGGAAGAACGGCCGGTTGTACGTGGTGAAAAGATTATTCCGGTTGAACGCTTTGGTGTACAGGTAATATCAATGGGTTTCTTTGTAGAGGATAACTCACCAATCATCTGGCGTGGACCAATGCTAGGTAAAATGATTAACAGCTTCTTTTCAGAAGTAGAATGGGGCGATTTGGACTATCTGCTCTTGGATCTACCACCAGGTACTGGAGATATTGCAATGGATGTCCATGAACTTCTGCCAACATGTAAAGAAATCATTGTAACAACTCCGCACCCTACAGCTGCATTTGTAGCGGCTAGGGCAGGACAAATGGCAATAAAGGCAGACCATGAAATTTTAGGTGTTGTTGAAAACATGGCCTACTTTGAAAGTAAAAAGACTGGTGAAAAAGAATTTGTATTTGGTGAGGGCGGCGGTACGAAGCTAGCTGAGGTTTTGAAAACAAAAGTACTTGGTCAGTTACCGATTCAACAGCCTTACGAAGAAGAGGGTGTATTTGCACCTTCTGTTTATCAGGAGGATCATCCAAATGGTAAGCAATTCCACAAAATTGCAGCAAAAGTCATCGCAAAAATGGAAGAATAGGGAAGAGGGCATCCTAAATGGGGTGCCCTCTTCTTATTCATGAGATGGTCAGAAGCATTATTGTCCTCCGCTGTCACCACCTGATTCTTCACCACCGCCACCTTCACTACCACCGGTGCCACCACCTGATTCACCACTGCCACCTTCTTCTTTCTTACTTTGTTCTTCAGCAGCTTTCAACAATATTTCCTGTATTTTTGCCTGAAACAAAGGAGTTTCCAGTGTTTGAGTGATTGTCTCTTCCAAATGTGACTTGAATTGCTGACTCTTTAGAAGACTAAGCATTTGGTCTGTAATTTCAGGGTTTTTCATTAGTTCTAGCATTTGTTTCTGATATTCCGCATCGTTCATAAGATCTTTCATTAGTTTCTTTTGTTCTTCCGACATGGATTTTGCATAACCCTCGACAAACTTCGGATCTTCAAATAAAGTCGTCCACATTTCTTTGCCCTTTTCTGAAACAAGGGTTTCATTAATGGCTGATTTTACCACGTCGGATTGGATGACCAATTCCTGTTTTACTTTTTCATCTTTCAGTATTTCTGTTAATGCTTTCTTACCATCTTCTGTCTGTAATATATCAACGACCATTTTCTTCGTTGTTTCATAATCCCCCTCTTTACCGGCGGTGTTCTCACCATTACAAGCAGCAAGCAAAGTAAAGGATATTCCAAGGAGTGTAATAAATACAAAACGTTTCATTAGGTATTGTACCTCCTTCCTATATCCTTTAATATGAGTGACAAATTTATAAAATATTCACTTCTTAGGGGAAAATTAATGTACTTCATGATAAAATACCAACTATAGAAGACGTACATCGCAAAAGTGTTAATTGTTGGGGATATTAGGAGGATTTATATTGACTAGTCGTAAATTGGTAAATTTCTTGTTCAAAACATTTATGATCGGAGGTATTACTGGTCTCATCATTAGTTTTTTCATTAAATCGGAGGATTACGCTAATTACATAAGCCCGTTCGATTTTATAGAGGTTCTAGGCCTTGTTTTATTTTTTATTGGTCTAGGATTAACTTTCAGTGTCGTTAGTATGACCGGCTTTTTTGCATATTTATTTATTCACCGTATGGGGTTGAACCTATTTCGTTCGTTTTGGCCTACAGTCCAGGTGTTACTGATCGCATTTGTACTCTTTGACTTGGTTTATTTCCCATACCAAGCTACAAATGGCGAGGTGGCCGTATATTGGTATATTCTCATGGCTGCAGCTTTACTCGCTGTTGGTTGGATTGTTGCTAAGCGAAAAGCAAAAGAAACAAATAAGCATGCTTTTATTCCAGCCTTATTTTTTATGGTTGTCATTACTACTGTGGAATGGGTACCTGGATTACAGGTGGAAGGTACGGATTATGCATGGCTAATGGTTGCTCCATTGCTGGCATGTAATACCTACCAATTACTTACACTACATCGAATCACGAAGTCTGACGAGGCAACACAGAGTGAAAATCAAAAAGGTACAAAAGCACCTAAAAAGCAAGCAGGTGCCAAAAAAGCATAAAATGATACCTCTGGGCCACCAATGGTACAGAGGTATTTTATTTCAAGTTAGAATTATTATTCAATAATCTTTGTTTCTGCATGCGCCTGGTTAATCAATTCTGAAATGCTAACTAATTGAAAGCCTTTGTTCTTCAGGCCAGGTATGATTGTTTTTAAAGCATCTGCAGTTTGCTTGGCAGCATCTGAGGCATGCAGCAAAATGATGTCGCCATTCGTTGTATCTTTCATCACCGTATCAACGATTTTAGTTGTACCAGGGTTTTCCCAGTCATTAGGGTTAATATTCCAATGAATCACTTCAAATTCCAACCCCTCTGCAAGTTCAATGATTTCTTCGTTAAAATGACCATTTGGTGTTCGCAGCAGATTTACATCTTCGTAACCCAGTTTCTTAAAAATGTCCCTTGCATAAAGAAGATCTTTCCTCACTTGATCAATCTCCTGATCCAGGTAACTTTTATAACGATAACCTAACATTCCTAATTCATGCTGTCCTTCTGTTATTTTTTCAAGAATCTCCGGATGACGTTCAGCCCACTCTCCACTAACAAAGAAGGTGGCTTGCACTTGCTCATTTTTAAGCTGATCCAATATATCCAATGCCTTTTCTTCACCCCAACTAATATTAAATGTTAATGCAATATTTGGTTCATCTGCATTTCCTTTTGATAAAGCGACAGGACGATCATTTGAGAAAACTGAAAAAACCATATCCTTTTGAGTCCAAAATAAGAGGGCAGTGACAAATGCAAATCCAATTAGTAACCAACTTCTTCTTTTCTTAAGTCCTATTACATAAAAATGATCCATGTATTTTTCCTCCCATTATTCAGTAGTTCTAACATTATATTTATGATAAAGGTAAAGAAATATGAACAAGCCTTCCAAAGGATGAAAAACTTTAAAATAAAATCTTCAGGGAAAAAATGATGAAAATGGATGAAAAATGTAGGAATGAGGGAATAGTAAATTTACTAACCGATTTTCTAATGTTTGGAAGTCCCTATATATTACTTAGAATTAATTCTGACAATAACCGACAAAATCCTCTTTTACTGACGAATGAATGTGGTGTAACCTTCTAAGGGAAAATATATATTAACGGGAATGTGTATTGTGAGAGAATTATTCTCTACTTTCAAATAGGAATTTACGAATGGAATTAGAATTATCGAATTTAGATTAGAGAACGCATGAGGTGAATAATATGCTGGGATTGTTAATCAATGAAATGGAACAAAAAGAAATAGAGTATCTATTAAAGAGAGAACTTGAAGAATTATTGATGGATTTAGAAGACAGTAGGATTGATCATATGGTGAAAAGAGCAATGAGAGAAAGGTATCGAACTCTGTTTCAATTATTAAGACGTGTAGCAAGTGAGCAGGATTGTATGAAGTATATTCCGAAACGTAGAGAAAACACATAAGATTTATAATCCCTAATTTCAAACACAATTATTCTTGAAGTTGGGGATTATATCATTCTCTTGGTAAGTACTAGCTTTACAAGATATAAGAAATACTAATTTAATTAATTTATGATTTTCTATTGCTCTTGGGAATAATTTATGATATATTAATTTCTGTTGTCGATTTATGAAACAACTTCGAGAAAAAAGAAGCAAAATATTTCATAAAACATATTGACAACAACTAAGATGCGTGTTATATTATATCTTGTCGCAAAAAACGACAAAAAGAAAAAATTGATCTTTGAAAACTGAACAAAACAACCAGTATGTCACAGAAAAGAAAACTTGTTTTTCTTTCTAAAACA
>NZ_JBHSAO010000016.1:0-108444 GCF_042650085.1 Oceanobacillus longus | reverse complement strand
TTTTTTATTTGTTCAACCTTCTAACATTTTGGTTGCAATACTCTGTACTTTTATTATGCATTAAACAATACTTCACAAAATTTTATTACTTTATAACAATCATTGTTTATTATTACTGTGTTTGCTTTCAATTTTTTTTGAAACTTTTTCAGCCTGAGCATCTAAGTAATTTATGCTAAAAAACCATAATACACTAATTCCTATATACCAAATTGCCAAAATACAAAGGTTGTCTGTTACGTTCTCCCATAAGGTTTTGGAAGTGAAAAAGTACCCCCAACTAATTGATGATACTAAATATAGAATAGGTGAAATTATATGTACAAAGGCATATAAAAACTTCATAACTTTATATTTACTCAAATAAACCCTCCACTTCATAATCGTGTCCCACCATTTCCTTTCTAAATATACGTTTTAAAACATATTCAGTTTCATTATTTTGCTTGAATAAGATAATAGGCCGTTGTCAAAGAAACAACCTCTTCTTTCGCTAACGCACCCGTTATTTTAATAAACTTATCTTATTTATTAATACGTTTACTTATAATAACTCTTTTGTTTATTGTTGAAATTAGACATAAAAATAGAACTTACTATTTAATGTGACATTCTATAATGTGACATTCTATTTTCATTTTATTTTCATTTTATTTCATTGGCTTCTTCATAGAATATAATGCCTGTAACAATAAACCCACCAACACCAAAATTGGTAACGCAAATGCAAAAATAATATCATAAATATCAACGCCATCAGTATCAGGATTTTTTTTAATCATCCAATCCCCCCATTCAAGTAAAAATGTAAAAATTTTATTTCTTTATAATTAAAGTATTGTTAAACTAACCTACTACCCGATCAATTGGCATATACGCTGATGTTCCAGTTGGGATTAGATTGCCCCTTCTTTTTTTGAAAAGCCATTCAAAAGGGGAACAGGTCTAGATAAGAAGAAAAATACACTTTCTCATTTTATTTGATACAATAGATGAGATAAAACGGATATTTGTAATTAACCAAAAACTAAGGAGGAAACAGAAATGGATACTGTAAAAGGGTCAGAACTATTCATTAAATTAGGGGGGAATGGGCATGGCTAGATGTACAGCTCCAGTAAGGGGGCATCGAACAGCGAGTGCCGCAGCCGACTGCCCAGCGTGCGGTGGGGGCTATCGTGGATACAGGTCGTACTCAGCTCCGTCGTATCCACCGCCCGCTAGGAGCGGGGGCGGCGGAAGTAGTAGCGGAGGTTCCGCCCGCAATAAAAAGCCTCGTTGGTCGAAAGCAGGTTCGTCCGTATTTTACACAACTCAAGAAGTTAAAGCACTTACACCAGTCCGTGACAAAGTCGAAGATTTGGCAGAGCGAGACCTTCGGGACGTCTTCCTCTGCCACGCATGGGACGACCGGAAGGGAGCCGCGAAGGAACTGCACGATCTGCTTGAGTCTAATGATGTCTCCGTATGGTTCAGCGAGAAGGACGTTGGTCTCGGCGTGCCGTTACTTCGTGCAATAGACAGGGGCTTGGCGAACTCACGAGTCGGGCTTGTGCTGGTGACCCCTGCGATGCTAAAACGCCTCCCAAAAGAGGGCATCGCCGACAAAGAACTTTCAGCACTACTCGCTAACGATCGCCTCATTCCGATTGTACACGAGACAACATATGAAGCTCTCCGCGATGTCAGTCCCCTGCTCGCATCGCGAACTGGTCTGGATACAGAGGAAGAATCAATGGCGGATGTCGCGACCAAGCTCGCAGAACTCGTCGCCCTCTAAGCTCTGTTTGTTTACACCAGTTTGTTGAAAAAAGTAAACTACTAATTTTTGAAACAGCCGCATTTTTGAACGGAATACTGCGGCTTGTCGTCCTTAAAAGTAAACTACTTTATTTCATTAAACAAAAATTATTCAAAATTAAAATTAAAGATGACGATAAGAACGCAAATGGAATTAGCTTATCAGCGATTATCATATCTCTTGCAACAAAGAAAATAATAAATGAAAAGTTTTAAATTAATTATAAAAAAGAGATCTTCAGTAAGTTTATAACTTACTGAAGATCTCTTCTTATTCTTTAAAACATGAGCAAAACCATGAGCATAAATGATGTGAATCACCATAAACCTTTATATATCAAGAGTTTAAAGGGTATATTACATCATGCCGCCGGTAAGTTGAGAGTGTGTAATATCGTTAACGATAGGTGCGATAAGTGCGGTATATCAAGGTTTTTAAATTATCTTACTGTAACATCTTTCATGTTAATTTACGTTTTTTACTTCAGTGCGTTAGCAAAATGTTAACATGTTGATGTTGCTATACTGAATGCCCATAAAAAATGGCACCAAATCTTCCGTGGTTTTATACCAGCAGTTGCCTCGAATTTACTACCATTTGTTATTAACGGGTTTCCTACAGCGAAATGGCACCATGGTTTTGGTCACCCTTTTTATCAAGGAATTAGGTTTATGGTTTTACCGCAATCGCGCCAAATGCGGAAAATCGTTTGCTATTGAATAGTAGCGTTGAACTGTGCAACAAAAAGCAAAGATATAAATGGGAGGTCTTGTTGAACTTGTTTTAGTTTTTCAAGTTCTGGTCAACAATGATTTATCTACATAAAACGTAGTTCTTTTCCATTGTATTTATCAATAGCAGTATAGAATAGCATGACCATTATTTGATTACCTCATTAAATCGTAAATAGATTACCTGAGTGTATTTCATAGATCTAGATTACATCATATAATCATTTTACAAATTCTCATTGGCTTTATTCATTTCTTCTACTAAATTATCTCTAAAAAACCGTGGTGCATTTGGTTGATTTCCATAACTTCCAGATACAAAAGTCATAACTAACTTTCCAGCATCTATTATAAATCTCGACTCTAGAATCATTTTATTCGAATTAGATTTAAACTCGTACACTAATTCATTGCCGTCGATAAATGATTTCACACCTTTATTAGTACTTGTAGCTATTCCATTTATCACGCTCTCTTTAAGTCCACCAAATGATTTTTCTTCATTAATTACAGGATCAGAAGCAACTTTTGCTATGTCAGAAACTACCTTAGATGAAAGAAAAGGTAGTTTCCCCTTCTTAGCACCAACCCCAAGAACTATCGTTGCCGCTGTAGCAACAAGAGACCAACCCGTCTTTTTTGACATTTTCATATCGCCATTTTCTCCCTTTTCGAATTTAATTATTTTTCCGTATCATCAGTGCTACTGCTTCAATGTGTTTTGAATTCAGTTTCAAGTATATCACTAGTATATTGACAACTATATCAAAATTCGTCGTTTCACTTACAACGAATAATTAATATAACAGATAATATTAAACTGAATTTTAAAACCGCTTCTAATCGCTAGCTTCATATTACAGGGAATTAAATCGATTAACGCTAATAACCAGCGTTTTTGCTGATGTTACTCTAAATGGACTATATAATTAACATTTTCCATGGAGGGACACGGGAACGATGATCTGGCAAGTTGTAGTGTGAAACAGAGATGTATTATCAAGATGTTTTAGAAACGTTACAGAAGGGAATGACGATTACAAAATCATACCAGAAAAAAGTATTTTCTAAAATTATACCTGTCATTGTTGCGCAGTATAGGGCTACTATGCATTAGAAAAATTTATCCTAATCTGTTTTCACTCATTGAAATTACACAAAAGTATGAAATGGTAAACGTGTGGCATTTACTGGTACATTCTTTGTCATTCGGTGGCAATAACTATGGCAGAAGTGGTACATTTCAGTGGCTGTAATCATCATCTTTATTATTACTGTATTTAATTTTATTAGCGACAGATAAAATGGGGGCCATCACCTCGATGATAGAATTTATTCCATTCTCCTTTTTCTATTTCCCTTAGTTGAGAAGCTTTCAACTCTTTATACATCCACACGAAGATTGCTAATAATATTAAAAAATAAAATATCTCAATTTCACTAAACCCCGTAACTTTCCTAAAACTCTCAACTATTTCTTTCAAGAAGTTCATATGTATATCACCTTAAAATCATTACAAGGAGTATGGTGGATCCTCTGGAAAAGAATCTATACAATTGCAATAGGTCTCCTTAGAGACTATCTCCTTTTTATATTTGTAATACATTTTCTCTAAAGAAGGTATGTCATGTTTTAAAAGTGCTTCTTTTGTTAACCTTTGTTTAGTTTTACTATAAAAACTTTTATAAATTTGCTTTCGTATCCAGATGTCTAAAGACCGTAATTTTCGAACATCTGTTATTAGGGGTTCACAAGTTCATCGTCCCGTAGTTAACCTAAAAACTAATCGAAACAAAGAACCTGTTCCCACGGTCAAGTAAATGTTTATATCTAAAAAATCAGCGTTAAGGACTTTACCGCTTAAATTGGTGGGATACAGGCACTATAGCCATTCAAATAAAACCTAGCTTTTAGTCTTGGAGACCTCGCTAGGTTTTATTTAGTATGATCTTAGTGCTGCTTATAAGACATAGTAACTCATGAATTTCCTGACATTTTTCATTGAACTTTCAACCCATCCTGAACCTCTTCTTTGCGAACTAATTCCTTAATTCGCTGATCAATACGTTCTATCTCATTTACAGGATTCTTCCACCAATTCCTGCTCCAGATTCGTTCGATTATCCAGCCCCTTGATTCCAAATATCTTTGGCGATAAACATCTCGTTCTCTAGCGCTTGGGGAACTATGATACATGGCTCCATCACATTCTATTCCAAGAATGTATCGGGAATTATCGCTTGGATGGACGACTGCCATGTCAATTCGATAACCGGACATTCCTACTTGCGTGGTGACTTCATATCCAATATTACGAAGTTGTTGGTAAACTTGCTCTTCAAATGGTGAATCGAAATGAAGCGATTGTTGTTCAACGTGCGTATTTACCGTTTCGTTAATCTCTTGGATCACCGCATTAATGTCTTCTATCTTTCCACCAGAAACAGCTCTTGCATATTTCAAATAGGACTTTAATAGCTTCGGACCGCGTTCGGCCGTATTAGCTACATTAAGTTCCTCTGGTTCGATACTAGAAACCAGGATGATTCCTTCTTTTGCACGGGTAACCGCTACGTTTAATCGATTTTCCCCGCCCTTTTGGTTAAGCGAACCGAATCGGTTATACACTTTACCTTCTTCATTTTTTGCATAACCAATGGAAAAAATGATAATATCTCGTTCGTCCCCTTGTACGTTTTCAATGTTTTTAACAAATAGCCGTTCATCTAGATCACGTGCCATTAGTTCATTATAAAGGGTTCTAAATTCATCATCTTCCGCAACTGCCTTATCAATCATATCTTGTACTTTTGACTGTTGTTTCGAGTTAAAAGTGATGATTCCAACCGTCTTACCAGGTTGTTGTTGCAGTGTATGCTTTAACTGTGTGACGACTTCCAGTGCCTCTATTTCGTTTGATTGGTTAAGCCATCTACCATCTATTCGTCTCCATTCTATTGCAGGTGGTTCTCTAAATGGCGTGACGTTTGGGGCAATTTGAACATAGCCATTATAGAAAGCATGATTGGAAAAGTTAATAAGCTCTTCATATTTAGAACGATAATGCCACTGCAAAATCTTCTCTGGAAAACGTCGTTTCGCTAAATTAAGCAAGCTAACGGATTCATCAGTATTAAACTTCGCTTCTTCCTCTTCTTCTTCATCCGCATATCCCGCACTGAATAAATTAGATGGCGGCAGTTGCTTTTCATCTCCTGCTACGACTATTTGTTTGCCACGATATACAGACGGCATCGCGCTTTCTACTGTTAACTGGGAAGCTTCATCAAATATTACGATGTCAAATAGTCCTTCTTTTAATGGAAAAATAGATGATACCATTTCAGGTGAAGCTAGCCATACCGGTAAAATATCCACTAGTCCCTTGTTTGCAAAGTCGTTTACTAATTTACGAAGTGGCCAGATCATTCTCTTTTTACCTGTTTGATGTTTTAGTTCTTTTGTCGATTTTCCTTCTACTTGTTGCACGGATTTCACTTTATTTTTCAGTTCGTGTATCAAATATTCTGCTGCAACTTTTCGCTTTTCTTCTAGCAGAATGGCAAACGATTCACGTATTCTTCCAAATTCGTTTGTAGAGATCTTCTGGACTTCTGGATACTTTGCCTCGATCTTATCAATCCAATGGATGTACGCTGAATTTTTAAAGGTAGCTACCCAAAATTCTGATAGCGATTGTTCATTTTTATGCTCCTTTTCCTTTAAGGCCGTTATTACATGCTTTGTATCGTCACTTGCCTGCTTCCAGAACTTATCCATTAATTTCAGGTCATCAAAGTCACGATGGATATACTCTAATATTAAGTCTAACTCTTTTAACGGAATATCCCCTTCCGCCACGCGGTCCTGTAATTTATTCAGTTGATCATCTTGCATAAAAGGAGACAATGTCTTCATGTCATCTGCCATCGACTTCGTAACTTCGCCTAAATCGTGCATAATTTTTAATGACTGTTTTATCTTCAACCACTCTGTAGAACTTGTCCCTTTAAATTTCTCACCATTTGTAATCTCTTCTATAATGGATTTCCCTGTTACCGTCGTCCACCAGAACATGCGTAAACCTTGAAGCGTACGTTTTTGGCTATCATCTAAATCTGGATATATTTTTTCTAGTCGATGTTGTACTTGCCATGTATAAGCAGGTGTAATCTTGTCAATATCTAGCGCTTCGATAAAGACTATTGCTTCCTTTGCTTTCTGGATTAATGTTTCTAAAGATTCAATCGCTTCTAACTTTGCTTTCATGCCAAATCCAGCAAAGCTCTTTCGGTGACGCAACGGATAAGACTCTTTCCCAAACCGTTCATACCATTCTCCATACGTAAATATTGTTTCCGCCATGTCTCGTAATGACTCTCTCGTCATTCGATCGATCACACTGTTTAAATTGATTATCTGGTTTGAATCAGTTATCGGTTTCGATGCACCGTAAAGTTCATATAGTTTATAACCATAGACTTGCGTTTCATAAAGTGCTTTGGCGATCGTGTTTAGTAAATGTTCTTGATTATCTAGCCGAGAAGTCACGGTAATCAGCTTTTCAACCGATTCCACAAACTGTACTTCATTATGTTCTAACATACTAGAAATTTTCTGGTAAAGTACTTTTCGATCCACTTTCTCATCATGTACAAGTGCAACATGGTCACTTAGTCTCAAACTATTCATGCGTTGATACACAACATCTAGCGCTGCACGTTTCTGACAGACAACGAGTATCTTTTTCTTTCGATAAAGTGCGTCCGTTACAAGATTAACAATGACTTGCGATTTCCCAGTTCCTGGAGGTCCATGTACGACTAATCCCTTTTGATGGCGAGCCTCCTGCAAAATTTCTTCTTGAGATCCGTCTGTTTTTAATAGATTTAATATATCTTCATTTTCACTAGTTTGCTCTTCTTCCTCAACACCACTAGGTAATACACCTGCTTCAATTGATCGATCATCTTCAGAATTCATTATCTCTCCAACTAACGAAAGAGAACTGGTTTCTGATAGGTTAATCAATTCATCATAATCACGTACAATGGAAGAACCGCCTTGTGGAAAATTACCAATTACTGCATTTTCAAGTAATGTCATATTAGCAACTTCCGGTATATCACTTGCCTTATACTCCTTTAATCGACTTAGACCAGTTTGAGTATACTGAACCTTCAATTGATATTTTTCCAAGAAGGATATAATTTCCGTAAAGTCCAGGGATCCCGCAGTTAAAACAGCCTCTTCAAAAATATCCTCTGAAAAGCCAAGCTTATTTAATTTCTTCAGTGCTAAAAAGAGCGTCCTATTTAACTGTGACCCGCCTTCATCAACATGTAACACCCATTTTTGCAATGCAACTTTATCTTTTTCTAAACGAATTGGGTACAAGAAAAGAGGGGCTTGAATAAAGGTTCCATCGAGGAGAACTCCAGATATAAAGGGATAACCTAAGTAAAGGTCATTTACACCTGTTTCATCTTCCATTGCTTTGATTTGACGATAGAGATCGGTAAGCTTCTTTGATAAGTTCATCGATTTCTCATCATCAAGGGAAGGATGCAATAAAGTAATCTTACCTTTCGTTTTCTGCTCTACTACTTTCTTTATAATTGATTGTGTGTCTTCTTTTCTGTCTAAAGAATCTATATTTGCAAGATCAAAGCTCCATTTCTGATAGATTTTCAATAACCGAATAGAGCGATTTGACTTGTTTAAATTATTTAGCTTATCACGCATATGCAATAGATGAGCTTTCATTTAATCACTTCTTTCGTTAAAGCTGTTTTGCAGAATTATTTTATAAGAATCAATTATATCTTAATATATGGGGTAATAGTAACAGGATTGAAATAGTCATAATATTCATTTCTTAATGGACCACGGGGACAGATTCATCTTCCCAGGGTCCTTAACTTAAAAACTAAGTGGAACAAGGAGCCTATCCCAATGGTCGGCACACTTCAATATAACTAGCTATTGACTTACCCAACCCTTGATAGATCAGGTATTAGATACGTTTGGTATCGAAAGATCATTGAGTGAAAAAGGAACACCTTATGACAATGCCGTAGCAGAAGCCACATTTAAAACTATTAAGGTTGAATTTGTAAGTGGTAGAGTTTTCGCTAGCCAACAAGAACTTGATCTAGAGCTTTTTGATTATGTGAATTGGTTCAATAATATTCGAATACATGGATCACTAGATTATTTAACACCATCTGAATATAAGCGGGTAGACCTTTAAATAATTGTTCAGTTTAGTGTTGACATACCAATCATCCGTCTATAATATTTCTAATTTTTCTTTGGAACAAGAACTGCATTGTCTCACTTCTCTTTTTAAGTACCCTCTTCTTTTTAACTTATTACATATTTGATTAATCTATTGCCTTGGTTTTATATTTAGCACTTCTAAAAGACAATCGTCACAATACAAGTCATTTGTACTATTAATAAATTTTTGAACAACTTCTGCATTCGACATAAACAAACTCTCCCTTCCACACCTTGGAAAAAGCTATCGATTAAATTGGCTTGCATTAATTATATAACTACATTACAATCGTTCCCTGAGCATACGATTGGAGTAAATTTTAAATTGACAAAAGATAGATTGTAAAGTAGATTCCTGTCTAAGTCTTCATATTTCAATAGAGCTTTTTAAAAAATTGAATAAATATAAAAAGGCTATACGACATATCTAACAATAAGTGCATTTCTACTGAAAAGGCGTTAAATTTTGCACATATTTATGAATAAGTCGTATGCCTGATCTGAGAAGCAGATTTTTTAGAAATTCTTAGCCATTTCTTTTTTTCTTTGTAAAAACTATACTACTCGAAAAATTTTAGCAGAGGAAAAATTTCGTGAATTGAGACAATGTACAAGAAACTTAGAACAATTCACCACCCGATCGCATTTTACATTATGTGCTATATGAACCTCCCCTTATAAATTCCCTCTACATATTTTTAGGAGGTATGGCGTCTATCTGTAAGCAACTATATTCAATTTCAAACAGATCAAATAAATGCCTTATTATAAATGTTTTGTCCTTATTAGATAAACTAGTCTTTGCATAAACGCCTGGTAACAGTCGTTTTATTATTTCTAACCGGTGTAAAGGCAGTCTCGAAACCAGTTTTACTCTCTGCTTCTGCAAATTCAGCAAAAGCTGTTGGAGTTTCCTGCGCTAACTTAATTAATAATTCAACGTACATCTCTTTCCATGAGTCAACTGCGTGATAATCATCCGTAATAAAATTGTATCCTTTTACTATATAGTTAGTGAAAGGATTTTCACCATCAAAACTAATGCAAGTTCAATTAAAGAATTGCGGCGGGCAATAATTTCTTCTTCTCCCCAACAGCATGTGCAGGGAAAGCATTCAAAATAACGAAATGACTTTCTCGGTATCCTTTATCCATAAGTTGATTCTCAGAAAAGGGACGATTACTGTATTTGGGATTATATCCTGTTAAGGTTAAGTTACCTATATTATTAAGATACACTTTATATAATTTCTCATGACCTTCACCTAAATATTTTTGCCAAGGAACAGAAAGTTTTTGCGGCATAATATGTTCAATGCTATAGTCCTTTTCCTCTATACCTTCGTGTTGGGGGACTGACTCCAAAAACTGAAGCTTAGGCCGGCGTGGTTTTGGTATGATGTGTAATTATCATCCACACCTCAATTCACAAACTCCGTATTCCTCGCCTTCCAATCTTCCAGCTTAATAAACACCCAAAATCCATAAATTCCTAAAGTGATTACCGTAAAGAACCACCATTTAATCCAATGTCCAAATAAGCCGACAGCAGAGCCTGTAAACCTGAGTCTTCTTCCTTCCAAGACTGTATGGTTAATTTTCCAGCCGTAGATCATCGTTACGGACCAAGGGTAACAAATACCTAACGTAAAGACTGTAACAAGCGAACCAAGAATCACCCAACCAACAAACTGCAGCAATCCGCCGTCAAAAAATGATTTTCTTCCTTTTTGTATTTCTAATGCGTTTTCCATTTGCCATACCTCCAGATTGAATTATAATATTATGAATTCTCTTCACACCATACTATATACCTAAGTCATTAGCAATGCGTGAAATTAATTAGCACCTTTATTAATTGATTCACCTACATAATAAGCTCCCAATTTCCACTGATTCAAAGAGTTATTCCTTTTCAGCCCTTCTAGGCACAATACAATAATCCGATACTATTGTTTCCATTCCTATATAATCAATGGGAAGCTGTTTGTGATTTAAAAATACATAATTTGCAATCCAGACTATGGGGGTCAGTCCCCCACTTCGCTATCGCTTTAACGTGGTGGGGGACTGACCCATTGGCCTTGCATCAATGGAACCGCAGTCCAAATCAGTTAAATTTTACCAATTGATTTCAGTTTTAAAATTAAAAGAAGAGAACGGGGTCTCAGATAGACCTTGTTCCCACCTTTTTCCATATTAAATTATCAAAAAAAATAAGCGTTACTTCTTCTTCTGTGGCTTGATAATGGCTATATTTCCTTCAAACTCCGTCTCCTTTTTCTTCGGTAGAGGGACTTTCTGTCGCCCTCGTGATGTTTTGCTTTTCTCTCGATGTAGTGCCTCCATAAATACGTTATAAGGTTTATACATATACGTTCTCATCAACCTTAAAAACGGCCAAAGTTTCTTCTTTGATTTGGTTTGTAATTGTAGTATCAAAGCCAAGCCATATGCAGCTAGGGCAAGAAACATTTGATTCCACATTCCCTGTGGTTTCGTACTCCAGATTTTGACTAATTTTAAATGTTGCTTGATCCATTTGAAGAAGGTCTCAATCATCCATCGATAACGATAGAGATCCATGATTTGCTCTGCAGATAAATCCCATCTTGTTGTCATTAATCGATAGAGTCTGTGTTCTTCATCTTCAAATTCTACTAGACGAATCGGTTCATCCGCATAGCTATATTTGACTTTAACGTCTCTGAGAATGGCTGGGTGATTGGTTTCGTAAGTTTCAATAGGTACGGCTCTAATATTCTTTGTAATTCGGACAACAAAGGAAATGTCTTGTTCCTGCCATGACATTAGGTTTTTTACCGACGGATAGCCACGATCCATCAGGTATGTTGCATCATCTTCTTCAACAAGCAAATCAGGTGTTTCAACGTCACCCACGTTACCTGTTGAAGGTACAATTTTGTCTGGATAAGATATATCTTCTGAAACGACCACAATACGGGTATGCATTTTTACCACGTTCCATGCTTTTGTGACGAATGCCCAATCACAAAGCTCTGGAGGAAGCTTTAAATGCGTTGAGTCGATGATTTTCAGCCGTCCAATTTCTGAATTTATTCCTTTATAATCTTTCGTAAGATCATGAATGATATGTACCACTTTTTGAAAAAGCTCCTGGGCGAATTCCGTTGGTAAATCGTTGATTCTTCGGCTCAGTTGCGATCCACTTATACTGGGTAGATGGATAGATTCGCAGAATTCTGGATTAGCCCGAAGCCTTTCTTCCATATCCTCATAAGATTCCCACTTATCCAATTGTGCAGCCACAAAAATTTTCATTAAAGCATCTACAGAAAGCTTGTCATACTCGTAATTTAAGAGTGGTGATGAAAAAAATTCTGTAGGTAAAACGGACAAGCATTGACTAATTAACTGTTTATGACCTATACTGTTAGAATGCAAATTCTAAGCTCCTTTGTAGAAGATTTGGGAACAAGTATGGTCTCACTTCTACAATAGGAGCTTTTTTTATTTTTGTAAATAAAGAATACACTAAATCTATAAATTGGAAGTTATTCCCACACGTGCAAGGCCAATGGGACTGACCCCAAAAACCAGGGCGTTTAATAGATGAAGAATATGAAGCCTTTTATGAAAAGGTGAAAGAAGCCGCCGGAATTGCAAGAGAAGCACTAGATGCAACAGATACGTATACTAGTGTTGAAAAATGGAGAAAACTGTTTGGTTTGAAATTCCCTACACCGCCTAAGAGTACAAAAAAACAAAATGGATTTTCAAGCAGGGAAGAAAAAACAGATATCGGTAGTGGAGGAACCAGGTTTGCGTAAACCTTTTCAGAAAACCCCTAAAGAAGATCTGTTAACTGCTAGAAGAATGTTGGAAGAATTCAATTGCATTACCTTGCTTGAAGATTTAAGATGGGATTCTTTAGTTAATAAGTGGATAATTCATTGTTTAATCAAGATTGAAAGTTCGGACCTTCAACTGGTTGAGAATAAAACAGAGTGGTTTGTGTTTATTGATGATTCGTATCCTTTGGGGAACATAAAATTCTATCCTTCAAAACAAAATGGATTAACCCTGACCTTTCCACATCAAAACTATAATAGTGAAGGTGATAAAGAACTTCCCTGGAGAAATGGAGATTTGTGTTTAAATACACATATGAGTTTATTTCAACGACTCGGCATGGATATAGAACCTCTAGATAAAGAGCAAAGGCTGCAGTGGCATTTCAAAAGATTTATATCCTGGTTGGAATATGCTAGTAAAGAAGAATTGTTACAAACAGGTGATCCTTTTGAATTGCCCCCATTGCCAATAAGAATACCAACAACAGTTGCTTTCAACGAAAATGACCGAAATTTTCAGTTTTGGAAAAACAATCATTTTAAATATGGATATCTCGATTTAATCAAGTTGGACACTAAAAATAAAACCTTGTTGATAAATAAGTTTTTTACGTACCAAGATATTTTGATTCATAAATGCCATTGGGGGGATTATGTCAGTAATCATGAAAAGGGACATATTAAAGGTTCCTAGGTATTATTAAATGAAATCCCTATTTTACGTCCGTGGCATATCCCATCAACTTGGGGAGAACTGTTCTCCGTTTGTCATAAGCAAAACATTGATTTACTGAGTATAATTAAACAATTTGCACCTACATTTCGTTATAGTGGAAGACATATTCTTATGATAGGATTCCCCATTCCGGATAGGATAGGTGAGAAAAGTGTACAGATTTACTGGATTGGGTTAGCTCTTCCCGAACTTACTCATCAATCGTTATTGGTACATGGATTTAGAGATCCGGAAAAAGCTTATTGGTGGCATGACCAACAAAAGCTATTTAAGAAGTCGGCAGAAATCCAATGGTTGTTTACCGAGAATTGGGATAAAAGTGAATTAACTAGTCGAGGAAGTTTTCCAGATGATGTAACCACTAAAAGCGCTTTAATTATTGGCGCTGGATCAGTCGGTTCCGTTGTTTCTGAATTACTAGTCCGATCCGGCCAGACACAGTTGGCGATTATGGATGGAGATTTACTACAGGCAGGGAATTTGGTTCGCCATACCCTAACATTAAACGACATTAACAAATATAAAGTAGATTCACTTGTAAATCGACTCATCGATTGTTCACCTCACAATCGAATCAAAGGAATAAACAAACATTTTCCTTTGATTGAAGATGAACAAATAGAAATAATTAATGGATACGATGTTATTCTAGATTGCACAGCTGAAGATGAAGTAATTTACCAACTCGAAAATTTCCCTTGGTCACCGGATAAGACATTTATATCCATATCCTTAGGATATGGATCCAAACGGCTCTTTGTTTATATGTCTCAAGGACAAAGTTTCTCTGCCCAATCTTTTTTCAAACTAATTCACCCTTGGCAGGAAAAGGAAGCACAAAGCCTGATTGGTATCGAATTTCCAAGGGAAGGGATTGGCTGTTGGCATCCAGTTTTTCCAGCAAGGTCAGATGATGTATGGCAAATGGCAACAATTGCAATAAAGAATATTGAAATGGCTTTACAACAACCAATAATCAAACCAAAATTATTAGTCTATGAGCAGCAATGGAATGAAGAGGTCTTTCTTGGTACGAGATTGGTTTATCAGGAGGAATATGATGAGGGATAGACCCACATACACATCAAAAGATCAACTTTTTGAAGTAACGCTACACCGGCATATCTGCGAAATGATGAGAGAGTTATGTGGAAAATTGCATCCAAAAGAAACGGGTGAATCCTAATAGGCTATTATTCAGAGGATCAACGTACTGCGAATATCACAAAAATTACTGGTCCTCCCAGAGATTCGAAACACGGTCTTACCTGGTTTGAAAGAGGTACGGAAGGTCTCCAAAGCATATTGGATAACGCTTGGGAAATAGAACAGGTATATTATTTGGGTGAGTGGCATTATCACCCAAAAGACTTTCCCAGCCCAAGTTCTATTGATATTAACCAAATGGAGCGTATATCAAAAGATCCAAAGTATCATTGCCCAGAACCCATTCTAATTATTGTAAATGGTGATACAAACAAAACCCTTTGTGCCTATGTTTTTCCTTCAGATAAAAGCTATATTTCATTAGAAGAATTCTAATCATATATTAAATAAACGATAGCCAACTACGATCCTGTAGTTGGCTATCTATATGAATTCTTATTATTAAATTTAAACGATTTTATCTCAACTCATCCCGCAAAGGCACAAGAGATTCATCTAATATTTTCCTCCACTGTCGCTTCATCTCAGGTCCATATTTCAATGGCTTTGCACCCGGATTTACAGCTTTGTACTCCTCAAAATTCCTACTGTTAATTATGTCACTAATATTTGGTATTGGATCCATCCCGACGATATATTGAACCTTCGATAAATGGAGTGCTTCTTTGTCAACAAACCATGTATTCGCAAAGTCTGCAACTGCTCTACTTTGCGCATCCGTGAAAAAAGCTCGTTTGACGATAAATATATCTTCTTCTGCATCTACTTCTTCTGCATCAATTGCATTTAGAATTGCACGGTACACTTCTTTAACGATTTCTTTTTTCTCTAATTTTTGCAAGGCATTTTCAATATCATCACGAATATTTTTATTGTTGGCTGAGTAGGTTTCTAAGAGCTTATCGATATAGCTTGAATCTACATCATATATTTTAACGGTATTTTCTCCGTAAAATTCAATATCAGAGAAGTCTACTTCTCCTTCCCCAGTGTCTTCTTCATCCATTAATGAGCCTTTTACGGTTTGATAGACGCCGACAGATTCTTCAATAATCATTACCTGTTCTTTTAAAGCTTTTGAGTATTCCACGTCATCGTTGTATTCGTTATACGTAACGAGTGCTTCATACGCGTTATTTAACTCTTGGAATGCCTTTATAAATTCTACCCGTGTTTCAATCGGTGTATGCTCATCTACATTTTCTATATTAGGCACAGCACTTTGAAGCTTTTTATGCGCCTTTTTGAAACGTTTCTTGGATTCCTCATACGTTGGATAGATGAGTGTTGATGCTTCTTCTTCATTGGAATATACTTTTGTTGCTTCTTGGACATTGTATTCCATCGTATGTGGCTTTCGGAAGGTTACGATTAATCCCTTCTCCTTCTCGGGATACGTTCGATTCGTTCGCGAAAACGCTTGAATCAAATTAGCATAACTTAAATTACGATCAACAAATAGAGTTAATACAGTCGGTGCATCAAAACCGGTTAATAAGCGGTCAACAACAATCACAAGGTCAACTTGTTTCCCAAACTCTTTAAACTCTGCTTTCTTACGCGCTAACCGATTATTAATATCGCCATTGTACCTATCTATACTCTCAAGTGACCATGCTGTATCGTAATATTCGTTATAGTCTTTGATAATTTCCTTCATTTCATCTTGGTTTGCAGCTGCCTTTTCGTCGTTTTCTTGTAAAGAATACGTAATCGCAATGCGAGGAAAATCTGGATCCTCCATCGTTCTTCCTTTTCGAATGGGTTGATTGGCAAACTCATTCATTAACCATTCTGGATATTTCGTCATCTCTTTTATGGCATGATAATAGCGTTTTGCCATATTAATCGAACTCGTGGTAAAAATGGCTGACTTTTGTGGACGACCATTCTCAAAATTAAATTTCATATACGCATTATCGGGTCTGAACATCTTCCGAAGCACTTGATGAATATGTTTATCTGTTTCATAAATAGTAGGATCAATATAGGTTTCTTGTTCGATTCCATCCATTTGATCAATCAAATGATTTATTTCTTCATCTGTCTCATTCGCATACTTGGTATCTTTCCGCAATTGATCAAAGATGGTATTTTTTAAAGATGTCTTTTCAATGGTGTTTTCATGTTCTACTTGAAAGCCTAACACCGCACCATCTTCTAGTGCATTTTTAATCGTATAAGTATGTAAAACATCGCCGTATTGGTCACGAGTTGTCCGTGCTAATTGTCCTTTGGCCTGCTTTTTATTTACTTCAAAAATTGGAGTACCAGTAAATCCAAACCATGTAGAGTTAGGGAAAAAGCCTTTCATATCCTCCATGCCTTCTGCACTTAAAGCACGGTGACATTCATCGACAATAAAGACGATATGTTGGCCCACTAGCTTTTTAAAACGTTGTGTACCTTTCTTCTCTTCTACCCTTTGCGCATGTCTGAGAGCAGATTCCAGCTTTTGACGTGTTGTAATAATGACTGCATTGGAATTCGCATCTGATAACAATGTATCACTTAACTCTTTGGCACTTCCTGTCCCGACAATCAAACTATTCGAACGTGCATTACCGGATGAGATGCCTGTATTAAATTCCGATGCAAATTTTGTAAACTCAGAAGTAGTCTGGTTATCTAAGTCTTTGCGGTCAATGAGCATAATCGTACGATCAATTCCAGGTTTTTTAGCGAGTAACTTCGTCGACACAAAACTCGTTAAGGTTTTTCCTGAACCCGTTGCATGCCAAATATAGCCGGACTCATGTTTACTTGCAGATGTATATAATGCTTGAATAGCATGGATTTGATACGGTTTTAGGACCATTAATACTTTATTATCCTGATCTTCACTCACAATCGTATAATCAGCAACTAATCGGTGTGCATCTGGTATATTTAAAACTTGTTTTACAAATTCATAGAGATTGTCTACTTTTTGATTATCCGTCGTTCTCCAGCTAAAGAGAAATTTCTTATGCATATTTTTTGGCATCGCATTGGCGAAGTAGCGTGTCGTTTGCTCGTTAGAGACAACAAATAGTTGCAGTGTAGAAAAGATATTCCCACGAAACATTCCTTCTTCTGCATATTTCTTAACTTGATTAAACGCTTGAATTACGCCGTCTTTGGCACTCGCTTGTTTTAACTCGATTTGTACTATCGGTAAGCCATTAATTAATAATGTAACATCAAAACGACGATTCCGATCTTCCACCGCCTCTTTTTGCTTTGCGATTTGATGTACGACTTCATATCTCGATATTCCACCACCAATATCATGGTTGGAGTACAATACTAATGACATCGGTCCTAAAGCCACATTTTCTCGTTCAATCGTAATACGTGCAATGCCATTCTCCCCTTTGAGCCATTTTGCAGCTTCAAAGGGAGTTTTTGTTCGCAGTAAAAGTTCTGTTTTAATCGTATCGAATTCTTTGTCTGTAATCGGATGTTCGCCAATCTCTGATAAGTTATTTTGCGTTATAATCTGCCGTAAGTTTTTCCAGAGATGTTCTTCCGACTTTAAATCAGGGCGATAATTCCATTGATTATATCCTTCACCTAGTACTACAATGAGCCGGCGTTCGACTTCGGCTTCACTGTTTGAGGAAAGTTTTGTCATGATTTCCCTCTTTTCTATTTTTTAGACAAACATTTTCTGTAGGAAAGCTTTTTTAGTTTGTTTTAGGGTTTCTAATTCTTGCCGATGAAGCGTAATAGTGTCATCAATTTGTTTGAAAAACATACCAATTTGGGTCTGTTCTTCAATATTTGGATTAGGGATATTCATTTTGGTAATCATTTCTCGACGAACCGAATCAACTGATGTCTTTGCATTATACTTTCTTGATTCGTATATAAAGTTGTCCGAAAAATAATAGTAAAAGAACAACCCATTAAAATCCTTGAAATCTGATACCTTATACACTCGTTGATGATAATCAAATTTACCAGTAACATAATGAAACACCTTTCCTACACCAACTCCATCACCTACGGTTAATACTGCTTCTCCATCATATGAATATGAATTTATCTTTTCTATTTTAGGAGACCGTACATAAAAATCATACTTTCCATCTTCCAAAGCATCTTGAGTATCTCTATTTCCTGTGCTAACCAAAGCTATATCCTCTACCTTACACTCTTCCCAAGTACCAGTAAAACCCGGAAACCTAATCTCAGGTATGGTCTCTCCCTTTTTAGGGAACATTTTTTGCAAGAACCCCTGTTTTGTTTGTTTGAGGGTGTCTAGTTCTTGCTGACGAATAGAGATTGTATCGTCTAGTTCTGTGAAAAGATTACCTACTTCCACCTGCTCCTCTATTGATGGAATCGGAATAGGCATTTCACTAAATACAGAATCTTTGATAGCAAACCTGTCTGACCTTGCACCGGAATCCCCATTTAAGTTCATGAATCTATGCCAGCCATTACCTGAAAAATAATATTCTAAATACGTTTTATCAACGTCATGCGTACGGAAAACGTAGTAAAGTGGAGACATTATACCAGTTCTCCCCAACTTATTTCGCTTGATTGGACCTACTGGGGCAAAATTAGAAATCCTTGGATTATATACAAAATAATCTGGATGAACAATATAATAGCCATCTATATTCTTTTTGTTCGAAATATCTTTTTCGAAAAAATCACGTTGAGTGATAATTCCAAACTCAGCTGAATTCGTCAGTGTTTCAGAATAAATATTATCCTTATTTTTCTCAGTAACTTTTACCGAAATCTCACCTAACTGACGTTGTTCCCAATCTCCAGTAAAACCAGGAAACCTTATCTCTGGTGTAAGTTTATTCCCCACGCTTAAACACCTCTAATGCACCTTTAATCCACTCTTCGTTTTCCTTATTATATTTCAGGGAAGAAATGGTTTCATATAAACTTGACTCTAATTCAGCCTTTTCTTTACGAATGTCTTTTATCGACAATCCGAGCGCTGCCATATCAACCGGCTCTTCTTCTTCAAACGTATCCACATACCGAGGAATATTTAAATTGAAATCATTTTCTTCAATTTCTTCAAATGTTGCTAAATGCGCATACTTCACTATATTTTCTCGCTTTTTATATGTTTCAACAATCTCAGTAACATGTTCTTTCGTTAACTTATTTTGATTTCTTCCTTTATCAAACCCTTTACTCGCATCAATAAAGAATACGTCACGGTTGTCTCGATTTTTCTTTAATATAATAACCGTTGTTGGAATCGATGTCCCAAAGAAAAGATTTGCTGGCATACCAATAACCGCATCAATACTACCATCTTCTAGTAATTTTTTACGAATGACACCCTCTGCAGCTCCTCGGAATAAGACACCATGTGGTAAAACGATCGCCATTGTTCCTGAGTCTTTTAAATGATAGAAACCATGTAAAAGAAAGGCAAAGTCTGCTTTCGATTTAGGTGCTAATTTACCGTACCGATTGAAACGAGAATCATCTAAAAATGATGGATCAGATGACCATTTGGCAGAATACGGTGGATTCATTAAGACAGAATCAAATAGATATGGTTCATCTGTCGGCCAATCTTTATTTAAAGTATCCCCATTACGCAGTCGCATATCTTCTTTTCTTACACCATGCAAGATTAAGTTCATCTTTGCTAGGTTATATGTTGTTGTATTCAGTTCCTGCCCGTGAAATTTCACACTTTCCGGATGATTAAGATAGTTTCGTACATTAAGCATCAACGAACCCGATCCCATCGTTGGGTCATAGACACTGAATAACTTTTTATCCCCTTGCCCAATTGCAACAATTTGTGCCATCATATCCGATACTTTACTAGGAGTATAAAACTCGCCTGCCTTCTTTCCAGCTTCAGAAGCAAATTCTCCAATTAGAAATTCATAAGCATCGCCAATGACATCCCCATCATGCCCCATCACATCAATCTCACTTAATTTCTTCAAAACATCGGAGATTGTAATATTGCGTTGTTGGTCGTCTGATCCTAGTTTTTTAGAAGTCAGATCAACATCATCAAACAGCCCACTAAATTGCTCATAACTCGTAGACAAATCGACAAACGCTTTATTCAAATCATTCAGTTGAAATATGTTTTGTTTTGCTTCATCAGCTAAAACATTGAATAAGTAATTTGGCTCAATATGATGCCCTAACGTGTCAACTAATGTTTCCACTAAATCATCTTTTACATCTTCATCAGTAAGTAGTTCTCGATATAGTTCCGTCTGTTTTGCTTGGGTGCCATACGCTTCTAGTGATTCATCAGCTAACTCAACCACTTTCACTAGTAATTTATCTGATAAATACTTATAGAAAATTAATCCTAATAAATAATCTTTGTATTCGGATGCATCCATTTTACTGCGTAAGCTATCTGCAGCGCTAAATAATTTTGAATTTAATTCTGACATATTGTGTTCTCCACTTTTCTTTTATTTGTCTAATTTTTTCAACACTTCTAGAAAAAACAGTTCTTCCATATCTGCTTGTTTCTTTGCTAGGGCTAAGCGTTTCCTTAGAGTCAGATATGCCTTTCCAATGACTTGTTGCTTCTCTATACTTGGCAACTTCATATCCAAGGTCTTCAGAATCGCTGGTGTTAATTTTGGAATCGTACTACCTTGCATGGAAATCGCCATTTGTTTCTTCATGGAATGTGATTCATTCAATACATAACATAAATAGCCCGAATCCAATTGTTCTTGTTCTATAATCAGTTTAGCAAAGTTTTGATTAATAATCTTACCAGTATTCTTTCCACTCACTATTGCAGCTTTTGAACTGACAAAGCTAAAAACAACATCTCCTACTCCACTTAAATGAACATTATTCTTATCGATATTTTCATTAGATGGACTAGATTTCGAATCTAGATATAAACCATCTAAATCATTCGTTAAATCCTCGTAGGAGTAAGTTTCTAATAATTGATTCTGTATCCCATTTACTCGAGAAATGTTTCTTCCTACTCTCACCGTTACCATCTTTTTAAGTTTCATATCCCACCTCTTCAGTAAAGTAATTCTTTAAAATTACTTTAACACAAGTGAATCATATCATCTACAAAATAACCCGTCTACACTACTACGATAGAGTGGTGCAATTGCTAGAGGAAAAAAATAGTGTGATGGATATTCACCGTCAAGTTGGTGTGACCAGAAATACGGTTTATATATCAAATATTTCACATCCCATTCATTAAACAAGTCAGCTTGAACAATGCAACCTATTGATTTTACAATATTTATATTTGTTCGTTCAGAGTGTACTTTGGTTAAACACAAATAGAGTTATTTATTATAATTAAAATTAAATGAAAAATATGATAAATAAAAAATAAATTCTTGAAATATATACATTAACCCAACCATTTGCAAGGTTACGGGGTCAGCTCACAGTCCCCCGCTGAATTAAAGTGCTAAAGTAACGAGGGACTAATTCTATTTTCCTATCCCGCCCGGTTCATGACACAATGAACTGGTGTGACCACCAAACCTTTCCTTGTGGTCCTTCGTAAGATCCTTAAGATACCAGCAGATACATGGCACTTGAATTAGGCATAAAACAACCTATTTCAGGGTAACCAATACGGTTACAGATTCTTTCTTAATAAAAGGAAACATTTACTCGGTAAAGGGCGTTCGAAAAGACAAAGGAAATACGAATTATGCTGGCAAATTCGTATTTCCTTTGCTTATCACTTCTTCTACCTGATGTATTGTAATAAAGGCGTTTTGGTCGGTTTGTATTATCATCTTTCTGGCTAACAGTAGTTCACGCTGATTAATTACAACATAAAGCATTTTTTTATTAATGCCCGGGGATTATGGGGTCAGTCCCCCGCTGAATTAAAGTGCTGAAGTAACGGAGAACTAACCCTATTTCTCATGGTAGAATCATCATAAAACTGAAGTGATTGCTGTCAATAGAGTATTGCTTCATCATTAGATTATTTCTTTTAAGCAACATCTCTACATAATACCATGGATCATCTACTAAAACAGTTTTACCGAGAAAATTAGGTTTTTAATTGACTTGTGTAATGTTAGTTCTTTTCCCTTACATGTAATGATATCTGCCATATATCCTTAACCTTATTTAGTAATAGAAAAACACACGTTTGATCACTATAATTGTAATCGACAACGTGTGTTTTTAAAATAACTTTAATGTCACAACTAATTATAAATTTCTAAATCTAGTGTATAATTGATATTGTTTAATAGATTGGAGGTGAATTTAATGGATCCAATAATCACTGCTGCAGTTACTTCTTTTGTTACAACTGTAGCAACTAATAGTAGTAAAGTTCCTCTGAAAAATCTTGACGACCTTTGGTACTTGGCATTTGGCAAAATCAATCATCTTGCCGATTTAAAAAGAGCGAAATATGAAGTTGCAACAACACAATATAAAAATCTAGTTGCAAAAAAAGTCATAGAAATTGATGATAATAACTTACAAGAACCTCCAATGAGTGTAGTCGGCCCAGCATTAGAAGCTTCTCGTTTCTACATTGAAGAACAAGAATTAAGAGAAATGTTTGCTAACGTAATTTCTGCTTCAATGGATAAGAGTAAGTCCAATAAAGTACATCATTCTTTTGTTGAAATAATAAAGCAGATTTCACCTGATGATGCAAAAAACATTAGTTTATTTAGAGAAAAGACTCATCATCCAATAGTAAAGTTTGAATTAAACTATGTACAAAAAAATGGCTACCTAATTTTAAAATCAAATGTTTTTTATGATTCTTGTTCTGATATTATTACAGGTGATGAAAATGCTGCTTCCATTACAAATCTACAGCGACTGGGATTAGTTGCAATTTCCTATGAAGAAAACTACCAAGATAAATCAAATTACATTGGTTTTAGAAATTCAATATTTTATAAACATGAAATAAGCTTGCAAAATCCAGAAATTTCAAGAGTTGATATACGTGAAGGTATTATAAGAATAACGCCTTTAGGAAAAGCGTTTATTGATGTGTGCCTATAAATCGTCAGCTCTTTTGTTTTAGAAAATAATTTACTACTAAATAGAGACAACAAAGGAATATAGGGTCAGTGCCCTAAATTACTAAAGTAACGGGGGACTGCGAGCTGTGGTGCACCCCAAAGGTTAGATTCTTACTCCAACTTTTGTGGTGTACCACACATGCCTGTCCCTCTGTCCCACATCTTATAATAACATTCCAGCAATTGCTGCACTTAATAGGTTCGCTAATGTACCGCCAATAATGGCAAGGAAGCTATATCTTGCAAGAAATTCACGGCGAGATGGAGCAAGTCCGCCAATACCTCCAATTAACATACCGATCGCGCCTAAGTTTGCAAATCCACATAAAGCAAAGCTGATGATCGCTACGGTTTTATTTGAAAGTGTGTCTATATCTTGCGCAAAAGTACTATATGCTACAAATTCATTTAAAACAAACTTTTGTCCAATATACGACCCTGCTTGCAGTGCTTCATCCCAGGGAACACCGATCACGAATGCTAATGGAGCTAATAGGAAGCCAAGAATACGTTCTAGTGTAAGATTATCAAAACCGACAATACCACCAATCCATTCAAGACCAAGGTTCACTAATGCAATAAGGGAGATAAACGCAAGGATTAGTGCACCGATATTTAGCGCAATTTTTAGTCCGATAGATGCACCTTTCGAAGCCGCATCAATGATATTAACGGTATCTTTATCTCTTTCTAGTTTTATCACTTCGTTCTCTATTTGTGTCTCCGTTTCTGGTAATAACATTTTTGCCATTAGTAGACCAGCTGGAGCAGCCATAAATGCTGCAGCAATTAGATAGTCTAGTGGAACACCGAGAAGGGAGTACCCTACTAACACAGAACCCGAGACAGAAGCGGCTCCACCTGTCATGACAGCAAATAATTCTGATTTAGACATTTTTTCTAAATATGGCTTCACGACGAGTGGTGCCTCCGTAATTCCAATAAATATATTCGCTGCAGCAGACATGGATTCAGGCTGTGAAGTTTTTAACATTTTGGCTAAAAATCCTCCAACCGCTTTAGTGATAAACTGCATGATTCCTAAATAAAACAAGACAGAAATAAGAGATGAGAAAAAGATAATTACGGTAAGCACCTGAAAGGCAAATACAAATTGTACGCCTTCCCCAGCAAGTACGCCACCGAATATAAATTGGATCCCCTCATTCGATGTATCAATAATACTTTGTACGAAAATCGTGATCCAGCCTAATATCTGACTACCTGTTTCCCACTTTAAGACAATAAATCCAAAGGTAATTTGAAGTAAAAGTGCACCGATGACAGTGCGAGCATTGATTGCTTTTTTATTTGTAGATATTAAAAAGGCGATACCTAATATAACGACGATTCCCAACATTCCCCATAAAATGTGCATAGTATGTTTTCCTCTCTCTTGATGTGTTCACAATGAAGTTAAAAGGATTTTAATACGTCCAATAATTGATCCTTAAACATGTCTCGATTCACTTCTTCACAAACGATAACATTCGGTTCTTTTCCACTACGATTGTTCATATCGACCAGACTATAACCTCTCGTTAACTCCCCTTTTGTTTCCACATCTACATAATATTTCGTGGCTTTTGTCATCACGTCTTCGTTCGCGGCAATTGCTACGAGCAATGTATCTGGATGGGTCGTTCCATTTAGTCGATGCACTTTTTTGTTAAATTGCTTTACGACTTTATTAATCTGAATAAAGAATTCAGATCCTTTCGAGGCTAGACGTTCAATGTCTTCGTGATCTCCATCATCCATAATCGAGAATTTGGTACACATATCCCATCCTACAAGTGTAATAGGAACCCCGGAATGCAATACGATTCTTGCAGCTTCTGGATCGACCCAAAAGTTATATTCCGCTGCTGCGGTAATATTACCTAGTGAATTATTGGTACCACCCATAATATAAATATGTGGGATATCTTTTACAATCGATGGGTCCTTTTTGATAGCCATTGCAATATTGGTTAATGGTGCAATGGCTAATAGATGAATTTCCCCAGGGTTGGCTTTCACTTTCTCAATGATAAAATCAACTGCATGCCCCTCTTCAGGTCGCTGTTTTGCTTTTTCAAAAAAGCTATCACCCATGCCGTCGCTTCCATGCACATCCTCTACCGTTTGATGACGACCCGTGCCATTTGCTAGAAGGGGAACTTCAAAACCTTTATAAACAGGGACAGGTTCACGCGGATTGGCCACTTGGATTGTGTAAAGGGCATTTTCAACTTCTTGATCAAAGTCTACATTCCCTCCCGTAATTGTCACGCCTTCTACTTTAAAATAATGGAGGGCGGTGAGTAGGGCGATTGTGTCATCCCCGGCTGTATCTGTATCGATAATCACTTTTCTCATGAGCTCGTCCTCCTTATTTATCCTGTTTGGCAAGTTCAGTAATGTAATCAAAGAATGCATCGCGCTCTGCTTCATATACTAAATTTACTTCTCTTCCACTTTCTGAAAGCTCTGTTTTTCCTTGACTAGCTCCACTGTCATGAACGATAGATTTCACGGTTTTCTTCTTTACTAAATTGGTCTTGCCGATACTTACCGTCGTTAAAACATCCCATAAGAAGTAAGTAGAGTTCGTTTGGAAATGGACTAACGGTGGAACGATTGCATAGCATTGTCCTAAGAAATCTACACCGATATCGTTTCGTTGGGATGCCCATTTTTGTCTGACATCCAATGTAAGAGGGACCATATTCGTACTCTCAAGCGCTACTAAGTCAATAGTAATGTTACTATCCCATACCACTTTTACTGCCTCCGGATCCCAGAACGCATTCCACTCTGCTGTTCCATCATGTTCTGGTTCCTCCACGTTTCCTTTTTCTAAAAACGTACCGCCCATCCAAACTAATTTCTCAATTTTTTCTTCAATGTCTGGTGCGATTTGGAGTGCACGAGCTAAATCGGTTAATGGCCCAATAAAGATTAATGTGGTAGGTAAATCATGTTCACGGAGCACTTTAATCATATGTTCATGAGCTGGTAAATCAGCTTCTTTTGTTTGCACGGGTGGATATTCATTCAGAATGGGTAATGCATCTACGGTAAACGCGTGCATACGCCAGTCTTTCGGGAATGGGTTTTTACCACGGGAATTAGAAGCCGCAACTTCTACTTGTTTTCCATTGCCAAACCGATCGACGATTTTTCTACTTGCATACATTGCTGGTTCTAAATAACAATCTGCAGGAATAACACCTACTCCTGTTAAATTTACGTTTTCCATTTGTAACAGAAGGAATAGTGAAATTAAATCATCTACCCCGCCATCATGATTGAGATATACATTTTTACTTTTACTCATGCTGTGGTCCTCCTTGTTGTTTACCTATTTCTATATTTTGCCAAAAGAAAAGGTCTATACATATAGATGGAATGCCTCTACATGTATAGACCTACGAGTAAAGTAAATATCATAAAGCGCCAAATATATGCTTCATGATAAGATGATGTTGTTATGAGAATAACAAGCATCACATACTTTACCTCGTAGTCTAGTTCGTTTACGGGAACCAGGTAGAGACTCTCAGACCATATTACTGAGGATATACGAGTTACGATATTTAATTAATATTAGGATAATAAATATACCAGAGAAATTTGTGATAAGCAATATAAAATGGGTCATTTTTTTAAAAAACGTTATTATTGTTCGTGTTTTACGTTATTGATAGAGGTTTTTTTATAATAATATACGTATTTTGACGATTCTAAAACTCGCGACAAAAGGGATCTTACTACTCCATCGTCGAAATGACGGTGCCTAGTTCTTTTTACCATATTGTCTGATGAGATAATCGCCGTGATGCTCTTCAATGAAAATAACTAAAATAAAATGAAGTATTACCAAAATGATATTAAAAACAAAATGATATTCTGGTATGATATACAATGGGTAAATCATACCGGTACAAAAGATTAATATAAAAGGAGATTAACAAAATGACAGGATTTTTAGGATTTATAGCGTTGGTATTATTAGTATGGGGATTGATTCAAGTATTCCAGAAGGCTAAACGTAAAAAAGGATTAATTAAATTAGGTGTTGGATTTGTATTGTTCATCATTGTGGGTATAATAGCTCCACCTGTAGAAACAGAAGTTGCTGAGGAATCTGAAACAGTTGAAGAAACAGAGGAAGTTGATGAGAGCGAAAATAAAGCCAATGAGGAAGCTGAAGCAGAACAAGCTGAGAAAGATAAAGATGCCGAAGAGGAAGCAAAAGCCGAGGAAGAAGCTAAAAAAGAAGCTGAAGAAGAAGCACAGAAAGCTGAAGAAGAAGCAAAAGCAAAAGAAGAAGCTGAAGCGAAGGCTAAAGCAGAAGAAGAAGAAGAAGAAGAAGAAGCAAGAGCACAGGCAGAAGCAGAGAAAGAACCAGAAATGTCAGTCTCACAAAAGAACGCAATTCGTCAAGCTGAAAGCTACCTAGATTATACTGCCTTCTCTAAGTCTGGTTTGATTGAACAATTAGAGTATGAAGGATATAGCAACGAAGAAGCAGCTTTCGCAGTTGAAAACATTACAGTCGATTGGAGAGAACAAGCGGTATTACAAGCTGAAAATTATCTTGACTACTCAGCTTTCTCAAGAAGTGGATTGATTGACCAATTACTGTATGAAGGTCACAGTCAAGAAGATGCAAATTACGCTGCCGACCAAGTCGGACTATAATACAAATATAATAAAATGAACCTTCCATTACTTATGGGAGGTTTTTTATTTATCTCCTAATATAAAGTAGTCAATAGTACTATAATAATTTCACTACTTTTTTTGGGGGGGTGAAGTCATTGCAGTATGATTCACTAGAGAATAAGAGACTAAGTAAAGATATCTATAAGTACATCGAGATCCATGCACCTGAGTCCGTCGGTAAGGATATGAGTGAAATATTGGCTCATTTGGACTCTCTATGATTGTTTCATGAACACCAATACAAAATGATAGAAACACAAATTTCTTTTACAAAGATTTGTTATGATATTGAGGGTCTTTGCCAGGGAAGATGCCTTGTTACTTTTTATGATGATAAGAAAAGTAAATTCTCCCAATGGTAGCAGGTCCACATGTTCAAAAGAATTAAGTAATATAATTGACGGGTTAAAAATTGGCACCTGCTCCCCACCGCTTTACAGTATTAAAGCGATGGAGGACATGCATCTGATTACTAAAAGGAGGGATTTATGCAATTGCAAATACCCTTTATGACTTCTTACATAATAGATTAATAATGCTTCTTCTGGGGGAAATTTTTATACCTTCTATATTGGGGTAATTATTATCCCCTATTATTTAGGTATGTTCGCCCCTTCGAGAAGATGTGCTTCAGATTATTCTGTCTTACGTAACCACGTATGTACTCAAAAGAAAAGCCCCCGACTGGATATAGTCAGAAACTTCCTTTCATTTTGATTCGATCTATAAAATAAGTGTCTATCTCAGTTCTGATTCCATAACACCTCCATTTTGATACTCATTATAACTTCGCTATCTCACCTTAATTTCTACTAGATTATTTAATCAATTTACAAGAAGTCATGTTCAACGACTATTTCTTTGTTTAACAGCTGAATATACTACTTATATACAAGTTAGGAGGATTTTTATGGCGAAGGAGAAAATAGTTATTGGCGCAACCGATAAGAAAAAAAGTGCACAACACCAGTATAATTTATTAACCAGGAACAAAATTAACGCAGATATTAAAATCTATAAAACGGATAGCGGAGAACTCTATAGCGTGGAGGCCGGCCCATATTCAATGAGGAAACAATTACTTCAAGATATAGATAAAATTAAAGGCCTTGGATTACCAAACGCTTTTATTACAAATGCATAGTGGGACGGTTACCCCACATCCCCAAACCACTCACACCCTTCTCAAACGCCAGTTCCACCGTTCCTGTCGGTCTATTCCGTTGTTTTGAAATAATGACTTCCGTCCGGTTATTCTTTGGATTCGGCTCATAATAATCCTCCCAAAAATTGGTGCCTGTCCCCTACCGCTTTACAGTATTAAAGCGATGGGGGACAGGCACTTGATTATGGAACCTAACCAGTACATCTTCAGAGTCGACGAATGTCCGCCATTGAGGGTTCCCATAAGCCATATGCCCAGTTATATAAAAATTCTCATTTTCTTTTATTAATTGCATCGGCAAGTGTGTCGCGATGGATTTCCCTTTTTTCGTGGTGACGAGCGTTCCAAAAGAATTCTGTCGAACAAATTCCTGGATTTCTTCCACATCACTGGTTTTGAACTGTTTTGAAATATACATACTGCTCCACTTTTCACAAAAAGATTATTAAATTGTTTTCACCATAATCAAATCCACTTGCTCGTCATCGCCCATAAAGAAAGAATGCGAGCCCTTTTGGACAAATCCTTTTTTCTGATAGAACGCGATGGCATTTTCATTTGCCTCCCAGACGCCCAGCCAGATGCTCTTTTTCTGCTGTTCCAGCGCAATTTCGAATGCTTTATTTAGCAGAAGTTTACCCAACCCGTATTTTTGAAATGTCTTCCTGATATAAATCCGTTCGACTTCAAGGGAATCATCGTCCATTACTTCGGTCTGCGCGTCATCAGTATTAACCTTGAGGTATCCGGCTACTTCTTTATTAAAGGAAACAAAAAAGAATTGGGAAGAAGGATTGGCTACTTCTCGTTCCAGTTGTTTCAAATCATAGGCTTTTTCCAAATAAGCGTGAAGGTGTTCAGGTGAATTTCGATCTTTGAATGTCTCAGTAAACGTCGTGATACTAATTGCTTGGAGTTCATGTAGCTCTTTTTGGGTGCATCTTTTTATCGTTGTTGTCATGATAATCGATCACTCCTTTAATAGTTTCGCTTGTTTCCTTTTTTTACAAACTCCCAGTCCTTCTCGACATTTTTCCGGATTCGCTGCAACAGATCGAATGCAATTTCTTTTTCGGCTTCAGAAAAACCTTGTAAGGCAATTTGACCGGAGTAAACATTCTCGCTTTTGATGAAAGGGAACACCGTTTTCCCTTTTACCGTGGGAAAGAGTCTTTTATTCTTTTTATTATCCGGATCGTCTTGCTTTTCTATAAAGCCGTTCGTTTCCAGTTTTTGAAGCGCGCGAGTTGCGGTGGAGCGATCCACTTTGATCATATCCAGTAACTGTTCCTGGATAATTCCCGGGTTCTCGCAGATTCGCACCACATACAAATACTGGCCTTTAGTCAGGTCGAATTCTTTAAATTCGATATTGCTGATGGAATCCAAAGCCCTCGCTATCATGCCAATTTCGCGCAGAATCTCTTTCATAATGATCTCCTTAGTTTTTTAGTTGCAAATGCAACTAAAAATAGTATGTATTAAATCTACCTTAATTTTATTGTATTTGCAACAAAAATAATAACGAAGAAGTGAAGTGGATTGAAATATTTTTTAGGCTTAGGTCCAGGGGAACAGGTTCATCGTCCCAACATCCTTACCCCCTAATTCCCACCTTTAAAAAATCATCATCCGCATTTCCCAATCATATACATCACTAAACCTTGAACGTCCTAAGGAGATGCCTATGCTTCCTAATACGAGTAAACTCACTGTTTATCACGGGACCAATTTATTCTCTGCCAAGGTTATCAAATATAACGGCATTATGTTGAACGCTCAGAGAGATCTTACTGATTTTGGGAAAGGGTTTTATGTTACACCGCATCGTAAACAAGCAATCGAATGGGCTCTTGTAAAGGCTCAAGATCCACAGGTTAATTCCACCTTATTGAAGTTGTTACATATAAATAAAGATGATTATTTAAACCATCCGGAAACGAGAATTCCTGCCTTTTTGTCTTATCATTTAAACGTAAAGCAACTCTTTTCATTACATGGTTTGCTATTTCCTATGCCTTACGATTCAAATTGGTTTTTATATAAAGCACGTTGGAAGGATTTCGTGGAGAGCTGTCGTCTAGGTATGAAACACCCTTTTGACTTTGTTTACGGTCCAATTGGAGGAAGGCATAACGGTACATATGCAATAGTTAGACCATCAAAATTGAAAGAACAATTAGCCTTAAACAGCGATAAAGCGATGCAATGCCTTTCGAATTTACGAATTACAAGGTTAAGGCCAGTGAACACGAATCATGAAAAGAAATTAAATGAGCATTTTCTTCAGAGAAATCGAAATAAGAGTGTAATGAACCATCCATTTTTAAGAAGCGTTTGTGAGGAATTATTTTCTATTAGCCAGCGGTCTTATCTTGACGCTGATGAATGCGCTAAATTTTCATGGATGGCCCATCAAATAAGCAAACAGGAATCGATATTGTGGAATGAATCCCCAACCTATTGGGCATTTTTTATATTGTATGGAAATAAGAAATTATGGTATAACGACTACGAATCCTATTTAGTTAGGCAGCAACGTAACAAAAAATAATTACCCTCGATATAGAACGGGATTATTTTTTTCTTTATTGCCTCAACTTTTTTGTTTTTCCTTTTAGTACAAAGTTAGCATACCTTTTGGCATCCACAAAATCATTGGAAGCAATAAGCTTGAAGCCATGTTGATTGTCATAAACATGATAGCTATCTAGTAGATTTTTAATGTCTGCAAACGTACGAGGAACGAGTTTATGCGTATTTTTAATAATCGACGGAGGTACCTTTCTTCCCGTAATTTGTGCCCTTTCGTCAGCGCGTTTTATTGCAACAGATAACGGCACATCAACGACATATGCATGAATCTCGTATTGCTGTTTTTTCAACTGATGAACAAGTGATTGATACCGACGCCTCCTTGCCATCGTCCCCTCATAGATAAAATTTTTTTGTTCCCTGATTAATTTATTTAACAACAGGACACTAATATCATAGGATTCTTTGTGAACGAAACTTGCTGCTTGCTGTGGGTTTGTTTTTTTATAAATCGTGTATTCTGGAATATATTCCTTTATTTCGTCAAGGTCTATGACAGTAACGTGTATCGATTTCGAGTGGAGTTCCTTTTCGATTATTGTTTTACGCATCGTTGTTTTACCTGATGCAGTCCCTCCATCAATCAGAATTGCAATTGGCTTGCTCCCATTCTTTGGATAAGCGTTTGGCTTTTCAATCATGCGAATAATTTTTTGATGCAATACATGACGGTCCTTTGTATACGTCTTGTAATCAATAGAATACTTTTTCTTTGTGTCTTTTCCCTTCTTCTTGCCTCGTTGGACATTGTGTTTCCGTCTTAAAATCCGATTTAAAAATGAAAATTTTATTTTTCTCATAGTTATCCATACTATTCCTAAGGCTGTTGTTTGTACCTAGAATATTATTAAATAGGTATATACCTAAACCTTTTTACTTACATTACTCCCAAACTCTCCATCAGCAGGTAAATACCTGTAAACAGCAAGATGATATATGTAAATATTCGAAAAACATGCTGATTAATCCATTTAAATAATAATTGTCCTACATACAATCCTATAAATACCAATGGTAAGGCCCACATACTTGATATCCAGATCGTCTTATTTGTTCCAGCAAAAACCACTTGGATAATTAAACTAACAAAGTAGATAAATAAATAAAAGGCTAGTGTAGTACTTCTTAATTTTTCTTTTTGTGTATCTGTTCCAGAAAAATATAATAATAATGGTGGTCCGGGCATACCAATACTTGTTGTAAATACACCGGAGAGTCCCCCGACAAGTAAGTCTCGATTCTTATTTTGGCCAATTCGAAACGTAAGAAGAAGCATTATTGTTAATACTAAGATGACAATGCTCACTCCTAGCTTTAATCGATTGATATCCATTGACAAGAAAATAATAATTCCGATGGGCAGACCCATCGTACTTCCTACCACAAACCTTCTAACGATTGCAAAATCAATATCCTTTCTAATTTTTATTATTAATGCAATCGAAATAAAGAGAGATAATAGCAAGTTTATTTGAATTGCCTCCATTGGTTCAAACATTAGTAGAAGAAACGGAGTAGCCATAATGGAAAATCCAAATCCTGTACTCGTCTGTAGGACAGAAGCGACTAAAATGATGATAATAAATGCGATCGTTTCCATAAAACACCTGATTTCCTATGTTAAAAAAATTAAGGTACCGTTTATAAAACAGTACCCTGTAAAATCTATTTTAACATTTCATTGATTGTGAGTGTATCCATAACGAATTGTACTATTTCTGGTACGGTTCAGTTTTCATCAATTGAAAAATACATATATTTTGGATAGCTACTATAATGTTTGAATATCGTCAATGGGGACAGGTTTATCGTAACGTAGATTAAACAATAAATTAATTGAGCCAAAGTACCAGCGGACCGTATAAAGTTATTTTATATACCATATTGTGGAAACCGTAGTAGTCTGAAATAATTATAATAAAGAGGAAATGGGATTTGGGATGTTTTAAGTCTAATATATAATAAGGGGCGAAATATTGATTGGTCCACGGAACCATGGTCCTTAAGGAACAGTTGAATATAAAGATTGAAGTGAGTGCAAAAACGCATTTGACAATTTACAAAAGTAACAGCTCAGAATTTTGAAGATGTCAGCCAGAAAATAATTAGCTCTGAACCAATCGCTAGGCTAGAAACTTAGATTAGAAAGTATTTATTGCATGTGTTAAACGGGATGGCTCATTGTGGTAAATTTTTCTGATTTCGAGGCAAGAGTATATAATAGATACCTAAAAAAAGCACCTTTCAAACAGCTTAAAACTGCTTGGAAGGTGCATTTCCCATTTCAATTTCGTACATTTAGAATTTAGTAATTAATTTTTAAAACAGGTTTAATAACTGAGCCATTCTCTGATTCTTCAAAGGCCTTATTTATTTCATCAAATTCATAGAATTTTACCATTCGGTCAAATGGAAATTGTCCCTTCTTATAGTAAGAAATCAATTCTGGAATAAATTTTTGTGGAATTGCATCACCTTGACTGGTTCCTACAATACTGTTACCTCCTAGTGCTAAGATTTCCAAAGGTATATTAAGACTATAATCAGTAACGACAGTAGCTAGTTTTCCAAAAGTATCTAATGATGCGATTGCTTGTTCGATTACCATATCTACTCCAGTAGTATCAAGGACATGCTGCACTCCTGTCCCAGTAATTTCTTTGATCTTTTCTGCAACATCTACATTCTTGCCACTTTTTATAGTAGCCGTCGCACCCAACTCTTCAGCAAGTTCTAAGCGATTATCATGGAGGTCAATCCCAATAATATTTTCGCAACCTGCAATTTTAGCAGCCATAATTGCACTTAATCCAACGGCCCCGACTCCAAATACCGCAATAGAACTGCCTGCTTCAGGCTTTAGCACATTTAAAACACTACTAGCTCCTGTTTGTAGGCCACAACCTAATGGAGCCGCTAAAGCTAAGTCCATATCCTTATCAATTTTTACAACATTTCTTTCGCTAACGAGTGAGTATGTTGCAAATGAAGATTGTCCAAAGAATCTGGAAACCAATTTATTGGTATCTTGATCTATATGACTATTTAAATTAAGTTCAGCATAATACCTGCAATGTGCAGGGTGATTGGCTAAGCAATTATCACATTTTCCGCAACTTGCAAATGAGACAACCACATGATCTCCTTTTTGAAATTCAGTAACTTCAGATCCTATCTCTTCAACAATTCCAGCACCTTCATGACCAAGAACTGAGGGTGGATTGACCATACCTGTGTCTCTCCCTGAAACATCAGTATGACAAATCCCGGATGCTGTTACTTTTATTAAAACATCTTTCGAATCAAGTTCAGGCAGTTCAATGTCTGTGATTTCAAATGGTTGTCCCGTTTTTGGGGTGACTGCCGCTTTAATTTTCATAATTATATTCTCTCCTTTTATAAAGTTTATATCTGCTTCCTTATGGCAATTCATTATAACAATAGATTTTTATCTAATTCAAACATAAGCCTGGACATTATTGATATGCAGTTCTTTTTAATTTACATTTACCCCTCCCTGTCTCGATGGTGATTCGGATGCAACGCGGATAAAGCCGTTGAAGCCAAGGGATGGTTCTGCCTCATGGTAACAGTAGAACCGTCCCTCTGTTTTTTCTCTGTTAGGAGGTAGGACTTCTGCCTATATGCGGTCATATGTAAACTCATGTTAGTTGGAATAAAAAGATTTTTTTAAAGCACTTTGCAAATTCATTAAAATAGTTAAACCTATTCTAAACCTTTTAACAGATAAAAGTTGGCTGCGAAGATCTTTGTAGCCCAGCTTTGTTTCTTTACGCATTTAAATCAAACAAATAGAATGGACTTTAACTTATTGCTTAAATAAGTGATTTTGTAATTCATTTGGGTATCATCGATTTTTTCAATTGTTTACGTAGACAGCAATTGAACTTTTTACAACAGGTAATAGTCCCGCAACCATGTTCAATTGCCTGGCCAAAGGAATACTAACTCTCGTTTGGGAACAAAAACATTGAAAGTAAGATAATGATTCGGGAAAATCATTATCTTCTGCTATAGTCATCATAATTACCGAGGTGCATATTAGCTCCCGTGGGCGTGAGCTCTAACACTTTGCTAGCTAACTTTTACTTATACTGTTCACTTGCAATAACATTTTTTACCCTCTTTTATTATAAATTTTTATGAAATGTTCCTCTGGGAATAATCCCTCAGCTTTTTACTCCAACACAAAAAAGGCGCCGAGATAGACCCGGCGCCTTAGAATAAGGTAGTTCTGTGATTAGTATAAAATCACAGAACTACGTTTTATCATGATTTGCTTAACAAGGATGTAAAATGCCTCTGGTCACTGTTTCAGTATGAAGTTCGCTTAAAAAAGGACAGACTGGTCCCATAGTTAGCACATCTTCAATTAGCAAATATCCTTTTAATAACATTACTTTAATGAATACAGTTTCCACGGCTTTTACCTCCCTTCTTCGTTCAATGATATCTATTTTACTATTCATTTATAAAAAACAACACCTATCATTCATATTCCAGGTGGTCCATGGGGACAGCGTATAATGGCAAATAAGTCAAGCCATGTTTGACACAAATTTGAGCGACCTTAAGCCAAGCCCTCAAATTTCCATTTTTTGAAAGACTCATCTATCACAGAACTTTATGATGGGCCAGGCCAATGGGTCAGTCCCCCCGCTTCGCTATCGCTTTTACGTGGTGGGCGACTGCCTTTATTTCCCGTGCAAGGTCAACGAGACTAACCCCTTGCATCACAGAATTCGCCGCCATTTTAAGAAATAACCCCTTTTCGCAAGAGCTCTGCCACGGCTTGCGTGCGATTGTTTACATCCAGTTTTGTTAAGGCAGATTTGACATATTGGTTGACTGTTGACTCACTAATCCCCATGACATCGGCCATTTCACTGGAACTTTCTCCCCACGAGATATGTTGCATGACCTCTAATTCTCGCCTGCTTAACCTATCTATTTTTTTACTTTCGCCCAAGTTACCTAAAATGTTTCCTGATAGTCTTCCGAATAACGTGAGGGATGACAACAGCTCTTGATCAAAGGTTGTGTCATCGTCAAATGAATAACTGATGATAAAACCTACAACAACCGGGCCAGCACATAAAGGAACAATAATTGAAGAATTGACTTCCGAGGAAAATATATGCTTGCTCGTCATAAGTTTTAAAAACTCAATTCCAGTAAAATATTTGGCCTTCCTTTCTCCAATAACTGCATTGAAAACAGGTAATAACCGTACATCGTCTCGTTCGCTTCTTATATGAACAACTTTTGAATGTGATATACCAATAATCCCTTCTGCTAAATAACCTATAGACGAATATCTATATAGGAAAGCATCACGAATAGGGAAAATACGAGTGTAGTTTTCAAGGATTTCTATTAAAAGTTCATCTTGATTGTAGAAGCTAGTTAAATTAGATAGTGTTTCTTGGACATTTTGTTTCATCATCATAAAATCTATACTCCTTTTATCAAAAAAAGTGATTTTATCGATTCATACTACTAAAATCGGATGGCATTTTTCATCTAACGATACGAATCAAGAGTAAACTGTTATCCCTAATAATTAGGAATATACAGATTATTTATAGAAGTATAGGATTAAATATAGCACACATTCATGATTTTGTATAAACAGAATGTGGGTATGTTATTTACAATCAGTAATGTATTTTTTATGTAAAACATGAATGCGCTCGCAGATTGTAAAAGTATTAGAAGTTGAATGCTTGGAGAAATTCTAAGATTATGTAATGTCAGCTTTGAATTCAACAAAATTTATTATAATTTGAGAGGAGAATAACTTTGCCAACAACATTAGTTCCAGTAAGTAAAAATGCCACTAAATTTATCTCTACTCCTAAGAAAATGCTAATAAATGGTGAATGGGTGGAAGCTGACAGTGGTGAAAGAAAAGAAACAAGAAATCCTGCAACAGGTGAGGTTATCACAACGTTCCGAGAAGGTGGCGTGGAAGATATTGACCGTGCAGTAGCTGCGGCACGAAAGGCATTTGAAGAAGGTCCTTGGCCAAAAATGAAACCAAATGAACGAGCAAAATTGTTGCTTGACCTCGCAGATTTAATGGAAGAGAACGGCGAAGAACTTTCTCATCTAGAAACGCTTGATAATGGTGGACCTATTGGTGTCACTGCAGCGTTTGTTGATTTAAGTGTGAACAATCTTCGTTATTTTGCTGGATGGGCTACGAAAGTAACTGGTGAAACGATTCCAGTGTCCAATCCAGGAAATGTTTTTAACTATACAAGAAGAGAACCTCTTGGTGTTATCGGTGGAATCACGGCATGGAACGGTCCATTATATATGGCGATACTAAAATTATCTGCACCACTTGCAACAGGAAATACAGTCGTATTGAATCCAGCATCAAACACGCCACTGACAACTTTACGATTAGGTGAACTTATCCAGGAAGCTGGTTTCCCTGATGGAGTTGTTAATATTGTCACTGGTAGTGGTTCGAAAGCTGGTGCTCGATTAAGTGAACATCCTGATGTAGATAAGATTTCCTTTACAGGATCAACAGCTGTTGGGAAACAAATTATACAAGCAAGTGCTGGGAATGTGAAGAAAACATCGCTTGAACTCGGCGGGAAATCTGCACATATTATTTTCGCTGATGCAAATTATGAACAAGCATTAGAGAATGCTGCGAACGCTGTTTTCTTTAACTCAGGTCAAGCTTGTATTGCTGGTTCAAGGTTATTTGTGGAAAATAAGATTTACGATCAATTCATGAGTGACTTAGCAGATTACGCAGAAAAGAATTTCACAATTGGTAATGGATTTGATCAATCCGCAATGATGGGACCACTTATTTCCGCCAAACAGAAAGATCAAGTATTAGCCTATATTGATATTGGTCAAAAAGAAGGTGGAGAAGTTCTATTCGGTGGAGATGCAACCGGAAGTGAATTTGCAAATGGTCATTTTGTGAAACCAACTGTTTTAGCCAATATCACGAACGAAATGACGATTGCCCGTGAAGAAATCTTTGGTCCAGTTGTATCTGGTATGCCATTTACAGATATCGATGAAGTAATTAAACTTGCTAACCAATCTATATATGGTCTAGGTGGAGGGATTAGCACAACCAATCTTAGTAAAGCTCATCGAGTTGCCCATGGACTGAGAACAGGAAATATCTGGATTAATACGTACAATCTCCTGGATCCTGCTACACCATATGGTGGTTATAAACAAAGTGGATTAGGTAGAGAAAACGGCAAAGCAGCTATCGATATGTTCACAGAAGAAAAAAGTATTTGGGTCAATCTAGATTAGGTTTAAATTGAGGGCATTCCCCCATTACATAAAGCATTCACGTGGTGGGGGACTGGCACCTGATCTTTATTACCTTTTTTCTCTATTAAACTTATAAACGATTTTATAAATGTCAGTTTTATTCTTCTTACCCTCCTGTCTAACTTATGATTTGATATTATTTCATAGGTCCACAGGGACAGGTTCATCGTCCCGTTGTTAACCTAGGAAGCACCACAGACCTGTCCCCACCACTTTACAGGATTAAAGCGATGGGGGACAGGCACCTGATTGTCACTAATATCATAGGATTCCTTGTGAACGAAACTTGCTGCTTGCTGTGGGTTTGTTTTTTTATAAATCGTGTATTCAGGGATATATTCCTTTATTTCATCAAGGTCTATGACAGTAGCGTGTATCGATTTCGAGTGAAGTTCCTTTTCGATTATTGTTTTACCTGATGCAGTTCCTCCACCAATCAGAATTGCAATTGGCTTGCTCCCACTCTTCGGATAATCGTTTGGCTTTTCAATCATGCGAATAATTTTTTGATGCAATACATGACGGTCCTTTGTATATGTCTTATAATCAATAGAATACTTTTCCTTTGTGTCTTTTACCTTATACTTACCTCGTTGGACGTAGTTTTCCCCCTTTAAAATACGATTAAAATAGGACAATTTCATTTCCCTCAAAGTTATCACAAATCCAAAATATTTAATAAGTGTTCATAATTTCAACTGATTGGGGATTATTAGAGCAGAAAATATTCGTTTATGAAGCAATAACGGAACATTTTAGTATAGCCGGTAGAACCATTTATTTTTCTATATTTTATCCTATTCATTAGCCTGTTGTTTGTACCTAGAATATTTGTAAATCGGTATAAGCCTAACCCTCTGTCCAATAGCTCATATTTTCTTCAAATCCACGACTTGCGTATTAGAAAGGACAGTAAGTTGTTCCATCATAAACTTGGCCGAATACTGGAATTTACCTTGGATCCAATAAAAAATCAATCCTAGGGTGGCATTTGATTGATAATGTAAAAACATGTCATAATCTATTTTACTCACTGTGGATTTCACCTCAATAAAAATATCTTTGGAAAAAATATCGTAAAATAACTCCTCGATACGCTTTTTAAAATCGGAACGACTCGTATACAATGCATAAAACATCCGTTTATTCTTTTCGATATAATCAAATATTTGAACGGTTGTAGGCGGTAATGGTTTTATATTAATCGTATTATTATTTTTAAATGGGATTAAAATGGCTTCTCTTAACCCTTCTAACACATCACATAAAGCCTCTTCTAGAAACTCTTCCTTATTTGAGTAGTGGGCGTAAAAGGTAGCTCGATTCAAATCTGCATATTGCGCAATCATGGTTACTGTAATTTCATCTTCCGAGTACTCTTCAATTAAATCAATATAAGCATTTATCAAAGATAGTTTCGTCTTTTTAACTCTTCGATCGATTCTAATTTCCATATGTCCAGCTCCTATTAGTGTAATACCTAACAATATTAGTATAACTGTTGTTAAAGCTTCATTTGAAGTAATTTTGTTTATCAAATTTTTCCCAATAGATGTTAAATTGGAGTTGTAGAAATAAACATACGTATGAGGAGGAATATTTTATGAGACTAGAAAACAAAATTGCTGTAGTAACTGGAGCTGCCTCTGGTATTGGGTATGGAATCGTAGAGAAATTTGTTAAAGAAGGCGCAAAAGTTGTTGCTGGGGATATAACAGACAATGTTTTTGATCTTGAAAAAACGTTTGGTGACAATGTAAAATCTGTAAAGACCGATGTCTCAAAAGAAGCAGATGTAAAAAACCTTATTGAAACAGCAGTAAATACGTTTGGCAAACTCGATATCTTATGTAACAATGCAGGTATTATCGGAGCTTATGCAAACATTGATGAATATACAGAAGAGCAGTGGAATAAAGTAATTAGCATTAATATAAATGGTCCGTTCTTTGGTATAAAACATGCTGTTCCTTATATGAAACAAAATGGCGGTGGTTCCATTGTAAATACCGTTTCTATTTCATCTAAACATGCTACTCCAGGATCACCAGCTTATGTTACTTCAAAAGGTGCCGTTCAAATGTTAACGCGTCAAGCTGGTCACGATTATTCTCGTGATAACATTCGTGTCAACGGAATCTCTCCAGGTGTGGTTAATACTGGTATTTTAAAAGATGTAGACGATGACATGTTAAAAGTATACTCCGAAGCCATTCCGATGGGAAGAATTGGTGAACCTTCTGAACTTGCAAATGTCGCTTGTTTCTTAGCATCAGATGAAGCATCTTATGTGACTGGTCAAACTTACATTGTTGATGGTGGAAAAGATACGATTTAAAATTTCTACTATAAATATGTCGTTTTTAATTTTAATGAAATCCCTATATATAGGTTACTTTAACGGTTTACAGGGTCAGTCCCCCACCTCACTAATATTTTAATGTTAATGCAGTGGGGGTCTGATCCTATTTATCCAGCTGTCACTGATACTTATATTTTTTCTTGAATATATTTTAAATGTTTTATTTGTAAAAGGGAATCTAATTATATTTGTTTAATCAATATGTCTATACACACAAAAAAACGCTTGAAACCAAGCGTTTTTTGTTATCATTGTGCAATCGTTCCACCATCAACAACCAGTTCCGAACCAGTCATAAAGCGAGATTCATCTGAAGCTAAAAATAAAACTGGATAAGCTATATCTTTTGGTTCTCCAGAGAAACCTAAAGGAATAGTAGATTCCATTTGCTTCCTTCCTTCATCATCAAGCGCACTTTCAGACATTGGGGTCGTGATAAGACCAGGATGAACGGAATTGACTCTTATTCCATCTTTTGCAAGATCTAACGCCACTGATTTTGTTAAAGCTCTCGTTGCACCTTTCGACGCTTGATATGGTACACCGCCTTGGTTCCCTACTATCGCTGCAATAGAAGAAATATTAATAATGGAGCCTGAACCATTTCTTCTCATATGAGGAACAACTTCTTTTATTCCTAAAAAGTTACCAACAACATTAATATCTTGAACAATTTGCCAATCTTCTAAGCTAAAATCTAAAACATTTGAACTCAATTTTCCAGCAATACCCGCATTATTTACTAAAATATCAATTGTACCAAATTTATTTATAGTTTCTTCGACAACTTCTTTCCAACTCTCTTCAGTCGATACATCGTGTTTTAATCCGATGATTCTTCCTTCATACTCTTCGTTAATCTCTCTTACGGTGTTTGCAAGTAATTCTTCTTGCACGTCGGTTGCTACAACATAAGCCCCTTCTTTCGCAAATAGTCTTGCTTCTTCCGCACCTTGTCCACCTGCTGCACCTGTAATAATTGCTACTTTATTTTCTAATCTTTTCATATCTTTTCCTCCCTTTTCGTTAAGATTTTACGGCTTGTCCGATTGTCTCTACTCTAATCTATGACCGCTTTTAAATAATATGACTATTTATATCACTTCTCTACGGTGGGTAAATGGTGGAAAAGATAACTCTTAAACCTTTACAATCCCTAAATTGGCCACTTTAGCAATTTAGGGATTGGTTATGGGGTCAGTTACCACTTTGATGTCACTTTCATGCTGGGAACTGGCACCATTTCCTAGGACAAATTAGTAATTATGATGGATTACATACTGCAGCTTAAATTATAAAAGATATTAAGATTATGTAATACCTGCAAAAATTCTCTCGACACAAGTGTTGAGGGGATAATTATTAGTTATTATTTTGTTGCTCCACTGATACTTATTACAGGACATTTCCACGAATTAAATCTTCAGGCGATAAGTATCATCACTATTTTGCGGTCTTCTAACAGCCCATGGCATTGCTTGGACGCCTCCATGTTTATCGAACAATTTTGATTCCAGTTCATCACATTTGTTCACTGGGCAGTGTTGGAAGATCATTTGGATTCGATCTCTATTATTTTCGTTGATATGTTGGTTTAAACCACAATGTTGATTGAGACCGTAATATTGTTGCATTCTTTTTTGGACTCCAATTTTTGCACTACCAACTTTCTTAATACTGCCGTCCATTTTCAATATGTAGACACCAGGCTTATTTAAATATAAGAATGGATTTGCCATACTCTTTAATGATGTGGATCCCGTTTCCACACTTCTTGGACTTCCTGAATTTGTACTTTTTCCTCTTTGATTCCCTTTGATTTGATTTAATTTTGCTTTTGCTTCATTTACTTTTTTAGCGTATGCTGCATCTTTCATTTTATCTGATCTTTGAGCAGCATTAACTTTTCGTTCGTATGTTTGTACCTGTCTATTTGCTTTTCTTTGTAATTCTGCTTGCTTCTTTGATGATTCCTCTATAACAGCTGAAGCAATCTTTCCAACCACATCAAAAAATCCCATCATTTCGTCTCCTATTCAATTGTAAGTTAAAGGTCTTAGGTAGTTCATACTAAATACTATTCGACATAATACTTCCTTTTTCCTGCTTGTAAGTCCATGGGGACAGATTTTTTCGAACAATTATCCCCATAATAAAAAGCAGGAAATCCACACATGATTCCCCGCTTGTTGAATGTTATTTCAATGATTATTTATCCGTTTTAATTTCTAACTAAAACCTATCTGCATTTCAATCCCTACATTAAGGAGCCGCCACTGCGGACGCGGATGCTTGATCAGCTTTCACACAATCAACGGCGACTACGAGCGCAATAACGAGAGTCTCCATCTCTTCGTTGAGTACTTGAAGCTTATAGCTATCTCCCCAAGTGAACCATTCTTTGCTCACCTTCCCAACGACTTCACCATGCTGGTACACCTCAAAGTTCATGTCCCACCAATTGCCATGTACTTCAATCCCCGCCGAATCAATCGTATAACGTGCTTTAAAGAAAGAAAACTCCTTCTTAATCGTTAACACTTCTTGGCCATTCACCTCAACCAAAAACTTTGGTAAAAAGCTGAACACCTTTTTTGTAATACGTGCAACTTCATCACTTGCATTATTTCTAATAGAGAAAGTCTTTGGAACCTGCATAAAACTGCCCTCAACAAAATAAACATCCTTCTCCTGCTGATCTTTTACCGTAAACTTACTACTTAGACTGAATACCTTCTGCTTTATATAAAGTTGTTTCATACGATGCCTCCTTCATTAATAGATATTGCTACTATATAATTTCATTCGGATTCTGTTAATTCTTATACGATTATCAATTGATAAAAGTTTCTATATGCCAGGGAAAAGTTCCAAAATTAATTTAATAGAGTTCTTGTAGTACAATGAAAGTAGTCCGTAAAACGAAATGTAAGGTGGCAATAATGATGACTGATTCAATAAATTCATACGTTCAAGAACTTGTAACGATGTATTCAAAACATACGGATGTTGAATTTGCTAGATGGTCTAAAAACTATTTAAGAAACCAATTCGACTTCTTGGGTATTCGAACCCCTATTCGTCGAAAATTAACGAAACAATTTATAAAAGAAAATGGATTACCTCAAAAAGATGAGCTGAAAGATGTCATCCTTACGCTCTGGGATCTTCCAGAACGGGAATATCAAAAAGCAGCCCTTGATATTCTCGAAGTGTCCAAAAAGGAATTAACCAAGGACGATATGGTTTGGTTATCCAGTTTGATTGTTAAAAAGTCGTGGTGGGATACGGTAGATGTACTTTCTCCTCATATAATGGGATATCTATTTTCCATTCAGCCTGAACTTATCCCTTCATTTGCGGATAAATGGATTGAAGATGATAATATTTGGTTACAGAGGTCGGCCATATTGTATCAGCTAAAATACAAAGATAAAACAGATGAGGAACTGCTATTCCGCTACATTTTAAGACGAGCAACTAGTGATGATTTCTTTGTACAAAAGGCAATTGGATGGATACTTCGTGAATATGCCAAAACTCGCCCCGAGAACGTAAGCGCATTTGTTACGGACCATTACTTAAAACCACTTAGTAAGCGAGAAGCTTTAAAACATTTTTAAGGCATCATTATATCTTGCGCTAGATTATGGGTCGGTCCATGGGGACAGGTTTACTGGTCGGGCCCACGTGGATAGGATTATCATAACGTAATGTTATTTTATATACCATATTATGAAAACCGTAGTATTCTGAAATAATTATTATAAAGAGGAGTAGGAATTTGGGATGTTTTTTAAGTCTACTATATAATAAGGGGGAAAAATTGATCGGTCCAAGAAACCTGTCCCCACGGTCCACGATTGTGGAACACATAAAATAGCATCTGTCCGCCACTTTGCTATCGCTTTAACGGGGTGGCAGACTGACCCATTGCCCATTTCTTTCCATCCATTCCTTTTCTAATACACTCATTTCCCATGAACTCCAGTATTCATCCCCATTTTTTGCAGAGTCTCTAAGCAATCCCTCTTTTATAAATCCAACTTTTTCATAACAGGATATAGCAGCAACATTAAAGTCATAAACTCCTAGACTTATTCGATGTAAACAAAGTTCATCAAAAGCAATAGTAAGGATTTGCTTTATCATTTGCTCCCCTATTCCTTTGCCTCTTGCGTTTTTGTCACCAACTAATACTTTACCTATCCGTGCAGATCTATTTTTCCGATCAATTCTCCCTAAAGAAATGTGACCAATAACAGCTTCAGTTTCTTTATCTACTACTTTGTAAACCAACGTATCTGAGCTATCACTATTGGCATTCTCCATATATTTTTCTAACTGGTTTACCGTTAAGGGAAAGTCAAATGCAGGCCCTCCCCACTGACGTAAAAGCTCTGGGGTTTCTATCCAATTGATAAGTTGCTGAAAATCCGATGTCTCGAAATATTCTAATTGAATCATATTAAAATTATCCTCGTTTCTTTTATTCAAATTATGTATCGTTTCCGAGCCCTATCGAAAATTACTTCATATAATCTGCAACCAACTCATAGCATCTTTCTTCTGTAAGATTTGCTAGCACAGACACATATTCCAAGTGCTCCTGCGTACCGCCTTTATATTTTAGCGATGCTTCCAATGCTTGATCATCTCTATATTGTATCCAATTTCGTTGTTCCTCTCTTAATTGGTTCATCTCATTTGGCAGTAGTTGCTCCTTTAAAACTCCATAAATTTCATTCAACAATCCATCCCATAGATCCCATCTATCGTTTTCCACTTTTTTCAAAGCGAATGTCGAAGAATCTGTTGGTTCCAATTCTTCCGCTTCTATTTTAGTATTGTTTAATTTTTCGAGATACGCTTCCTTCAGACTCTCAGTAGTATTATCAGTAGATGGATTTTCTTCTTTTTCGGATACATTGTTTGACGTATCCTCTTTTTCATTTACATTATTAATGTCTGTTTCACTGGTTTTTGAAGCACTTTCTGTTGAATCTACATTAGAAGAATCGTCGTTTGTGTCTTGAGATGAATTGTTATTTTGTGACTGATTGTCCAACTTAGCACTTGATTCATTAGATGAGTTTTCACAAGCTGCTAATAAAATTACGAACACGAAAGTAACGATTGCTATTAAAATTTTTCTATTACTTTTCATAAAATAGTCCTCCTCTTATAACGAAAAATTCTTATACGTAATAACAGTTCGTTATCAATTTTTAATTTCTATTATTTCCTCTTTCAATTATAATCTAATTAATAGAAATATACAGCATATTTGGATGTACAATTTGACGAGTAAGGGAGAAGTTAAATATGAAAAAAAACCAAGGTGTGAAGGACACTTGGAATGCAAGTTTATATGATATAAAATATTCATTTGTTTCAAATTATGGGGATAATCTAATTGAATTATTAGCTCCAAAAGCAGGCGAGAAAATTCTTGACCTTGGCTGTGGTACAGGTGATTTGGCTAAGAGGTTGTATGATCAAAATGTAAATGTTATAGGGGTAGATAAATCTAAAAATATGGTTTTGCAAGCAATGCGTAAATACCCAAATATTAAATTTATGGTTCAGGATGCGACAGACCTGGAATACAATAATGAATTTGATGCGGTTTTCTCTAACGCTACACTTCATTGGGTAAAGCCGCCAATGCAAGCACTCCATTCCATATGAGAGTTTAAAACAAGGTGGAAGATTTATTGCAGAATTGGTGGCAAAGGAAACGTTCAAACTATCACAACCAATCATATATTATCTCCCTTTATGTTTTTTTGTTGTTTCTTTCTTGCTCAAGTCTTGCACCATAGTTGAATAACCATTTAAAGGCTATTCAGCTAAATCTAATTCATAATGAAAAAATTGAGAATCCTTTTTGTATCCACTTTTTTCATATAATCGTTGAGCAGAATAATTATCTTGTGCTGTACTAAGACTAAGGCTTTTAGCACCTGTTTCAATTGCGTATTCTTTTGCTTTATCTAAGAGCATTTCTCCTACTCCTTGTTTTCTTGCTTTTGTATCAACATATAAGTCATTTAATATCCAAGCTCTTTTCATAGATATAGATGAAAATGTAGGATAAAGTTGAATAAATCCGATATAGTTTTGCTTATCTTTAACAACAAATATAACGGACTCCTTGCTTTCTATACGTTCTTTTATGTAAGTTTTAGCACCTTCCATATCAGTTTCTTGTTGGTAAAACATCCGATACAAATTAAATAAATTTGATACTCCATCTAAATCTTCAATAGTAGCTTGAAATAATTCCATAATTCCTCCACCTCTTAAACAACTTATTTTTCAAATAATCTTACGATAAACCTGGGATTTGCCATATTAATTTATTCTGCCCATTAGTGAAATAAACTTTTTAAATACTGCTAAAAGTGTGACCATCATTCTCTAATACGACTCTTGCCCTCTCAATTGAATGACTTTTAACAAGTAGGTAATCCGTATTAAAAGTTGAAATAGCAAATATACTGATTTTATTCTCGGCTAATGTATTCGCTAAAGAAGCTAATATTCCAGTTAAGCTAAAGTCTAAAACACCTTCTACTTTTATACACTTCCAATCATTTTCTACATCCTTAAATACCCCATTGGTTGGTAAACATTTGGAAGGGCACACAATTGAAAGTTCCTCATCTGTTCGGGTAATAGAAAATACAGCGCAGTTCAATGCCCATAATGGTATCGTTTCGGTTGGGGGGAATTTTATAACGGAAAAAGTTGAATCCAAAATTTTTAACTGCATTTTTAGCACTCCTTTTAAAGTTATTTACACATTTCCACTAACCTGCCATTTAACACAATAAACGATAGCTGTTGCCGAAATGACAACTCCTTCTTTCAATAAAAGCACCAGCTCAACAAGTCCCCAATAATTTATTAAATCAAATCTTTCATTCCAACAATAAACTCATAAACAAAATAACCAGCAAAACCAATTAACACCAAGCCAGCAATAATGGAAAATCGCTTTATCATTTTACGGTTCATTATCTTTCTGGTATAAGCCAAAATAGCTAATAAACCTATATCGTGAAGCAAAATACCTGTCAAAACTCCTGCCGCAATAATTAAAAACATCGCTGGCTCTGAAGTATCATATGAATTGGTTAATACTGTTCCAAAAACAGTTAACCAAAAAACAATGTTACCAGGAGATATAGCAACAAGGAATCCATTCCAATAAGAGGAGATAAATGACTTATTCGGCTTCTTCCCTGAAAGTGTAATATCTTTATCAGCATTCTTAATCGATTCAAAACCTATAAAAAATAAAAATACTGCACCTACAAGCCACATTGGTACCTGTATAAACGGAATTTGGAGAATCGAAGCTAAACCAAGATAAAGAGCAACTATTAAAATTAGATCAATAGTCATTCCACCTAGGCCCACAGCCCAACCATGCATAAATCCGTTTTTCAGTCCTTGTTTAGACATTTCCACCGTGATTGCACCTATTGGCATTGCAACAGCTAATCCTGCTAAAACGTATGTTAAGAATAATTCCATAAAAGTCCCCTTATTTCTATATATTTATTTTATTGCTTTATTATTTTACCAAACTTTCAAACAAAGGTATGCATAATTATACAATAAATATAATAAAAATAAGTTTCATTCCATCAAACTTTTTAATTGCATAATGTATGGAAGAACGAACATGGGAAATAGACGGAAAGCTAGTAAAGGAATTCCCTAATGGTGACATTGTCCCCCTTGAACAAAGACGGTGAGGCATAATGCATAACCATAAAGAATAAAACAAAAAAAGCTACCTGGTATGGCAGCTGAATTGATTTACTTTACTGATTTGATCTTGAAAGATGAGTATCGAATAAATCTATAATTTCCAAAAACCTTTCAGCTTCTCTAAATGTATGATCAGCTAGGAGTGGATGAATATTACTTTTAATACGACAAGCCTCAATTAAGTCTCTTGCTGTTTTCTTAAAGTCACGTAAGGAAACTACTGAAACTCTGTTTTGATCCAAGAATTGATCCAATATTGGGGCAGTTTCAGATTGCGGTCGCATTGAGTCTAAATCAACCGCCTGGAAAACCAGTTGATCAAAATCATGACTAAATTCTCTCGCCTGTTCTACTAGCTTTCTTTCGGAAGGATCTAAAAGATGTCCGATAAATTTAGAATGGTCAGCCATAATTCTTAAGAAGAATAAATTTTCCTGAATGATGCTATCAGGTTCAGGGGCAAGTTTTCCTTCGTTGAGATCTTTTAATCTATTGGCAAAATAAGCTGCTTCTCTGCTAATATGGTCGACTAATAATGGAAAGTTATTTGATTGGATTTCACAACGTAAAGTTAACCCTAAAACTTTTCTTTTGTAACTCCAAATTGCAACAGCTGCTTGATAAACCTCACTGTTAAAAGCTTGAACTTGTTGTAAATCCGAATTTACAGTAAACCTTGCCAACTTTTCTTCTATTCGTTCAAAAAGAGTGATGAACTGCTGGGCTTCTTCAATTAATTTGTTCTGTTCATAGGTAAATCCCAAGCTTAAAAATAAAGCATGCTCCTTCATGATCCTCGACCAAAATTGAATTTCATCCAAGGACCTCATTACGATCGGATTCGCCATTATGTCCCTCCTCATTTGCACTTCCTTCCCAAATATATGTAAATGTATTTGTCCTTATTCTTGCTATTATTAGAACTATTGAGTATTTTTTCAGGTTCTTGGCTACTTAGTTAAATTATTTGAATCAAACTTACTTCTGAAAATTAATGTTTCCAATGTAGGAGTTCACAAAATTCAAGATGGCATTAAAAATATAGCAGCCGAATTGCATTCGAATCAGAATAACTACTTTTAATAATCGTTTTAAAAGTAGTTATTCTTTATTTCCTCTTGCTAAACAATATGGCCCGTTTGTTGAAGACAAGTAAAACAACACTCGTTACTACAATTCAATCTTCAATTACCTCAATCAAATCGGTATGTATTTTAACAAAATAACTTTCTAATAAATGTCCTATCTTCCCATTCAACTTGTGATACGCACTGTCCGCTCTTTCAATAATGCTATAAAATTCATTTTCTTTATTCTCATCATTTTCTAAAGTTAAGTACAGTTGCCACAACTGTTCAATGTACTTTTTCTCAATCAAAGCATAATCATGAGCACCAATTTCTTCAAGTATACTTATTAGCTCTTTCATGTAATGATTAATGCCTACTTCTTTTATATAATCGGAAAACCATGTAAGTAACATTTCATGCCCACCGCTTTCAAGTTCTGCAAAATATTGAAACACAATGAAATTTTCATTAGTGGTTTTATTTTCTGTTGGAAAATCATATGTGCATATCACTTGGATAACAGCGTTCCATATATCATCGTTATTCATTAAACCTGTTCTTTTCATTTTAGGCTTCAATATACTCCCTCCAATTAAGTATGGTTAAAAAATATTTTCAATTTCTTTTTTGATTGTGTAAACTTCAGTCGTTACATTATCTTCCATATTAGCATAGAAGAAGTTGCCACATGGTAACGAAACTATATGAATTTATAACAATAAATTTATCCCGCCTAACGCTGCTAGTCCGAGGACAAGCCTCCCGAAAACCTTCCTTGGTATAAGCGGCAAGATTTTAATACCAATAAATACACCAGCAATAATTGCCGGAACCATCCATAGGTTAAAAGTCAATGAAGCTTGATTAATTAACCCCAATTGCAGGTAAAACGGAAACTTGATCAGATTTACGAACAGGAAAAACCATGCAGCAGTGCCGACAAAATCTTCCTTTGATAGACCTTTCACTAATAGATAAATGGTCATCACGGCACCAGCAGCATTTCCTACGATGGTCGTGAATCCGCCTAAAATCCCCATTAATGCAACAAACCAAAGAGATGTTGGCAAAAGTTGATTGAACCTTTCTCCGAATTTCTGCCGTGTTAGCTGAAGCACAATCATTGTCAGCACAATGATGCCAATGAGGGGTTTCAACTGCCCGCTGCTTACTTGCGAGAGTACAAAATAGCCTGATAGAATCCCTATCAATACCCAAGGAATTAGTTTGATGAGATGTTTCCAAATGACATTTCTACGATAATACGTCACTGCAAATATGTCCCCCACCAACAACATAGGAAGCAGAATACCAACTGATTCTTTTGCTGGAAAAATGAACGTAAGCACTGTAACAACGAGAATAATCATGTTTGGCAATCCCGTTTTTGAAAAACCTATGAAAATAGCACAAAGGATGACAACAAGCCATTCCATGATCGTTAGTTCAAACATATGTATACTCCCATTCTGATTCGTTTTAGAATTAGCTTATCACATTTGTGTGGATATTTTGGTTTCTCATTTTTTAAATCCTTAAAAGCTAGTGTTTTCCTTTCTATTTTTAATCAGATTAGCTGCAAGTTGATTCGTACGCTTTTTATTTAGCGGATAAAAAATGGCTAGGACTAAAAATCCTACTAAAAACAATACTCCTGGTACCAAGGTGGCAAGTGAATAAATGCCATCAAGTACATTTTGCGACTGTGTTCCATTCGCTGCATCGTACCCCACTGCCGTTATTGCAAACCCAGCAAGTCCACCTGCAAGTGCTTGACCGATTTTTCGCGAAAAGGAATAGATTGAATAAACGGTCCCGTCTTCCCTCATTCCAGTAATATACTCATGATAATCCGCAACATCTGTAACAAATGCCCAAGTGATGATGTTAAATAAGTTCATTCCAAACATACCTACTGCTGTTAACATGACGAACAAGGTTACGGAGACATCCGGTAAAATATATAATAGTAAATAGGCAACAGATGCAATAAGTAGTCCCGCCGAACCGATTTCTTTTTTTCCAAACCTCATAACTGCAGGGGTAATCATTGGCATCGCAATAAATACGGTAGCAGTCTGAATAAATCCAACAACACTTAATGCAATTGTGTTACCAAAGTAATTTTTAAACAAATAAATATTTACAACGCCAATCATCATCATCGTCGTCATCGAAATGAGTGAGACAAGTAACAACCACAGGAGAGATTTGTTTTTCATAAGTGCGCTGGCAGTTCGTTTTAAATCACCTGTTTTCTTTTCCATCTTAGGTACCGTAATTCGCTCCGTTGATAACCTGACACAAGTTTGAAGCAATGCAAGAGACAAGAATCCAAATAGAACTGCTGTCAACAAAAAGCGGTCCGCACTTGCTATATTATTTTCAAATAAAATGAGTGGTCCACCAACACTTATAATTAACATGGCAATCGACGAACCCATCGTTCTCCAAGTGGATAGTGATGTACGCTCTACTGGATCATTCGTAATGACGGATGCCATGGAACCATAAGGAATATTCACGGTAGAATATAAAGTGCCCCAAAGAATATACATGACAACGGACCATCCAACATAGAAGCCATCCGGCATTCCGGGAATCTTCACAAACATGAGGACACCTGCAATAACTAGCGGAAATGACATGCGGAATATCCAGGGGATGAATTTGCTTTTGTTTCTATTCCTCCTTGAGTCTAGAAAGCGTCCCCATAGTACATCAACACAGGCATTCCAAATATTTACAAACAAAAATAAACTACCAACCATTGCTGCGCTAACATGTAAGATATCCGTGTAATAAATCATTAAGTAGGTAGTTACCAACATAAAAAATAAACTGCTTCCAAAATCTCCAAATAAATAACCTAATTTATCCCTTATACCAAAAGGCTTTACTGACCCTAAAGTATTATTTTCGTAATCCGGTTCTATTTCTTTCTGAGCCTGACTCATCATTTTATTGCCTCCTAGTTTCCATTGCATTAGCGGGTATTGCAGCTTTTCATAAAGCCCTCTTAGATGAAATATTCCGTCATAATAGAGTATGGAAATATCAGGTGGATTGAATTTTAATACGCAGCCTTAGTTGATGTTTTTCCTTTGCTTTCAAATAAGTTAAATTACTTCAATTATAGTAGGTGATTACAAATAAAGCTCGCATTATTTTGATTTAACTAGTACATATATGTCTTCGTTTTTATTATTTGTGTATAATTAAGAAAACACTGAAATAAAGAGGCGATTATATGAGCGTAGGTTGGGAAAATGATATAAGTGACTTCAAAAAGAAGTGTAATCTATTGAACGCGATTACTAAAATTGATATTCGATTTATTGATAAAAATGGGCATGCTCTGTTTCAGCTAGTAGATCACCTTAATCCAGTAACAATTCAAGGCTTAGACAAAGAGTTCTTTACGATTATGGAGCAACTAAAAAAGAATGAAACAACTAGCTATTACTATCATGTGAACTCTTTTAACCTGGAATACATTGCAACAGGGATTTGGAAAGGGGCTAAAATTCACGGATTCATTTTAATTGGTCCTTTTGTTTCCAATGTACCTAGCATTGGTTTTATCAGTAGTATTATAACTAAAAACAAAATACCCATAAGCGAACGAAAACAACTCGAAGCATTTTATCAATCATTATCCGTTATGAGTAGGATGGATTCCAATCGTATTGGTGAGTTGCTAGTAAATGTATGTGCACATAGCCATATTGAATCCCAACTAATAACGACAGATGTTGTCCATTCACCGATAAATAGAGACCATTTAAAAATAGAAATTGCTGAGAATAAAAACCTGATTGAAGCTAGGCTCCAATTAGAAAAAGATATCATGAATGCCATCGCCAAAGGAAATACAGACGAAATAACACGGATTTCAAACGAAAATAACATGAACATTCTCTCAAACTTTGCGGATCGAATACCTGAAAGTCCACTAAGGTCTATAAAAAATATCACATTGGTTATGAACACGATTTGTAGGACAGCCGCTGAAAGGGGTGGCGTTCCTCCCATTTATATTCATCATCTATCCGAAAAGTTTGCGATTTTGATTGAAAGAGCGCCAAATCTCAACGATTTAAAAAAGTTGGGTGTCGTGATGATTAATGAATATTGTACTACAGTAAAAAAGATTTCGACACGCCATTTTAGCGCTATTGTAAAGAAAGCCGTAGATTATATTCATTTGCATTTAGAAGATGCCTTAACATTAAATAAAATTGCTTCCAAGATCCATGTCAATGCTTCACATCTTTCACGAAAATTCAAAGCAGATACGAATATGAATATCATCGATTATATTAATCAAAAAAGAGTGGAAGAAGCAAAGTTATACTTACAAAAGGGAAATGTATCCATTACAGAAATTGCCCTTATGATTGGATTTAATGATTTAAATTATTTTAGTAGGGTATTTAAAAAAAGCACTTCCATGTCTCCATCGCAATATAGGAAACACTCTATTTGAAGGATTAGGTCAGGGAGGCCAAGGGTCAGTCCTTTCTCTATCACTTTAATATGGTGGGGACTGACCCTTTATTCGCAAAAAGAAGAAGTGTAGTATAAAAAGGAAAAAGAAATAACCACCAAAAATGGTAGTCACCTCTATATTGTTTAAAAAGTTTCTTTTATTTCGATAATCCTAAAATTAACTCTTTATATATATCGAAGAATGCAAAGTAGTAATCTTTGTAGACATATTCATCTGTTTTGTGTGCCATTTTTGTTTCGCCTGGACCAAACATCATGAATGGGAAGTTTTCATCTTTACCTCGTAATAAGTTTGATGCATCCGTCACCCCTGGCGAACCTTTAACAGAAATCTCTAAATCTAAATATTTCTTACCGAGTTCTTTCGTAAGATCAACCATTTCAGACTGTCCTGAAGTGAAAACACTTGGTAATGACATTGTCACTTCGACATCAATTTCAGAGCCTTTTTTATTGTAAATGCTCGCTGTTGTGTTGAATAAGTCAATCACTTCATCGTTATCAAATTCTGGAATAGTCCGCACGTTTATTTCAGCAACTGCTTTTTCTGGAACGGAGTTTACTTGGTTCCCTGCATTAAAAATAGTTGTACTCATAACCAATTTATCTAGAACTTTATTTTTACGATCATCGCCATTCAACTTTTCGTCTACTTCTAATAGATATTCCATTAATGGATTAATCGCGTTATAACCCTGGTCAGGCATCGAACTGTGTGCTGCTTCACCACTAGACGTTACACGCAAGTTTAATGATCCTTTGTGAGAGTAAATAATCGTGTCATGAGAAGGTTCAGCAACCCATAGATAATCTACATCATCCATATAGCCTTCTTCGTATAGTTTTTTAGAACCTGCACCACCGACTTCTTCACCAGTCGTTGCCATAAAACGTACGGTACCATTTTTTAGTTCATTATTTTCTTTGAGTTCAATCATCACTAAAGCAAGGTTAACTAAACCTGCTTTCATGTCATTTGTTCCACGTCCGTATAATTTTCCGTCTCTTTCTGTCAATGTGAACGGATCAGTTGTCCACTCGCTTTCATCTCCAGGTGAAACGACATCCATATGACCAGAAACACCAATGACTGGACTCCCGCTTCCAATTTCAGCCACTAAGTTAACACGAGTTTCTGTAACTGGAACAATTTTAGAGTCGATGCCGTATTTAGCAAATAAATCTTTCAAGTAATTTGCCACTTCGATTTCGTTTTCATTAATCGTTTTAATCGCTATCATGTCAGATAAAATCGTTATCTTTTCTTCTTTAGTAAAATGTTTCATACATAATTCCTCCAGTGTATTTAAGCAAAAAGTCCATTAATATGTTAGCCACTTCCGAAAATATTATACTCCTTTATACACTAGTGGTGTTGCCTGTCTGTATTTTTTATACCACTTGCCAGCATCGATTATTCATGTAATAAAGAATCTTCAGGCTTTACAGCTATAAATTCGTTAATAGTCTCAGGGGTATTTTTTCCTTCTTTACCTTGGAAAAGCTCGATATTAACTGTCACATCCATACAGCCAAGGTATTTTCCATTTTCATCACGTACTGCCATGAATTTTTGGTAAATTTGAACAGTTTCACCAGAGCGTTTTGGGAACCAAAATTCCTAATCGTCGCGTGCTCCTGAATGGAAATCGTTCAACAATTTTTTAACATGGTGAGCCACTTTTGGGTGGAGCTCAAGTACATGGCGATCAATTGCTTCTTTACGACGACCATGCACACGGTCTGGATTATTTGAATACCATCGGAAAATATCGTTGGCATCGCAAAAACCCATTTCAAATGGCAAAAGATTAATGATTGAATCCAAAGTGCTTGCTTTAATCGCACCAGTTTCAAAATTAATCACAGCTTCAGGACTAATTAATTCTGACAATTTTTCTTCAGACATTTATAAATCTCCTTTATGTAATCTCCTTTATGAGAAGAATAAAATATTAAAATATTAGTGAGAATAAGATCGCTCACTTCTAGGTGATCATTATTTAACCTCATTAATAATGATAGCACTTTGTGATTAATTTCACAATAATTATTTTGGCCATTACTAATTCTTATATGGTTAGGAATACTAAAAGATTCGTTACTATTTTTAAGAAAGAGTAACATTTTGATTGGATCATTCTATAGTTATGGCTCGAGCCTGGCCTAAAGATTGGCTCCTATTAAATTGCATATTAAACTAGGAGAAAACCATTTCTTTGACAAATATTAGTTGTGAAGTAGATACTAGATAAGTAAGGTGATTTTATCTTACGGTTGTTCAAATTCTATATAAACATGGAGGAATACATGATGGGGAAATTAGACGGTAAAGTAGCAATCATTACAGGTGCAGCACAAGGTATGGGTGCTATGCATGTTCGTAAATTCGTGGAAGAAGGCGCGAAAGTAGCGATTACTGACCTTAACTTTGAAGGTGCACAAAAACTAGCCGATGAATTAGGAGAAAACGCAATCGCTCTTAAATTAGATGTTGCTAGTGAAGAGAACTGGGTAGAAGTTGTAGCAAAAACAGAAGAAACTTTTGGTCCTATCAACGTGTTAGTAAACAACGCAGGAATTGGTATCTTCAAAACATTAGAAGAACTAACTGTAAAAGACTTCGAATTAACATTTAAAGTAGACGAGCTTGGCGTATTCTTAGGAATGCAAAAATCACTTCCTTCTATGAAAAAAGCTGGTGTTGGTTCTATTATTAACATTTCATCTGTAGATGGTTTGGTAAGTGCGCCAACGGCTATTGCGTATAGTGCTTCTAAACATGCTGTAACTGGTATGACTAAAGGTGCGGCTACTGAGCTTGGACAATATAACATCCGTGTAAATTCTGTACATCCAGGAATTATCAAAACACCTATGGCTGACCAACCAGATGTTGAAGAATATCTTAAGCAACTTGAACAAGATATTCCACTAAGAAGAAGAGCAGAAGTAGAAGAAGTATCTAATTTGGTTGTATACCTTGCCTCTGATGATTCTAGCTATTCAACTGGAGCTCAATTTGTAGTAGATGGTGGAATGATTTCTGACCTATAATTATAAATATAAAAATGAAGTCAGTTAACGGAATAAGTATTGTTACTTATTCCGTTAACTGAAGCTATAGTTGAATATTCTTTGAAAATAAATACAAAAAATCTCATGTAATTAACTGAGATTTTTTTAATTTTATGAAACCCGTTAGTAAATTGACGGTCTTCTTATTGTGATTTTGAATAGCAATGTTATTTCTTTTCTCTATTCCTTTTTAATCATCGGTGGTTCATCAAGCATTTTATGTTTGATAAGTATGTTGCCAGTGTCTTCGGCATACAATAGCGTTTCACCCATCATTTTTAAAAAAGAAGCACCAATGTCCTTTCGTAGTGTTGCGGAAGCGGAAACGCCATATTTCCCTCCAGTTGCCCCGACTATGAGTGATATTTTAAACAGCATTAAACGTTCAGAGAAAGGAGCTCTATCCGTATCAATGTCGGTTTCCCAAGTAGGAAATTGAGGTACATTTTCTTTTTGAAGCTTATCCTGAATTGCCTCTAGTTGTTTCGAGAATAATTTAGTACCTCGCTCAAAATGTTCTTTGATCTCCGTTGTTTCTGTCGGACAAAAAGAACGAAGTAGCTCACGTAGCACTTCTGTTGAATAATAGTTCGTTGTAAGTTGTTGGACTTCAGGAGTACTTAATGGACGATTCTTACCAAACATTTTCCCTAAAAAGTCTTGTTCGTGAATTTTTTCCACTACTTCCGTTCTAGGTATGTGGATGATGGGTTGATCCATCCCATTTTTGATAATAAACTCCATGCATCGTTCAATCAATACCGTTGTATCCGTTAGCATTTTTTTATAAAAGGCACGAATCTTTGGATTGCGTGATGTGGAGAAGGAAAGAGAATATAAATTTAATGCATCTATTCCTAAAATATATTTCAGCAAGACGACAAATTTATCGGAATAGTATTTTGAATCACTACGCAAAATATCTTTCTCTGTGAATCCCTCTGGCAGGGCCCTCCTGTCACTCTTTAAAAAATATTCCGCTCCTTTAACTTCTTCATTAGCTATATTAAGTCCTAAATCAAGCATCTTTTTGACATCTAGACTGTCTGCTTTCTTTAAAAAATCCGCAGTTACAGCGGATGCCATTGTATTCGTCATATAAGATGTCATTAAATTTTGAATCTCGGATGGAGTTAAATCACTCATTTTTCTTACCTGCCTTTTTTGCTTAGTTTACATCCATAACGTATTTATATACAAAAAAGGCCAAGACCTTTAACTCTACTGCCAGTCACTCATTTGCATTATTCTTTAAAAATAAAAAGGATACATCTTTTAACGAGAATAAATTACCTTGAAAGAAATTAAATAGGCGATTAGACCAACAACTGGTATGGAAGCCGTCGTGAACATTGGATACCAAACATAATCTAGGAAATAAGTTGGAATGAACATGTATGAACCGAGGACTAAAAAGGAATACAATAATACAAAAACGAATGCAAAACGGACTGCTTTACCAGTAATCTCCACGGACCGTTCATCTGAAGAGTCATATTCAGGTAGCATATAGTCCTCTACTTTTGCTTGTTTATTTTTTTTCATAACTAGTAGCTGAATCACATTCATAATGGCTAATATTATCGTAATAACAACAAAAACCAATCCCGCCTGATTACCTATAGATACGGAGAATTCATTAATATATCCCCTTCGCAATAACTCAAATTGTTGCTCAACTTTAACAAAATCATAAACCATAATAGCTAGTGAAACATATAGTAAAGACCTCAAAATAACGGTAAAATATAATTTCATTCTTCTTCCTCCCTTTTATAAAAAATTTCCTCTATCGGTTTATCAAAAACTTCAGCCATATTCATAGCAAGAAGTAATGAAGGTATGTAACTCCCTTTTTCCAATGAAACAATTGTTTGCCTCGTTACACCAATCTTTTTTGCCAGTTCTCCTTGTGTCAATTTGAATGTAGCCCGTAATTCTCTTACACGATTAACAAGCAATTAAATCACTCCTAACTTTTCCACACCCAAATTGTAAAGTCAACTTGTCTTTTTGTCAAGTCAACTTTACAATTATTCGCAACTTATTATACCCCTTCTTATACACAAAAAAACTGTTCCTCTTGTTAGAGACACAGTTCTACTCTTGGTTACATCTAAAGAAGAACTTACAGGATTATAATTTTAAAAAACCTACGAAGCAGGGATTTAAAACTACTTCTTAGGTCTGATTTTAAGTACTTATTTTTCCATATTAGCTACTAATCGGCCAGTTACTTTATTATCTCCCAGCAACTGAATACTTTCGGGAATTTTATCAAAAGTAATGTCAGTTATTTTAGGACTTACCTTGCCGCTAGCAAACAATTCATAGATATCTTCAATATCTTGTTTCGTACCCCCGTTACTTCCAACGTTGCTTGTTTAGTTATCAATGAAGTAACATTTAGCTGGTTTACTTTAAGAACACTACTTCACCCAATCAATGTTGCAATTGATAGGAACAAACATTATTCTTCTTTAAATGATAAACCAGCTTCTTCTAATGAAGTTCTCATAGTTGGTAAGGAAGCTGACCCAATACCATGGATTTTTAGAATTTCTTTTTCGGTATACTTTGATAGTTTTTGCAAAGTATCAATCCCTTCTGAGCTAAGGCATTTCTGGCAGGTGAACTTAGTTTCGATAGGAAGCCACTATCAGGTTTATTCTTTTTATCGCAAGTAGGGCAACTTGTACAGTTACTACTTTTGTAATACTTATGTCCTTTTTCACAAACCCTTAACTTTTTTTCAGCTGTCAAAATAATCCCTCCTACTTATTCCTGTATCAATATCGCATATTTCTTATTTTGTGTTAAAAGAGGTGCGTCAAAAAAACTGACGTACCTTGTTTCAGCTAACACGGCAGAAATTCGGGGAAAGGTTCAATCAGCTTTTACCAACATCTCTCTGGTTTTAGAAATATTAGGTGGATTGAATCTTAATAGTTGATGCATTTATAGATCGACCTTCCATTATACAACCTCTTAAAGTTTAGTAACCCGCTTCCATCATTACAAATGATATAAGTATACCAAATCTTTACACTAATTATAGTAGGTAGTCACATGAAAGCACGATTATTTTGACTTAACATTACGTTACTTTTTTCCATAGAACCATACTGGCTCAGAGAACTTCTCCTGAATATGATTGGATTTAATGATTTAAAATATTTTAGTAGGGTATTAAATAAGGCAACTAAACTTCAGGTCCAGTATTCTTTAATTCTGTATACATAAATAAATTCTTGCGGAAAATAAGATACTATATACGAAGCTTTCCTTCATGTTTAAATACTTTTAAAAGATACACCAGAATAGATTTCCATTTCAACATATTAAATAAAGGAGGACAGCAGATGAAGATTCGGTTCGGCTATGTAGCAAGCGCATTAGGTTTATGGGATGCAAGTCCTTCGAAAACGTTAACTTTTACACGCTATTCTGCGCTTCCTAAAAACGAGCGAATGGAAAAGTTGAAATCAATAACAGCTCAAAATTTACATCATACAAAGCGAATTTTGCATTATAATATCGCACATGAAATAGAGTTATATCGGCTTTCAAGCTCGCTTGTCCCTTTAGCAACCCATCCGGAAGTTATGTGGGATTTCATCACTCCATTTAAAAACGAATGGAAGGAAATAGGAAATCTAATCCGGCAATTCAATCTCAGAGTAAGCTTTCACCCAAATCAATTTACACTTTTCACAAGCCAAAGGGAAGAAGTAACGATGAATGCAGTAAAAGATATGGAATATCATTATAAAATGCTCGAAGCAATGGATGCTTTCGATAAGGGATTAATTAATATTCATATCGGCGGGGCCTATGGGGATAAAAATAAGACATTAGATCGTTTCCATGAAAATCTCAAGAAACTGCCAAAGGAAATTAAGAAGCACATGACGTTAGAAAATGATGATAAAACGTATGATGTTCAGGAGACACTCCTTACTTGCGAAAAGGAAAACATTCCAATGATACTCGATTATCATCACCATATGGCGAATAACGTGGAGAATGACCTGCCTCTGTACTTAGACCGTATATTTAAGACTTGGAATAATTTTAACATGGTACCGAAAGTCCACCTTTCTTCACCAAAATCGGAACATGCCTATCGTTCCCATGCTGATTTTGTCTCATTAGACTTTGTCCTCCCCTTCTTAAAGATGGCAAAGGAACTGAATCAGGACTTTGACATCATGATTGAAGCAAAACAAAAGAACCTAGCAATGCAGAGACTTGTAGAGGAAGTAGCTGCCATTCGGGGAGTCAAGCGGGCTTCCGGTTCATCTGTGGAATGGTAACAGCGGAAAACAAAGGACTCCCATTTAGGAAGTCCTCTGCATGCCATAACCTTTAAGGAATGACTTTATTTCATTCTAATCTCTTTTTTTGGAGACATGATTGTCTTCATCTCTACCCGTCTTGTTGTCCAACTCGTCACCAACAGCACCTGCAGCAGCACCAAATGGATCAAGAGCAGTAGCTATGTTATCTCCAGGAACAACACCTACACCACTTCCTACTCTTTTGCCAGCATCTTTATCGTCACGTTTGCGTTTGTTGTTATCAGCCATCTATTTCACTCCCTCGTTTATTATAGGGAAGTGCTATTGCTTTTAGTAGCACTGTCCTGTAACCTATTTTGTCCAATAGTTACAAATTTACGAGGTGGAATGAAGGCGCAGCATTTGTAAATTTTTTCTTCCTTCAACTCTTCTGCCACGTTATCAAATGAAAGACCATGTATATTAACGATCTCCTTATGGGTTAATGGTGCTTTCCTGGAAGAAGATTTCTGCATAGCAATGATATTTAGAAGGGCCCTTATCTGCTGTATGAGTTACCTTTCTTTTGTTGTTTCGCCTTGATTGGTCACTCATCGGCTGTATGAGTAACCTTTTTCTAAGCTAGTTTAATAAACCTGCCCTTTAAGATTGCTGCCAAAAGTATTATTAATGCTTACCATTCTGAGTAAAAAAAATTGGAGCTGAATCAACTTCCTTAATCCATTTATGTTCCCGACCACTTAATCCTTCCTTCACTAATACATCACCTTTTGTATTATTTAATCCCTTTCGAAACCAAGTAAGTTTAGAATCAATAACTTGAGGTTCTCTGTCAAGTTCATTTTTCTTTGGAAAAGAGATTTGTTTTTGCTCTTCTGTTTTAACATTGATAACATAAAGTTCTGTCAACATGGTTGGGACAGGTCCTTCATCCCATTCCTTGTTCTCTTTGGCACGAGCAACAATGACTTGTTCGGGTGAAAACCATTCCAAATCAAGATCGACATAACCTTTAGGTGTGTATTCCTTTTGCTGATTTGAAGTTGGTATATCAGCAATTGTGGTGTTTTTGTTCTCAACAAAAAATCTTCCTTCACCAGAAATATATGCGAGTTTGTTAGCTGATGGAGCCCACTTCATCCAGTCTTGATACCAAAGCATTTTCCCAATTACTTGAAAATCCTTTCCCTCTGATGACAAAACGCATAATGTATTACTATCATTTGACCAGGAACCTGTTGGAGTGGCTAGGAAGCTAATCCATTTTCCGTCAAAGCTCCATTTAAAGTCATCTGCGGAAATAGCAAAGAAATCTTGTTTTTTTGTTTGAATGGTATAAAAAGGGTTCATTTTCTCTTCAGAAAGATTTGCATCTACAGGAACCTTATAAAGCGGTATTGGTCCCCACCCAGTTGGACGCAAACTGGCTTGGGAAGAAACGATAAATTCTTTTCCGTTTGGGAACCACTCAAAATCACTAACACCTAGAGAGACATTTTCAAAACCATGTGGACGACCATTTTTCATTTTTGTAACATTTAGTATCCCATTTGAATTGTAAGCTAATTGATTTTTAATCGGGGACCATTTGAAGTTCGTTGTTTCAACCCTTACATATGGCTGGTAGTTTTCTTTTTCCTTTGTGTCATATATGAATAAGTCCGCTTTTTCTCCTTGCTCATCACCATCAATATAAGCAATAAATCGACCGTCATATGACCATTTTGGAGAATACACATATTTGTCCTTTGTAAGTTGTATTTCTGTCTCACCGCTTTTAATCCATAACTGGTTGTCACGAATAAAAGCTGCTTTTAATGGGGAAATTGCACTAACCATTGTCGTTAGATCTAAACTTATGAAAATAAGTAGTAATATTACCCGAAGTATCAAGATCATCCCTCCTACTTTTAGGATGACCTAATATTGGTTGAAAATTCTACTTAGATTATCTTAGAATAGATTATTTTCACTTATCTTTTTTTAGCTATTCTGCCATTTGGAACACTAAAGGTAGCAATTTTTGAATACTATTTTTCTGTATAATTCTTATCATACATCCATTGTTAATTCTCCTTTTTTTCCTCCCAAAGCTGTAATCGTTCTTCATGACTAACTTCTTTATATACTTGATGCAGCATCCATACATAACCAAAGGGATCCATGAAAATGGCATTCGACACTCCGTAGTCAGCCAGATCAGTCACTGGTTGTATCTCTGTACATCCTAAATCCATCGCCTTTTTATATGTCTCCTTAATATCTGGGACAGTAACGTTAACCCAACTCGTTTTAGGGTCATCAGGTTTTGGTGCTATTAAATGGAATTGTGGGTTTTCATCTAACATATGAAATTGAACACCATATAGAGTAAAAACTGCTTCATTTTCCCCTCTCGGTAAGTTTGAAACCTCAATCCGTTCGGTTTCAAATATTTTTTCGTATAGTTCCAATGCCTTTAAGCTATCTGTAACTACCAAGTCTAATTCTACTCCAGTCAAGCTGAACACACTCCTTTTTTTCTTAACTTCATCATTTTCCAAAGTTTAACCATTAAAGTATATCAAAATTCAATTCATCACACGGCGTTATATGGTTTCTTACTATAAGTCACAATTATTTTACTCCATTAACCGGCCACTATAGGTAATTTCTTAATCTGTCTTTTGTTTTTGTTTCATCGATTTTTACACTATATAGTTACTAATATATATGGTTAATCGATGTGGATACCAAAAAGAGGACTTTTGGTTTTCCACCATTTTTGCTTATTAGCAGCGACATGTGGTCTTTCATGTCCTTGATAGTATATATTATTAATTGCTTTCATTGAAAACAACTTTGAAAACAACTTTAAATATTTCTTAAAAAGATGGTAAGAATAAAGTTGTTATGATGTTAAAAGCAATTTTCACGTATAAATCATCCTACTTTTAGAATTATCATTGAAAGGCGGTCTTATATACTATGGATAAAGTAAAAGTTAAACTATGGACCAACCAATATTTAATAATTGTATTATTGTCTTTAGTTATGTTCGCTTCTTTTTATATGATTACGGCAGGTTTCCCCATTTTTGTATCAACCTTTAGTGATAATCCTGCGCTTGCGGGAATCATGACTACGACCTTAATGACTGCATCATTAATCACGCGCTTCTTTGCGAGCGTCATTATCCAAAAAGTTAACATGAAATTACTCCTCATTATTTCTCTCCTTTACTTTTTGGGTACAATCGGTCTAACTTTTGTAAGTCAGTCAATCGGATTTTTAATAGTCATTAGAGCTCTACAAGGCATTGGATTTAGTATGCTTACAATTTTAGTCTTTACGATATCAAGTAATATTGTTCCTAAATCTCGCTTAGGTGAAGGGATTGTTTTCTTCGCAATGTCTACAAGCGTTGGAACGACAATTGGGCCGCTAATCGCTATTGCTTACCTTGCAAATTACTCATTTGAATCGATGATGATGTTGACTCTAGGGCTCATGTCTTTTTCCCTTCTGTGTAGTTTTTTCACAAAAAATACAGCTAAAGTAGAAAATGAAAGTACACAGGCAACAGATAATGAACCTTTCTATAAGTACATGTTCGATAAGCGTGTTCTTCTTCCATGTATTTTGGTATCGCTGAATTATATGACTATTGCAGGAACGGTAAACTTTATGGGGGCGTTTGGTAAAGAGATCAATGTTGGCGGAAGTATTTCACAGTTTTTTATCGCACAAGGAATTGCAATGGTGTTAGTTCGTTCTTTTTCCGGTAAAATTTTTGATAAATTCGGTCACAGAATCCTTATTATTCCAGCTGCTGTTTCAGGGGCTGTAGGCTTAATCTTATTAGGCTTCTCCACTAGTATGTGGATGGTTCTCGTTTCAGGGGTATTATTCGGAATTGCTTTTGCCATTATCCATCCAATTGGCCAAGCTTGGGCGTTAACGCTTGTTCCACCCGAGAAAAAGTCAACAGCCAATTCGATGCTGCTAATTTTTATTGATTTTGGTTTGGCCTTTGGGTCAATCGGGCTTGGATTCTTAGCAAAATTTGTCGGTTACGGCATGACCTTTAGTCTTTCTGCTGTATTAATGATTATAATTTTGTTGTTGTATCTAATCGGGAGCAGGAAAACAGTACCATTTGAAGCTAATAAGAAACAACCCTGAACAAACAAACCAGAACCACTTAATCACATTTTTTGCTAAAACAAAATGTACGCTATACAAAAATCTCCCCTTAAGGAAAACAGATTTTTTCAACCTGTCACCTTAAGAGGAGCGTATCATTTTTTAGGCAGCTTACCTTTCCTACTTATATGGACATTGATTCCATTGAAGATTTACAACCTAAAGAATAACTGACGTTCATAAATCTCTGATATTACTAGGACCAATAAGGTTAAAATTAAATCCTCTCAAGTTTCTCTGACATTATGGCCTGTTTATTGAAAGAAAATCAGACCGCACTAGTTAGTTGTAGAAAATTTGGAGGTACAATCAGCCAAGTATGGCTAAGATTAGAATACAGTGAGTAGACTGTTAATCCCAAACAAATAAGTATTAAATAAAAAGAGCCTAAGTTATATCTTTTCTCCACAAAATTCCCCCTGTATTTACCTTTCTTATCCTTCTTCGTCTTCTTGATAATCAATAATTTCCTTAATGTAGTTAACATCGCTTTTATCGATTTGGTAATATTCTACTTGGTTCCAACTTTCCCCAATACGCTCGCCTATAATAGCACCTTCATCGATAAACCACACCCTAGAGTCAATTAAGCCGACTGATTGCTTTGGACTCATTACTACAATATATATATCTGGGTTTTCCACATCCTGATTTACATTTGTTAACTTATCTCTATGTAAATAAATCATCATAAAATTATCAATTATCGTTTGGTTTTCAGTATCAGTAAAAATATTACTATAATCAACTTGGTTTGGATTTTCATTATTTTTGTATCCAATCCTTAATTCCCTAGAAGCTTCGTTATTGTTTATGTTACCTGTAAAATAACCACCCAAAAATATGATAATAACAATAGCAATAACACTAATTATTTTTATCGATTTCATAAAATCTTCCTCCTTTCTTCATTTTAAAAATTGGCTTATCCAGATTTGATAAGCCAATTTTTAAAATATTATACTATTTTGATAATGCGATTTTTATATGGGCCAAGTGATGGTCTTCATGCCAAGCTAATTTGGCAACCTTTGTTGCAACTGTTATTTTACCGTTTATCTGGTGAGTAAAAGCTCGATCTAATTGCCCCTCAGTTAAACGATGACCCAAAGATACGATGCGCTCGTTTATACCTTCCAGCATTTTAATAGAGCTTTCTATAGGAAGATTTGTATCAGGTTGAACAGCCCACTTGTCTTGATCAAAATTTGGTACTGTTGGATTCTCATCTGTTAAAGCTAGCTTCAAACGTTGATACATGTTCACTTGAGAATCGGCAATGTGATGAACAAGTTGTTGAACTGTCCAACTACCATCACGATAAGTTTTGCTTAATTCCTCATCACTTAATGAGTCGACTGTTTCTCTTAATCGAGTCGTGTAAGTGTCGATTTGGCTTAACCATTCTTGAATATTTTCAAGTGTTACCTTTTCGGGTACTTGTAATTTGCCAATTGGGTACCTTACATCCATTTTTCAATCCCCCTATTAAATTATATTTCGGTATTAACCTATAATATACCTAATCTACTTAGTTCTTGTAAACCTCTTGACGTCATACAGAACCTACTTGGACATGAAAAAAGTGAAAAAACCCAGACAAGATTTCTAAAGAATATATTTTTTGATGAAAAGGAGCAAGAAAAGGAGTTTCTCCTTTTCTGGAATAACTTATAGGCTTTCTGTCACAACAACCTTCAAAATGAAACTAAGAGCCTCCTTGAAGTGGCAGCTCAAGGAGGCTCTTACTAAGTATATCCAGACTGTGAATAAATTGATACGAAACTTATAGGCCTGTATTAATAAGTGGTTAAGTACTGTTCGCGCTCCCATGGATGTACAGCTGTTCGAAAATTATCCCATTCAATTTCCTTTGCTTCCATGAAATGTTCAAATAGATGTTCACCTAATGCATTTACCAGGACTTCGTCTTTCTGTAGCTTCTCCAGCGCATCCATTAACGTAGCTGGCAAATCTTTCACACCATTTTCTTCGCGCTCAGCTTTATTCATCTCGTAAATATTGCGATCAACTGCATCAGGTGCTTCTAATTTATTTTCCACACCATCTAAACCCGCAGCTAGTAATACCGCTAAAGCCATATAAGGATTGGCAGAAGGATCAACACTGCGCGCTTCAACACGGGTGCTGAGTCCTCTTGAATTCGGGATACGTAATAAAGGACTTCTATTTGACCCAGACCATGCTACGTAACAAGGTGCTTCATAGCCAGGTACTAGTCGTTTATACGAATTTATAGTTGGATTTGTAACAGCAGTAAAATTTGTTGCATGTTCAATCACACCTGCAATAAATTGATATGCTGTGTTACTCAATTGCATTTCTCCACTTTTATCGAAGAACTTATTTTCTCCATCTTTAAATAAAGACATATTAACGTGCATTCCAGATCCGTTTACACCAAATAGTGGCTTAGGCATAAATGTTGCATGAAGGTTATGCTTTCTTGCAATTGTCTTTACAGCTAACTTAAATGTTTGAATATCATCTGCATGCTTAACAGCATCTGAATATTTAAAATCAATTTCATGTTGACCAGGAGCCACTTCATGATGGGATGCTTCAATTTCAAATCCCATTTCTTCTAACTCAAGAACAATATCTCTTCGGCAATTTTCCCCTAAATCTGTAGGAGCTAGATCAAAGTAACCTCCATGGTCATTAAGCTCTAATGAGGGATCTCCATTCTCATCTAATTTGAATAGGAAGAATTCAGGTTCTGTTCCAATATTAAATGTGTCGAATCCTAACTCTTCCATTTTTTTAAGATTTCGTTTCAAGTTATATCGTGGACATCCCTCAAACGGTGTACCATCTGGCTTATAGATGTCACAAATAAAACGAGCTACTTTACCTTTATCAGAAGTCCATGGAAACACTACAAATGTTTCTAAATCAGGATATAAGTACATATCTGATTCCTCAATACGTACAAAACCTTCGATTGAAGATCCATCGAACATCATCATATTATCCAATGCTTTATCTAATTGGCTAAGTGGAATTTCTACATTTTTAATCGTTCCCAGCATATCCGTAAATTGTAGTCGAATAAATCGAACATTTTCTTCTTCAATTATTTTATTAATTTCAGATTTGTTCATATCAGTACTCATCCTTTTCTACTAGTATTAGATTGATTCTTCCAGATAAGACGGAAGTGTGGAACTTCCCATTAAGTATTCGTCAACTTTATGGGCTGCTTCCCTCCCTTCATTGATGGCCCAAACGATTAAGCTTTGGCCACGTCTGGCATCACCTGCTGTAAAGACGTTATCGATATTGGTCATAAAGTTACCGTATGTCGCCTTTACGTTGCCATTTTCAGTGTCCAGACCAAGCTGCTGCAGCAACTGTTCATCAGGACCTTCAAAACCAATGGCAATCAAGACAAGCTGAGCCGGCCAAAACTTTTCTGTTCCGGGTATTTCACGGAATGTTGCCTTGCCGTTTTCGTCTGTAGTTTTTTCCATTTCCACGGTATGTACTTCTTTTAGACTCCCGTTTTCACCAGTAACGAACCGCTTTGTCTGAATACAGAACTGACGCGGGTCTTCGCCGAATTTGGCGGTTGCTTCTTTATGCGCATAATCCACGGTAAAGACGTTCGGAAATTCTGGCCACATGTTGCTTCCAATTCTGGCTGCTGGCGGTTTTGGATGCTTACCGAATTGCACCACACTGTTGCACTCTTGTCGAAGGGCTGTTGCAATGCAGTCTGCTCCTGTATCACCACCGCCGATAACGATGACATCTTTCCCTTTGGCATCGATGCATTCATCACCTTGTAGCAAATGCTTCGTGGAAGCTGTCAGATAATCCATTGCTAAATGGATACCCTCTGTATCTCTGCCAGCCATCTGTAAATCGCGCTGCTTTTGAGCACCGATACATAGGATGGTAGCATCATATTGATGGTTTAATGCTTCAAATGGGATGTCTTTGCCTGCTTCTGTATTCAGAACGAAATTAATGCCTTCCTGTTCAAGCAGCCGGATTCTGCGCTCGACTACTTCTTTTTCCAGTTTCATATTGGGAATACCGTACATCAATAGTCCACCTGCACGATCCTGGCGTTCATACACAGTGACGTGATGACCAACCTGATTCAATTGGTCGGCGCTGGCCAGCCCGGCAGGACCAGAACCAATGATGGCGACATTTTTCCCCGTTCTGTTTTTCGGGATCCGGGGTGTGATCCAACCATTTTCAAACCCTTTATCAATAATCGTACGTTCGATACTTTTAATCGTGACGGCAGGATCGGAAATCCCAAGTGTGCAAGATCCCTCACATGGTGCGGGACATGCCCTCCCGGTAAATTCCGGAAAGTTGTTCGTTTTTAATAGCCGTTCCAGTGCTTCTTTCCATCTTCCCTTATAAACCAGATCATTCCATTCCGGTATCAGGTTGTAAATCGGGCATCCTGTTGTGGCACCATTGATTATCTCCCCCATCTGACAAAAAGGCGTTCCGCAATCCATACATCTTGCCCCTTGCCGTTTCAATGATTCATCAGAGAAGGACGTATCATATTCACGCCAGTCATTTGTCCGGGTTAGTGGATCGCGTTTGTTGGTCTCCTCACGCTGATAGTCCATAAATCCTGTCGCTTTTCCCATATTCCTCTCTCCTTTCTACTGTACTACCGCATTTTCAAGTTTCTTAATTGGGATTTTTTTATTTTCTTTTTTCGCTTGGAAAGCACTCATATGTGCTTCTTCTTCTGATTCACCAACATCCCTAAACGATTGAATCGTATTCAACATATCCTGATAATCTTTCGGAATAACTTTGACAAATTTATTTACTGCTTCCTCCCAATTTTCTAAAACATGTGCAGCTTTACTACTATTTGTATAGTGTAAATGCTTTTGAACCATTTCTTTCACTTTATTCATTTCTTCTATATCTTGTAGTCTTTCGATTTTTATCATTTCTTGATTGCTTAAGTTTTTGAATTTCTCTCTATCCTCTGCAAGTACATAAGCGATTCCACCAGACATACCGGCTCCAAAGTTTTTACCAACTTCACCAAGCACAACAACACGTCCACCAGTCATATATTCACAACCATGGTCACCAATTCCTTCAACAACAATGTTTGCACCACTATTTCGAACAGCAAAACGTTCACCAGCCATACCGTTGATGTAGGCTTCACCACTTGTTGCGCCATAGAAAGATACGTTACCAGCAATAACATTATCTCTTGGAATAAAAATAGATTCCTTCGGTGCAGAAACAACTATTTTACCTCCTGATAGACCTTTGCCAACATAGTCATTGGCATCTCCATAGAGGATTAGTGACATACCTTTTGGAATGAACGCTCCAAAACTCTGACCTGCAGAACCATAAAAGCGTAGTATAATCGTATCTACAGGTAATCCTTCATTCCCATATCGTTTAGAAATCTCACTACCTGTTATCGTACCTGTTGCACGATCAATATTTCTAATCGGGAACTTTAAATCAACTTTTCCTTTTGACTCAATCGCTGACTGGACAGCAGGTAAAATTTCTCTCATATCGAGTGATTCATTAATTTTATGGTTCTGTGGTGTACTAAATATGCGTCCACCAGTAGTAGGTTGATAGAGTATTTTTGAAAGATCAAGGTCTTTTGCTTTCCAATGTGCTTTCGCTCTGTTACTTACTCCTAGCACATCTGTACGGCCGACCATTTCATCAACCGTTTTGAAACCAAGTTGCGCCATAATTTCACGTAACTCCTCGGCAACAAACCGCATATAATTCACAATATGATCAGGATTCCCAGTAAATTTTTTGCGCAACTCTGGATTTTGCGTTGCGACTCCTACAGGACAAGTATCCATATGACAAACACGCATCATCACACACCCAAGAACAACAAGAGGTGCTGTTGCAAATCCAAATTCCTCTGCCCCAAGTAATGCCGCCATCGCTACATCTTTACCAGTTAGTAATTTACCATCCGTTTCTAATACAACTCTTTCTCTTAACCCATTAAGCATTAATGTTTGGTGTGCTTCTGCTAATCCTAATTCCCATGGTAAACCAGTATGCTTCACACTCGTTTTTGGCGATGCACCTGTACCGCCATCGTAACCAACAATCGAAATAACATCTGCGTTTCCTTTGGCTACACCGGCAGCGATTGTACCAACACCAGATTTAGCTACAAGCTTCACACTAATTCTTGCGTCACGATTTGCATTCTTTAAATCGTGGATTAATTGAGATAAGTCCTCAATGGAATATATATCATGGTGTGGAGGTGGTGAAATGAGACCTACTCCTGGTATAGACCCTCGAACACCTGCAACCCATGGGTATACTTTATTACCAGGTAACTGTCCACCTTCACCAGGTTTTGCCCCTTGAGCCATTTTGATTTGTAATTCATCAGCACTAACTAAATAGTGGCTATTTACTCCAAATCGCCCCGATGCAATTTGTTTAATCGCGCTTCTGCGTAAATCTCCATTTTCATCAATCGTATAACGATTTGAGTCTTCTCCACCCTCACCACTGTTACTTTTACCACCCAAACGATTCATTGCAATTGCGAGTGCTTCATGAGCTTCCTGACTCAGTGAACCAAATGACATAGCGCCAGTTTTGAAACGTTTGACGATGGAATCTATAGACTCAACTTCATCAAGAGGAATCGATTGGTTAACATCAAATGAGAACAAGTTACGTAAAAATCCTATGCGTTCTTCATCTGCAGCCTTTGAGAAGTCTTTAAAAAGGCTATAATCTCCTCTACGACATGCCCATTGAAGCGTATGAATCGTTTTTGGATTGAACGCATGATGTTCACCAGTTTTCCTCCACTGGAAATCACTCCCTGGTTCCAAGGATTGATCAACAGATTGGTGATAACCATTTTGATGTCTGATTGCCGCTTCTTTAGAAATTGTATCCAATCCAATGCCATCAATTTGCGATGCAGTTCCAGTAAAGTATTTTTCAATTACTTCATTACTAATACCAACAGCTTCGAAAATTTGGGCACCACGGTAACTTTGCACTGTAGATATCCCCATTTTAGACATTACTTTTACCACACCTTCTGTAACAGCAGCAATGTATTTTCTAACAACTTCTTGATAGCAGACAGTTAAATTTCCACGATTAATTTCGCGCTTATAGGATTCAAATGCTAAATACGGGGTAATAGCATCTACACCATAACCTAACAAGGCAGCAAAATGATGAACCTCTCTTGTCTCACCAGTTTCAGCAATAATACTTACTTTTGTTCTGCTTCCATGGCGAACAAGGTATTGGTGCAATCCGCTTACTACTAATAAAGCAGGAATTGCAATGTTCGTAGCACTCATATTTCGATCAGATAAGATTAATAGATTCACACCGTCTTTTATAGCTTGATCTGCTTGCTTAAACACAGACTTTAAACTAGCTTCTAAATCACCGGTAAATAGCGTATCAATGGTTTTGCTCAAAAAACCTTCATATTTATTAGCTTTCAATTGATTCAATTGTTGATTAGAAAGAACTGGGGATTCTAGTTGAATACGATGACAGTTTGTTTCATCCGAATGTAAGATATTTCTTTCAGGCCCTAACAATGTCATTGTCGATGTAACGACCTGTTCTCGATACGCATCGATTGGCGGGTTCGTTACTTGAGCAAACAATTGTTTAAAATAGTTGAAAAGTGATTGGGCATGATCAGACAATACTGCTAGCGGAGTATCGTTCCCCATCGAACCAATCGGATCTTTTCCTTGGTTAACCATTGGTATTAAATACTTTTCAATATCTTCTGTCGTATAACCAAAAGCTTTTTGCCTTTCAAGTAAGTTGGTTATTGGCTCTTCATCACCACCGGTTATTTCCTCATCCAATTTAACTAATTTATCATTTAACCATTCTTTGTATGGATGTGCTAATGCCACTTTGTTCTTGATTTCTTCATCGGCAATTATACGCCCTTCTTCTAAATCAATTAGAAGCATTTTCCCTGGACGAAGACGGTCTTTATATAAAATATTTTCTTCTTCTATATCAATAACGCCAACTTCAGAAGAATAAACAATATAATCATCTTTTGTTACATAGTAACGTGCAGGGCGCAAACCGTTACGATCCAAAATTGCACCAATTTGCTTCCCATCGGTAAACGTAATGGAAGTAGGTCCATCCCATGGTTCCATCAGACAACTATGGTATTCATAAAATGCTTTCTTCTCCTCTGACATATGAGTATTATTATTCCATGGTTCTGGAATTAACATCATTGCAGCTTGTGCTGGTGTCCTTCCAGCCAACGTAAAGAATTCCAGTGCATTATCTAGAGTGGAAGAGTCACTACCGTCTGCATTTAAAATAGGAAGGAGTTTATTTAAATCATCTCCAAATGCTTTTGATACAAATTGTTGTTCTCGCGCTCTCATCCAATTGATGTTGCCACGCAATGTATTAATTTCACCATTATGAATCAAATATCTGTTCGGATGTGCTCGTTCCCAGCTAGGGAATGTATTCGTACTAAATCTAGAGTGTACTAAAGAAAAAGCTGATACAAAGTCTTCATCTTGTAGCTCTACATAAAAGTCATCAACTTGATTCGATGTTAACAAGCCTTTGTAAACGATTGTTCTGTTAGATAGACTAGCAAAGTAAAAACGCATTTCACACTTATTCGCCCAATTTTCAGCTTGTTTTCTGATTACATATAACTTCCGCTCAAACGCTAATTCATTTGTAATATCATCATTCGCACCGATAAATACTTGACGAACCACCGGAGCAGTTTCTTTTGCCTTTTTACCGATTTTTCTGGCATCTGTAGGTACAGTTCTCCAGCCGAGAAGTTTCTGACCCTCATTTTCTATTAATTCGTTAACAAAATTTTCTATTTTGCCTCTCTCTTGATCGTCATTCGAAAAGAAAACCATTCCTACGGCGTATCGTCCTTTATCTGGTAAATTTAGCTCTGGGCATACTTTCCGGAAATAATCATCCGGTATTTGAACCATCAGTCCAGCACCGTCACCTGTGTTTGGGTCACTGCCTTGTCCACCACGGTGGTCTAACTGACATAACATTTGTAAGCCTTTTTTTACAATATCATGTGTTGCTAATCCTTTTATATGTGCATATAAGCCAATACCGCATGCATCGTGTTCGAATTCGGGACGGTATAAACCTTGTGCATTAGGCATCTGATTGTAATTCATATAATAAACTCCCCGTTTCCAACTTTTTGAAGTGTCTGAAAGTATCTTATATGTTATTATTAATCGAAACAATATATAATTAAGATAGAAAATATCTCGTTTTGATATATATTAAATTTTGGAGGAGTTCAATATGGAGTTAAGACAACTTGTTTATTTTATAGAAGTTGCTGAACGAGAGCATGTTTCTGAAGCTGCTGCAAACCTGCATGTAGCACAGTCTGCAGTTAGTAGACAAATTGCAAATTTAGAAGCAGAATTAGGAGTTTCATTATTTGACAGAGAAGGGAGAAACATAAAAATTACGCATATTGGTAAAACTTTTTTATCTCATGCCAAAACAGCTATAAAAGCTGTTGAACATGCAAAAAAGCAGGTTGATGAGTATCTAGATCCAGAACGAGGTACCATAAAAATAGGTTTTCCAACTAGTTTAGCTAGCCATTTACTCCCGATGATTGCTTCCGAATTTAAAAAGAAGTATCCACGAATCGCTTTCCAATTACGGCAAGGATCATATAATTTCCTCATAGAATCAGTGAAGAAACGGGAAATTGATGTTGCATTTCTTGGCCCAGTACCAACAGACGACCCTGAAATTAAAGGAGATATCTTATTTTTGGAAAGACTACATGCTCTTGTACCTAGTACAAATCCGATTGCTAATAAAAAGAGTGTACATTTACTTGAACTAAGCAATGAAGCCTTTGTGTTATTTCCAAAAGGATTTATTCTTCATAATTTAGCCATTGAAGGATGTAAACAAGCAGGTTTCAGACCGATTGTTACGTCAGAAGGAGAAGATCTTGACGCGATTAAAGGGCTCGTTGCTGCTGGTATCGGTATTACATTATTACCTGAAAGCGCATTTGATAATAGTAATCCGCATTATTCAAAAAAACTAATAATAGACACACCTCAGCTGCGTCGTACAGTTGGAATAATTACTCCAAAAAATAAAGAGTTATCACCTTCTGAGAAAGTTTTTTATAATTTTGTAAAAGAGTTTTTCTCTGTATTGCAGTAATTCAATATCACAAAAAGAAAAGGTTATGGAAAAACCATAACCTTTTCTTTTTGATTTGTTTTTTAACCCCTTTGCTCCAAATGAAAATCTGGATGCATAGCGTCTTCCATTCATAACTAGCTGTGCGATTATTCGCAGCTTTGGTGTTTCTTTTCGTGGGTAAGTTATCATCGGGCTCTTTGGACTTTTTGTCGGAGGAGCGGCAAGACTTCTTGAGACGGATAATAACTTGACGGAAAAGAGTATGTTCTAACTAATCCCTTGTATTTGAATATTGACCAATTCTATTATTCTTGATAGCTGTGCATTATGGTTGATTCCAAAAGAAAGTCGTAACTATAAAAGGGAAAACAATTGTAATAAATAAAATAATTCCATTACCTAATAAACCAATCTTTTTATACATACCTTTCTCGGCAAGTAACGCCAAAATAAACCCTATTACTGATACAATAACTCCAACTATTAGAAAACTGTCATTACCAAATAATACAAAAATGTAAGAAACTAACCCAACGAAAAATAAAACGGTTGAAAGCACACCAATTTTGCTATTCATAATTATTTCGCCCCAATCTATTTATTCGTCTTTTATCTAACTCTCGCACCATATAGTTACACAACATTTTTAAGCCAAGTTACTATACGGAGAACATGAAGTGGTTCAAACCAAGTTATAAAAAATAAAATAACAAAGAAAGAAATCAGTGATATAAATTTCATACTGCCTTTTTCGTTTTTAAAAATAGCAATAAAACTAAAAATAGCTCCTAACAATATAAAAATAACTCCTATAAATACAACAAGTTCATAATAACCCTCTCTAATCCAGTTTAACCCAAAACAAAATAACCCCAATATAATAAATACTATTGACCTTTTGCTGTTTGATTTCAACATACATCCCCCTTTAAATTGATTGTACCATTCTTGATAAACTGCCAGTTAGTTGAAGTATATTTGTTCACAAACTTCCATATATTATTTCAATTATTTTTATAAATTCAGTTTACTTGAAGCATAAAAAAGAGCATAATATATGCCCTTCCTAAGAAACGAATTTATGAAATGATGGTATTCTTAATTTATTATTACCGATTAAACATAACACTCGTGTAACGAGTGTTCAAAAACAGAAAAATATCTATTACGTTTCGACAGAGCATATGGAATATAAAGCTGAAAATATCATAATAGCAACTGGGCCTTTTCAGAAGCCAAAAACACCCGATTTTCTAAACAATTTATCAAAAGAGATAGATTAAAAGACACTGCATAGTCTTTCAAATATTGTGATATCTCGTCTTTTGAGGGAAAACCATTGGAATCCCCATTGAGTTCGAGTCCCGGCAAAGAACTGAATGATCTTGGAGTAAACAAGACTAAGGAATCGTACCTCTTATCCCATACCTCTCCTACTTCTTGACCTCTATCTAATATGAGAAAAGAATGATTAAATTGTTTTAAATAATAACCCATTGCAAGACCTGCTTGTCCAGCACCAATAACCAATCGTATTGTACATTTCTTCACATCTTAGTTGTAAAGGCTTATTTGGATTAAATAGGTAAGCTGTTCACCTATCATTGAACAGCTTACCTATAATTAATCTTTAACCCTTAAAAGTCGTAGGGCATTTAAAATTACGATAATAGCAGCCCCGGTATCGCTAAGCACAGCCATCCAAAGTGTCAGCCACCCCGGAAATATAAGAACTAATGCTATAAATTTTACAATTAAAGAAAACCAGATATTTTGCTTGATAATCGCTAATGCTTTTCTGCTTAGTTTAATGGTATGTGGTAATTTTTCCAGATTATCCGCCATTAAAACAATATCGGCAGTCTCCATTGCTGTGTCCGTTCCTGCGCCACCCATTGCAATCCCTAAATTTGCAGTTGCAAGTGCGGGTGCATCGTTTATTCCGTCGCCAACCATGGCTACCTTGTGACCTTCACTTTGTAATTGTTTAATCGCATCTACTTTGTCTTCTGGCAATAGTTCTGCAAAATAACGATTGACATTCGTTTGACTTGAAATCATTTTGGCAGTACCTTCATTATCACCGGTTAACATGACAAGTTGTTTTACACCAACTTGTTTCAATCCATTCAATGCTTTTACTGTAGTAGAGCGAATAGTATCGGAAACAGAGATAATCCCCATGATTTCCTGCCCTGTACCGATAATGACTACTGTTTTCCCCTGACTTTGCATCTCTTCTACCTTAGACCTTACATCATCTAAAGATATTTCCAGATCTTCAAACAGTTTTAGATTACCAGCATAATGAACTTTTGCATTAACTGTTGCTTGAACACCCTTACCGACTATATTTTTAAATAACTCTCCATTTTTTGCCTGAATTCCCTTATCTTTGGCATATTTAACTATTGTTTTTGCTATTGGGTGTGTGGAGTAATCTTCTAATGTTAATGCTAGTGATATTAATTCGTTTTCTGAAATAGTAAACGCTTCAACACCAGAAACCTTTGGTTTTCCTTCGGTTAATGTCCCTGTTTTATCAAACGCAATTGCATCAATAGCGCCTGCTTTTTCTAGGAATGTACCACCCTTGATTAAGACACCATTCTTTGCAGCATTTCCGATAGCAGAAACAATAGCAACAGGAGTAGATATAACCAACGCACAAGGGCAGGCAACTACTAATAATGCAAGTCCTTTATAAACCCACTCACCCCAAGTGCCAAAGCCAAAAAGTGGTGGTAACACGATGACAACTAATGCTAAAGCAAAAACAATTGGTGTATAGATGCTAGCAAACTTATCGATAAAAGCTTGAGTTGGAGCCTTTTGCTCTTGTGCTTCCTCAACTAAATGAATGATTTTGGCAATGGTCGTATCTTCGACTAACTTGGTGACTTTGATCTCAATAGAACCACTTTCATTAATTGTTCCTGCATATACAGTATCTCCGATTAATTTATCGACTGGGATTGACTCCCCAGTGATAGGTGCTTGATTAACGCTAGTTTCGCCCTGGATGACTTCACCATCTAGTGGGATTCGATCACCGGGTTTAATAACAACAATCTGACCAACTGAAACTTCTTCTACTGGCTTCTTAACTAATTCCGAGCCTACTTTAATCCATGCCTCTGAAGGTGCTAAATCCATCAGATTACGTATAGATTTTCTCGTTTGTTCAATGGATCTATTTTGCAGGGCATTACCTAACGCAAATAACCATACTACGGTTGCACCTTCAAACCATTCTCCAATCAATGCAGCTCCAATTGCTGCTGCTGACATTAGGACATTCATGTCTAACGAACGACTTTTTATAGCATAATAGGCACTTTTCACAGGTTTATAGCCACTTATAACGATAGCAATAGCAAATAGAATGGTGGTCATTAATGGAGATACACCATTATAAGAACCAATAAAACCAAGTGCAATTAAAATACCGGAAAAGGTAATTAAGCCATATCCCTCTTTGTTTTTGGGAGTATCTGAAGATTTATTGCTATTATTAATTAGTGAAGCGTTAAACCCTAGTTTAGATACTTCCGAAACAATATCATCTACACTATTTTCATGCTCTACTTTCATTTTTCCAGTTGAAAAATTGACAGTAACTGTATTAACTGTTGCAATCGAATTTAAATGATTTTCAATACTTTTAGCACAACTACTGCAGTCCATTCCTATAACATCGTAAGTTCTTAAATCTTTATTTTGTATTAGTGGTTCAGCAGTATAGCCGAGTTTTTGGACTTCACTCTCTATGCTGTCAAGAGATAATGCGTTGCTTCCGATAATCTGCAATTTTGCAGTATTATAATTTACCTTGGCCTCTTGAATGTCAATTAAGTTAGTTAAGCCTTTTTCTATCGTTAGTGCACAAGAAGGGCAATCCATCCCGTGTATTCGATATTCGACCTTTTCACCCTTAACAGGTGTCGCGTTTAAGTTAGTTATATCCTTAACTTCATTGCTACAACAACTTGATGTCTCTAAGCTGATATTATCTTCTTTGTTGCTGCAACAAGACTTTATCTCTAAATCTTTCTTTGGTTCCTGGCTGCAACAATCGCTAGTAGTATTATCATTTATATTCTTATTCTTAGATTGACTACAACAAGATGAATTAGTTGTAGTAATTGCTATTCCCTGAAATGAATTTTGACTGCTGCAACAACTGTCCCCTTCTTTTGTTGCCACCTTTTCGGGATTATTATGACAACAGTCTTTATTATCTTCACTAGTTATTAGTTCTTCTTTTGGACCACAGCACTTATCTGCCATTCATCCTACCCCCATTAATCTATATGATTTTTACAACAAGCAATATCATTTTGAATATCTTCAAGCACAACATCAAACTTGGTTAACAAATCACGTACTAGTTGGTTACGCACACGGTAGTATACATATTTTCCATCTTGTCTCCCGACAATTAGCCCACAACCCTTTAAGCATGCCAAATGCTGTGATATGTTCGATTGATTGCCCTTTAAATCATCAACAATTTGCGTAACTGTTTTTTCCCCTTCTTTTATGCTTTCGAGTATTTGAATCCTCGTTTTATGTGAAAATCCATGCATGAATTTCATCTTCGTATCAATATCAACTTTTAACATTTTTTAGCCCCCGATTATATTAGACATCACTAATATGTTTTGTTATTATCATATTAGCAGTTTCTAATATGTGTGTCAATTTCAAATAATTTACGGAAAAGCGCGGAATTATTAATGTAAGAAAATTGTCAGAGTATGTATATTTTAAAAATGGTACTCTATAGTGGGAGGAATTCAGCATAGAGCAAATAATAATAAGGGAATGGAACTAAAAATGTGATTAAAATTCAATCTGAAGGGAGGATAATTTATGCCGGAAATTAACGTTTTTCTTGCTTTTAGTGCCGGATTTTTATCATTTATTTCACCATGTGTACTACCACTTTATCCAGTCTTTTTGTCATATATAACTGGTATGAGCGTTAGTGAAATAAATGGGGAAAATAAGAAAATAAATAAAAAAGCGTTACTACATACGATCTTATTCTTATTAGGATTTTCGAGTATATTTATTATGATCGGCTTTACTACAACATTTATATCTGAGTTCCTATTAACATATCAGGATATTATTAGGCAGTTGGGAGCCATTGTAATTATGTTCTTCGGTCTAGTCATTATAGGGGTACTCAATTTCGAATTTTTGATGAAGGACAAAAAGATTACATTTAAAAATCGCCCAGGCGGATTTTTTGGTTCATTTATTATTGGAATGGCTTTCTCTTTAGGTTGGACACCTTGTACAGGACCCATACTTGCAATAGTACTTTCATTGGCTGCAACTAGTCCGAATACAGGCATGATTATGATGATAAGTTATATATTAGGATTTTCTATTCCATTTCTATTATTATCTTTCTTTATAGGTAAATTTAAGTGGATTAAAAAACATAACAATCGAATAATTAAAATTGGTGGTTATGTAATGATTATCATGGGGGTTGCACTCTTTTTTGACTGGATGACTAAACTAACTTCATTTTTAGCAGGATGGTTTGGTTTCTATGGATTTTAAAGAGTTATTTAATTTTTTGTATAAAGAACAAATCAATATAAGGAAGAGAGATGTTTTAATGAAAAGTAAAAATTCAACTTTAAAAATATTAGTAATTATAACTACCGTAGTCATTCTGTTGGGAATAGCGTTGGTAGTACTAAATAACAGTAAAAATCCAGACAATGGGGAAACATTTGCTGAACAGCCGCCTATTGAAGGACAACCTATATTAGGTGAAGCCGATGCACCCGTAACCGTGGTAGAATTTGGAGACTTTAAATGCCCATCTTGTAAGGCTTGGGGTGAAACTATTTTTCCGCAACTGGTAAAAGATTACGTCGATACAGGAAAAGTTAAATTTTCTTATATAAATACATTGTTCCATGGTGAAGAGTCTACGTTGGGCTCAATGGCAGCCGAATCTGTTTATGAGCAAAGCCCTGATACTTACTGGGAATTCCATACAACGCTTTTCGATGAACAGCCAAGTGAAAATCATCATAGTCAATGGATAACTAATGAAAAAATCCTTGAAGTAGCAAATGGAATTGAAAACATTAATGTACAACAATTAGAATTAGCACTTGAAGAACAGTCAGGATTAGAGGAAGTAAAAAAAGACACTGAATTAGTAGAGAAATTTAATGTTCAAATGACCCCAAGTATAATGGTAAATGACATAATGCTAGAAGACCCATTTGATTATGAAGCGATTAAAAAACTTATAGAACAAGAGTTGGAAGGATAATCGGGTTATGAATAAAACTAATAGTAAACAGATTTTCCTTTACTTCTCTTGGATTGTTTCCGTGATAGCGACACTTGGAAGTCTCTATTTTAGTGAAATACGGGAATTTATACCTTGCGAACTATGTTGGTATCAGCGCATTCTTATGTATCCTCTGGCTCTAATATTAGGGATAGCAACCTTTAATAGTGATTTTACGGTTAAGAAGTACGTACTTCCAATGGCAGTTATAGGGTGGTCGATCTCACTTTTTCACTACTTGGAACAAAAGGTTCCAGGTTTTGCGGCAATAAAACCTTGCACGAATGGTGTTCCGTGTAATACGGAATATATCAATTGGTTTGGTTTTATAACCATTCCTTTTTTGGCTTTAACTGCCTTTACCTTGATTATAATCTTTATGTTACTAATAAGATCACCGAAAGTTAAATAGAAAGCATAGAAAAAGCTGTCCCACAAGGACAGCTTCTTCTATGCTTTGTTTCGTATTATTGAACCCAATCATTAATCCGATATATGCAGCAAGAACCATTAGTAAAGACGAGAAAGTAGAAGCTACAATAGAATACCTCTTAGTCGCAGCCAAAATAGTAATTATCATAAATAAGAAACTTAAGCAAATGTTGGGTACTACCAAATTTTGTACGCTAAATGAATTTCAACCTAAAAAAGTCGAATTCCCGTTCGCTAAGGATTCGCTTTATTAAATTAGCTAATTGCACTAAAGCACAAGTTGCTTAAAAGGGAACTTATTAAATTACTAAGAAATTTCCCTCTTAAAGTAGAAAATTGTTCCATTCACTCCCGATAATTCCCATCCTTCTTTCCCAAGAGTATTTAATTTTTGGGTCATTGCTGTTTTGAAATCAACACCTGTCTTTAGTTGTAGCTGAATATCCTCCACTTTATATTCAAACTGCCTCACCTAAAAAACCTCCTCTTATAAGTAATTTACTAAGATAATGTTATGAGTTTAAAATTTAACTATAAATACGACTCTTTCGCTAAAGCACCAGTTAGCTTAATAACTTTTCCTTAGATTTCCCTTACTTTTATACATTTCCTTATGCCCTTACCTGCAAGTCGCTCATCTTTATATTTTGGGGTATAACATGAAATGAGCGTGACCACAAAATTCGCCACCATTCCATCCAGGAATATTCATCGAGAAATTACCAAAAAGAGCTATTCATTAACTTATATTTAAATTAAGAATACGTAAAAAGAAAATGGACAGTAATAATAAGGAATTAAAATTAATTTAAAACGAGGTGAATAAAATGAAATTCAAAAAAATATTCGGTTGTACGTTTATAGCGATTCTCACTACTGGATTATTGTTCGGATGTGGTACACCTAATGATGAACAAGAACCTGATCCTACCGAGGAACCTTCCGAGCAAATGGAAGATTAACAATAATAATTCATTCAAAAATGAGAAGGATTCATGGATGAACGGCCAGCTTAGTGTCATGCTGAAGACAGATCAACAGCCGGTTACACCTCATACATTAGGGATTCCTATCGAACAGGAACATGGGCCAACCATTCTAATTATGGATGGTCAATTGCTTGAAAAGGGATTGAAGGAACGCGGTTTTTCCAAAGAATGGTTACTAGGTGAGGTACAGAAGCAAGGGGCTGAGGGTTTCAAAGAGGTATTCCTTGCCCAGATAGATTCTCGTGGGAATGTATATGTAGATTTATATGAGAATAAAGAAAAACGTCATATAGTTGAAGAAAGGCCACTGCAGGGCGCAATCTTGAAAAAAATACAGGCTGATTTGGAAAGCTTTTCGCTGCAGACAGATAATCCAGAGGCCAAAAAGTTATATGCAGAGCAGGCAGCTAATCTTCAAAAGACAATCGATTCGATAATACCATATTTGAAGTAACGTAAAACGAAGAAAATCCTCTTGAAGAAGCTTTTATGATTATCTTTTTCAAGAATACTATGCCGATGCTGTTTTTTGAAGCAAACATTTCAACGATCTTATAAGGGCTGATGTGCTATAAGCGTTGATTTTACACGCCATGATATTTTTCATTTTTAAAAAAGGTTGATCAAAACGTGCTATTCGATGAAAAGTATGTATTAAGTTTTTTGAAAAGGTTTAATCGCTTTTTATAATGAAACATTGGTATATCAACAATCAGTATGAGTAATCCGTAATCGTATATATTTTAATCAATTTTCTATTTCAACGGTGCAACGGTCTAAATTTATTTTAAACCCACATTTTCGACTTCGGGGAGTAACAGGCACTATAAAAGGAGACTTAGTCACAAATCTAGGACTAGTCTCCTTTTGATAGAAACTTATTTACAAATTATTCCTGAAATTAAAATACTCTTTAAAAGCCTGATACGTTTCTATTCCCTGATAAAAAAACACGTACAGTGCAGAGAGTGAAAACAACCCCATAATCACAAAACGAATCCACATTATCGGTATCCTCCTTTACATAATTAATTAGATTTATGCAAAAGAGGTAAAACCACATAATTAGATTGATAGAATACAGGTGTGAGCAGAATCAGCCTTCTCGTATGCAATACAAAAAAAGGAAAAGCATAGGTCACCGATAAAGCAAGAAATAAAATAACCCCAAGTTTACCTATACTTATCTTGTTATCATCGTCAATCGGATGGAAACTTTCCATATAGGAATCGTTTAAAGTTTCACTTTCATCCATAATAAATGGACTATACTTATGAACGTTATCATCAACTAATAAAGAACCATATGCAAATACGATGAGAAACATAAAAAGGCATACGTATTTTTTCATAAATACACACCCTTTAAAGTAGTTATAACAATTATATAGTAATCAAGTATAGATGAAAAGAGCAAAATTCATTATTTTATAAGTTCTAAAAAACTTAGCACACTTCACAGTTTAAGCCCTTCCCGTTAGCCTGTGATTTTGGAACCTAACCTTAATTGTTAGCAATAAATCTTTGGGGGATTTAAAATAACTTTTCGCATTTCCATGTTGGTTGCCTATGTAGGTTTATAAAAAGGTTTAATCGTTTTTTATAATGAACCATTGGTATATCAACAATCGATATGAGTAATCGTATATATTTTAATCAATTTTCTATTTTAACTGTCACTTAAGACGCTATTTTGCACCTGTTTTAATCGATATTTTGCGTATTACCATCAACATTTCTTAAAACTTTGTACCCTAAGTGAATTTCATTCTAAAAAAGTTGAATTCCCGTATGCTAAAGGATTCGACTTTTTTAGATTGGCTTATTCCATTAAAGCACCAGATGGTTTAAGAAGATTTATTTATTTTCCATTATTTTTCGTGTCAATCTTGGTGGTAAACGTAGTCATCAAAACTATAAAAACAGGTAATAAACTCCATAAGAAGAATCCCCAATGGTGTGTCATTAAAGATAATACTAAGAAGCAAGCAAGCGCTACAATTGAAATATAAACAGAACGTCTTTGGTATTTCTTCACCTTGAACACCCCTTTATTAACAATTAAAATATTCTGTTTTTATTTTAACATATCTTATTCCATTAACTTGCTTTCGTTAAAAAAAAGACCGCCGTATAGACGATCTACTTATTGTGTGTAGCACCAGATTCCTAAATAGTCTTTATGCCATTCTGAATGATGGAGCAATACATTTATTAGTCTTTTGATGAATTCTTAGATAATATAGAGGAAATGCTCCACCCGAATATTCCACCTGAGCCTATTCCGAAGATTAGAGCTGATGTCAAAGTATCAAAGGAATTGAATCCTACAATACTCATAGTCACGATTGTTAAAATCATAATGTACCAATTAATATTGGACATAAAATATAATTCCCTCCCAACCATTTACCCAAGTTTTATTTCTTACCACACTTTGCAGACGTCTAACTAACGAACATATTCTTTTACTAACGAGCGGATTTTTATTGAAGCCCTTATTCAACTCTTGCACCCGTTAGCTCAATAAGTTTTTAATTTGTGAACCAACTTTCCTAAACATTTATATATCCTTCTAAATAAGATACGGCTTCTTCAGACATTTTCACCGTTTCACCTAAATCAGTACAATATAGCTTTCCGCCTCTTTCAGATAATTGCAATGCGACAAATTCATTTTTTTCAATATGTTCTTCCAATACGGAACTAACGTACTCTTTCTTCAAATGAAGAGTAATTTTTATATGCCTTTAAATATGTATCATGTGTCAAATCTTCCGCTTGTTGATAATCGTGAACCATCATCAAAATATAATGGAATATTGAATCACTATAATGATCATACCACTCAGTAATTTTCGCTGTTATGCTGTCGTCTCCCAAAACAAATCCCCCCCTCCTTCGTTTTTTCAATCAATACTTAGACGTATTATAAACTTAAAAGGTGCATGTTTTATCATTAAACAAAAAAGGTGCTTCTCCTTCTTAGAAGATTGCACCAGTTAATGAAATTACTTTAATTATTCAAAGAACCCAAAAAATCACCTATACGAATTAACATATCTTCTATTCTATGTTCTTCATTTAAATTGGCTTGCCCAGTCACCGTTTCAACTTCTGATAATTCACTGCCTTCTTTTTGGTACTGTAATTCTATGGTGAAATCATAAATTATCTCTTCAGATTCTGTTTTCTCATATTCAATATTTTTAACCTTAAAGTTATAATCATATTTCATTGCTTCAATCAGTATTCCAGAACCATTATTGTTATTTACAAATTCCATATAGGATGTTTCATTTGCAAAATAATCTTCAAAATGGTCTTTATCATATTGCAGTAAATCTTCGATGCTAGATTCTTCACTATTAAATATTTCCTTTAATTCATCATCTGGACCTGTAAGAGCATTCTGTAATACAGCTTCAGTTGTCTGTATATTTTCATCTTGTACTTTCGTTTCTGTGTTTTCAGTGCATCCAACCATAAATAATAGAAGTGGAGTTAATAAAGCGATTGCTAATAATTTACACGTATGTTTCTTCATATAATTTCCTCTCTATAAGTAATACGACCTGTAATGCAAGTTGGTTTCAAAAGGCATTATATTCAAATCTTGTTCTTCAACCCTACTGCCTATTTAACACAATAGGAGCTGCCATATCGACAACTCCTATTCCACTTTTAATGGGTTAAATACACATTATTTTTACTAATCCTTCTTCCTGGAGAAGTTTGAAGTAACTGATAATACAATACCGATTACTATTAACGGTACAGAAAATGAACTATATGGTTCAGGGATGTCTGGCACTCCTAGCGTCGGATTAAGTGCAAATCCAATTGCGAATAGATATATTCCAATATTAGCAAGGATTTTTCCTATACGATTATGTTTTTTCAACAAAAATATCAACCCCTTATTTACTAATACACCATATAGGTTAAGAAGAAACTGAGACGCTTATTCAAGATTCGCGCCCGTTAGTGGTATAAATTACTCAATTAACACTTCAATTTCATCCTCATTCTCTTCCACCAATTCCTCTAATAAATAGTTGGATTTCTCGTTAAATTCAACCATCCCTTTTTCACCATAAAACTCTGCCTTCCCTAACTTTTCTTCGAGATAAGTAACGATATAAGCATTTTGTTCATCGATTTTTTTTGCATATTCTTGTTGGTATTCTTCAGGTTTCATATCTAATTTTCTGGCTTGTGATTCGGCAAATTTACGAATTTGCTTTCCGCCTTCATCTGTTGTGTTTTTAGGAGGCAGTTCCTCAAACCAGTCATCGGTATCACTTAAATTTTCGGAAATATCAAGGCTCATATCCTTTACTTCTTGTTTTACCAACTCTACATTTATTGCCCATTCAAGGTAATCTAACGCAGTATCATCTGGGTATAAAAACCGTAGATCACCTATTGTGATTTCTTGTCCTTTTACAATAGCTGCTACTTCGTTATCATCATATTTTGAAATACTGTTGCACCCAGCCAGAAAAATAAAAACTATCAAAATGGAATACTGTAAGATTCTTGACATTAAAACACCTCCTCTAATCCATACTTCCACAAAATGGCCCGATTGTTGAAAAGATAATCAGATGGTACTCTTTAGCTAACCTGCAAGATAGATCAACAACCTTTTATTAAAATTAACATAATATTCCTAACATTATTAGAAAAAGAATAGCCAATCAAATTCTGATTGACTTACTAAACTCTTGCACCATTTAACTTAATAACATATTTTTATCTTAACATTAAATTCCACATTCTCATTTAGAACATACTAAATTATTCAATAAATTATTTTATTCAGCTAGTTGGAGATGATTATTATAAATCTAATTAGGGAGTGATTTGATTTGCTGTTGTCAGAAACTGCGAAGTCTTATGAAGCAGATAAGAGAATTGAGGGTTTTTCCCCACAAACTCTAAACGCTTATAGGCTTCAAGCTAAGTTATTAGTTAACTATTTCGGTAACACCAAAATGAATGACATTACAATCCAACATCTAAAGCAATATTTAGCTGAATCAAGTAATGAATTGAAACCATCGAGTTTGTCTCATCGAATAAGGTTTATCCGATCTTTATTTCGCTGGTCACACGAGGAAGGGATTATTGATAGTAATCCTGCTAGTAAAATAAAGGAACCAAAAGTTGGGAAACGTATCCCAAAATTCTTAACAGAAAGGGAAATTGAGCATTTACGAGATGCTTGTTTTACTCCAATGGAGAAAGCCTTATTTGAATTTATGTTTTCAACAGGGTGTCGTATTGGAGAAATTGTGACACTTGACCGAAATAGCATTAATTGGGGAAGTCAGTCCGCAATTGTTCGAGGCAAGGGTGATAAAGAAAGGTATATTTCAATATCCGTTGTGATATATGGCTGAATAAATACTTAAATAGTAGGAACGACAATGATTCGGCTATATTTGTTACAGAGCGATCCCCACATAGGATGAGCATTGCTCAAATGAGATACATAATTAAACGTATTTCAAATCGTGCTGGAATTAATAAAACCATTCATCCTCATCAATTAAGACACAGTTACGCTACTCATTCTCTTGAATAAAGGTGCTCCACTTGAAGTTATCCAAAGTCTTCTAGAACACGAGAAAAGCGAAAAAACACGAATTTATGTCCATTTAAGTGGAAGACTAAGGCAAGAGTTTTATAGAAAATATTTTTAAATTGTTGAAGAGCAACGCTAATAATTTACGTTGCTCTTTTTAATTAATGCCCAGTTTGTTTAAGTAAATCGGATTTGACTAGAAGTCTGGAAGCCCGTCTATAACAGAAGAGCTTTTTTCTATATCTTATTATAATTTAACAACGTTTGTTGCTTGTGGTCCACGGTTACCTTCTTCGATATCGAAAGAAACTTGTTGACCTTCATCTAAGCTTTTGAAACCGTCGCCTTGAATTGCTGAGAAGTGTACGAATACATCGTCTCCACCTTCAATTTCGATGAAACCGAAACCTTTATCTGCGTTAAACCATTTTACTGTACCTGTGTTCATATAACATTCCTCCATTGTGCATAATACAAGTTTTTTCCTTTGGTTGATCTGCTAATGCAATTAATTTATTCATTATATACCCCGAATCACTCAAACAAAACATTCCTCTCTCTACATTAGACAGAAGGCCTTCTTGTTCAATTATTGCACCAGATAGGTTAAGAAGAAACTGAGACGCTTATTCAAGAATCGCGCAAAATTGTAGAAGATTAATATTATATACAGAGGGAAATTTTTACCGCTATCCAATAATTACCCTTTCTTTAGGATAGTGATAATTTTCTTTTGTTTCTTTTCCTCTTATAAGGAATAAGAAGGAGAATATCCCTATTCTACCTACAAACATTAAAAATATAATGATACATTTTCCAGCTGTACTTAATTCAGGAGTAACACCCATGGATAAACCGGTTGTCCCAAATGCGGACGTAACCTCAAAAGCGATCGCCAAAATGGGGAATGGTTCAATAGAAGCCAGTAAGATAATTGCTGTGATACATAACATGGCAGCGGTTGTGATTACCATAAAAGAACGAATGATGTCTTCATTATCCAGTTCTCTTCCAAATATTTTAATACCAGTTCTTCCCTTAGCAAAGTTATAAATAGCTAACAACATAATTGCAAAGGTAGTCGTTCTGATTCCCCCACCTACACTGCTTGGTGATGCCCCGATAAACATGAGCACACATAATAAAATTAATGTAGGAGGTGTAAACTCACTTACATCCATGGTAGCTAAACCACCATTTCTCGTAGTCACAGATTGGAATAGGCTATAAAATATCTTTTCATGCCACACCTTATCCGCCATAAAACCGTTACGTTCCAAAATCAAGATTAAAATCATTCCTACTACAATAAGCGCAAAAAAAGTAATTGTTGTCAGTTTAGTAAACAAAGAAAAGCTATGTCTTGGATTTCCTTCCCGATGATCTCCCCGTATATAATTTTGCAATTCGAACAGTACAGGAAAACCAATTGCTCCTAGTGTTAATAAGACCATATTTATAAACTGTACGAAATAGTCATTCGCAAAAAGCTCCAATGATGAACCCGTAATATCAAATCCAGCATTAGTAGTAGCACTGACAGCTCCAAAATATCCTTGCAACAAAGACTCTTGCCATGTATCAAAGTAATTTAAAAAATATGCACTTAAAATGATAGTACCTACAAGCTCAATTAGAAGAATGGTTTTTAGAATTTTTAGGATTAATTGAACCGAACCTGACAATGATGTTCTGTTTTGATCTATTTGAATAAGTTGCCTGCCCCTCAGTCCTATCCGTTTACGAAGCATTACCCAAATAAATGTTCCCAGTGTCATAATACCAATACCACCAAATTGCAGTACAAACGTTAATGCAATTTTCCCCGCCGCATTAAACGTATCCACAGTGGAAACAACCGTTAATCCGGTAACGCTTATCGCACTCACTGCAGTGAAAACCAGGTCAATAAAAGATAACTCTACTCCTTCATTATGAAAAATGGGCAGACTCAGTAACCCCACTGAAAATATTACAGCGATAACATAGAACAATACAATAAGTCGAATAGCTGATAAATAGGTCAATTTAATTTTTCTATTGGATAAATCCATCGTTTTGCCCCTGTCTACCTAGAATCCTTTTTCTTCAAAGCGTTTCAGATCTTTTATATGTCCCATCACAACCAACATATCTCCTTTAGAAATAACATCATGAGGCATAGGTGCAATGTTTAAATTTCCCTTTTGTTTAATTGCAAGTATCGTGCAACCAAATTTTGCACGAACATCCAATTGTACTAACGACTTATTGGATAGTTTTTGAGTTGCCACTAGTTCCACGATGCTATAGTCATTCGAGAGCTCTATATAATCTAGGAGTTTACCGGAATCAAGTTGGTTGGCAACGCGGATACCCATTTCTTTCTCTGGTTCGATGATCCGGTCAGCGCCTACTTTTTCAAGTATTTTTTTATGATGTGGATCCCGTGCCTTTACCCATACCTCATTTAAGCCCATTTCCTTTAGTATCAAAGTACATAAAATACTTGATTCAATGCTGTCTCCTATTGCAACAATCGCATAATCGAAATTTTTAACACCATAGTTTTTAAGCCCATTTTCATCAGCTGCATTTGCAATTACAGCATAGTAAGAATAATTGGAAGCCGCCTTAACTCTAGCTTCCTTTATATCAATAGCCAATACTTCATGTCCCAGTTCATATAATTGTTTACAAACACTTCTACCAAATCTTCCTAGTCCAATAACTACGACTTGCTTTTCCACATAACCCCTCTTTTCTATATCTATCCATATAAAAAAGACCAATTCAAATAGAAAGGGTCTTAGGAAGATTCACAGACCTTACTCTCAAATGATAAATTAACGCTTACGAGGTTAGCTGTCGGATTAGGGAATGAGAGTATCCCTTCTTACTTTATATAAGATTTACCCCAAGATAGAAAAGTATTTTTTATTCTATGCTATCAATAATGGTTTCCCCGTTCGAAAAGATTCAGCGACTAAAAGGTGTACAGATATTTATATATAATAAACATAATCTACTCCGTTTGTTTTACTTTGTCAATGACTCTTTTCCTTTACTTAGCTCTCTGTCAGAAGATAGAAAGAACTATAGAGTATAGCCACTATATGGAGTCTTGCCGACAAAACGCGGATATTATTACGCTAAGCAAAATTTCAACCTAAAAGAGTCGAATTCCTCAATTAAGGAACCGACTTTTTAATTTGGCTTGCCTAGCTAAAGCACCCGTTTGTTTAATAGCGGTTATTTCTTACCTAAAGAAAAACCATCAAATAATCGTCCTGCATAGGGTTCCAATATTTCATCAACCAACTTGATAACTTCATCTTTTGCACCACTTCTATAAAATATATCAAAGGCTTCAACAAATTGTTCCGCAAAGTTTGTATCGTGCTCTCTTAATGAACGTACTATCCACTTAGAAGTACCAACCCACTTATTATTAGTTCTTAATACAAATTCACTGACAAGTTCAGCGAGTATATTAGCAATGAAAATTTCTTCTGCTCTATTATTACAACCAATAAAATCATCAAGGGTGTCCGTAATAAAGTATCGCTTCGTATTTATTATCTCAGTTGACCACTTTTCTGGACCTTTAGATAATAATTCTTTTGCTTCACTTTTGATAGAGTCAATTACCCCATTATCTTTGAGTATTATACCTTCCGATACCATTCGAGGCAGTGATGGTCTAGCTCGTTTATAATCACTTGCAAAATATTCTTGATAAGAATTCAGGTTATGTGCAAATACTTCTATCGGCCAATCATACTCAATTACTGACTCCCTATAAGAAGAGCTATATGTTTTATCAAATATTACTATATCAAGGTCTGATGTTTTTGTTGCTTCGCCACGAACAACACTTCCTGCTAATAAAGCTCCATCGCAATATGGAAAATGATTTTTGATAAATTTCTGTGCAGCTTTTACTGGTTCTAATCTGTTAAGATCTCCCATTATCATCCCTCTTTTTGATATTTACCTTATTAAACATTGGCACCCGTTAGTTCAACAATAAATATTTTTTGCTATTATTTAAGATATTTTTCTTTGAAAGTCGGACTTAATTCACTCCACACATCAAATTTATTGCTATCTAAATCATAGAAAACAAAATTTCTTCCAGAGTGTCCTCTGTTTTCAATTTCTCCAACTCTTATCTCTTTTTCTGTAAAATCTTTATGTATAGCTTTTAAGGCACTTAATCCATTAACTTCAAATGTTAAAGAAAAACGCTCGACACCGTTAATATCATAGAAATTAGAGCTTTGATTTTCATTAGATTTAACAAGAAAAATGCTTTGGTTTGCAAAATTAAGAATTGCTTTATCTTCGTCTTTGTAGCTTAACTCTGCACCTAATTTGTTGACATACCATTCAGAAGATAGTTCTACATTAGTCACTGGTATATAAGTAGTTCCTACCCTTAATAATTTATCGTTCATTCTATTGACCCCTTCCAATATTTTATGGTATATACTTTCTTCTTTTATGTATCTTTATATCCTTCCTAACTCCATATTTTTCTTATTTTTTATTGAACTATTCTGCCCCATTAGCTAGAGAAAGACTGTTGTATTGACGTTCTCCATTATTGTGTTAAAGCACCAGATAGTTGAAGTAACTAATAAAAGGTGTTTTGTTATTATGTCTTTTGCTTTTACTCTTCTTTTTAAATTCTCTTTGTTTTTCCTTTTTAATTTGCTGATCTGTATTCATTAAAAACCACATTATAGATACTGTAATGAGAGCAAAAATGATTAAATCCAATAGTTTATTAAGGTCTACCAATTCACCTTGAGACAGCGAAGTGTATAAATAAATGGATAAACTTATAACTACCGGGATGGAAATGAAATTACGGATCAGTAATTTTCTTTTTAACCTATTATACTCATTAGATGGAATGGAATCACTCATATTTAACACCTCTCAGTTTAAATTATTATTTCATAATTTGTCTGATTGTTGAACTCAAATTAAATATCACTCTTAAAGTAAACTGCCATTTAACTTAATAACATATTTTTATCTTAATATTAAATTCCACATTCTCATTTAGAACATACTAAATTATTCAATAAATTACTATTCAGCTAGTTGGAGATGATTATTATAAATCTAATTAGGGAGTGATTTGATTTGCTGTTGTCAGAAACTGCGAAGTCTTATGAAGCAGATAAGAGAATTGAGGATTTTTCCCCACAAACTCTAAACGCTTATAGGCTTCAAGCTAAGTTATTAGTTAACTATTTCGGTAACACCAAAATGAATGACATTACAATCCAACATCTAAAGCAATATTTAGCTGAATCAAGTAATGAATTGAAACCATCGAGTTTGTCTCATCGAATAAGGTTTATCCGATCTTTATTTCGCTGGTCACACGAGGAAGGGATTATTGATAGTAATCCTGCTAGTAAAATAAAGGAACCAAAAGTTGGGAAACGTATCCCAAAATTCTTAACAGAAAGGGAAATTGAGCATTTACGAGATGCTTGTTTTACTCCAATGGAGAAAGCCTTATTCGAATTTATGTTTTCAACAGGGTGTCGTATTGGAGAAATTGTGACACTTGACCGAAATAGCATTAATTGGGGAAGTCAATCCGCAATTGTTCGAGGCAAGGGCGATAAAGAAAGAGAGGTATATTTCAATATCCGTTGTGATATATGGCTGAATAAATACTTAAATAGTAGGAACGACACTGATTCGGCTATATTTGTTACAGAGCGATCCCCACATAGGATGAGCATTGCTCAAATGAGATACATAATTAAACGTATTTCAAATCGTGCTGGAATTAATAAAACCATTCATCCTCATCAATTAAGACACAGTTACGCTACTCATCTCTTGAATAAAGGTGCTCCACTTGATGTTATCCAAAGTCTTCTGGGACACGAGAAAAGCGAAACAACACGATTTATGCTCAATTAAGTGGAAGACTAAGGCAAGAGTTTTATAGAAAATATTTTTAGGATGTTGAAGAGCAACGCTAAAAATTTACGTTGCTCTTTTTAATTAACGCACCAGTTAGTAAAGTAGAATGATAAAAACAATATTTATTACTTCTATTATTCTGTATGGTTGCGGGCTTATCTAATAAAAACGTCGTATATGAATGGTATGCCTACATCCAGGTAAATCAAAGCGATGACGACGTAAAGGACGGTTCCGACTATTGGTAGAAACCATTTTCTTTTCTTGATTTGGAACCAGTAATTGATTGCCCACATTACAGTCAGGAAAATAATAGAGCCGATTGCAAACATGTCAGAGATGGGGTCACGGTGTGGGCTAATATTTACCACAGAGAAAAACGCGAGAAAACCGATAGCTCCCAATGGAATTAAATTGACAGTATGCACGACAATATCATAAATCGTATCCTTGTTTTTCATTAAATTTCCACCCCAATCATTTATAGTACACAATCACATTTTATTACTCTCTTTCTTGTCCCACTAATCTTCGACTGCCATCCCTTTAACAAGATAGTCATCTTTGAGTAAAGCACCATTTACTTAAATAACTTTATTTCTTTAAACAATCCAATAAGGTAAATCCAAAAACAGCACCAGCGATTATAAGAATAGTTGGATTTCTATTTATTGCATATTCTGGTATTTCTATGGAACCTGCTAATGGTAAAATCGACATTGATATTATATAGAAAGATGGTAATGCAATCGCAATAAACTTTATCCAGTCAAATGTCCATTGCTTGTTCTGTTTAATTTCAATTATCAACTTGGGTAATCTTAGAAAGAGTCCAATAACAATTGGAAATATTGTTCCGAATAATACAACAGGCATTATTTCATAATTATTACTGGCTTCTTCTTCCAATCTAACCTGAAATTTACTTCCTAAATAAATAATAAATCCAATAACAATTGTCCAACCAAAATAATAAAAAAACCTTTTAATAAAGCAACCCCCCCTTGAAAATGATTTACTTATTTATATATACGAATATAATTACTTTAATGTTTCAATATTCAACAAACTCATCTTATTAAACTAAACTGCCATTTAATGAAAAAGACCGCCATAGTGACGATCTCATTGTTGTTAAAGCACCAGATAGTTTAATAAGTAATCAATCACTCTTTTAGAGCTAACTCAAAAGACTCCTCGTTATCATCCCATTTAACTTCAACACTAACGACTATATCTTCCCTCATAATTGACCCAGTTCCACCACCTCTTGATGTAAATTCTTTAACAGAAACAGGTTCATCAAAGGTTTCCGACGAACTTCCACCACCAGTTGGTCCTAGTTTAAATTCATAATCTAATTTTTTCATTGAAGCTAATTCGTCTAAATCTCCTTTATAAGTTAACTTAAAGTTATATTCATCTTCACTTGAATACGTGTTTACATTATTGGCATCTATTTCCCTTATTTCTTCTGCTTCGTATTTTAACTCTGCTTCCCAGTATTGCCCCTCTCCTATAAATTGATAGCTATGTTCAGTTATCTCTTCATTGTTAGAACAGGCACTTATTAACCCTGTAAATAGAAGTAACAAAATTAAGCGTTTCATTAGAAAAACCCCTCACTATAATAAAGATTTAATGTTATTCCACTGTACGTTTATAAACTAATAATATCATAATGCCTAACACTCTTATTGCAAATTTCTGAATTAAGAATAAAATAAGAGGAGACCATCATTTGATGGTCTCACTTGCTCAAGTTTCGCACCAGATAGTGGAAGATGAGAAAAAGAGTCTTTTTAACATATGATCTTATACATTAGGATATCATTAGGGAGTGTATCAACATCAGCAATACTAGATTATTCCCACTAATAGCTAATCTTTTCTATCCAACTTTTTGTGAATTCCCTTTAATTCATGAAGTATTTCTTTTTGTGTTTCACTTATGTCCTGTATCGCTATCTTTTGTTTTTCTAAACTTTCAATTCTACTTTTAATAATTTCATCAGATTGACTGGTAAGCTTTGTAGTTTGTTTTTTAGTAAATCTAATAGACGACCCCACACCAATAAACAAAACAGCTATTAAAAAAACCCAAAATAAAAAATCCATGTATTACTCGCCACCTTTAGAGAAATTAATTGGGACTTCAATATATTCACCTAATGACTCACCATTTTCGTTTTTTGGTGCTTCCACAATGAAATTTACACTTTCTACACTCTCTGCTTTCGTATCTTCAAATACATATACGAGAATACGTTGTGTATTATAGGATTTTAAATATTGCATCTCAACTTTATCACTTAGATAATCATGTGGTGACTCAATTGTCTCTCCAGCATCTGTAACTACTTTTAAATGCCCCGGATTAAATTGAATCTTTTCACTTTCTGTAGAAATATCGATTGCGATATTCATATAATCCACTTTTTCTTTGCCAAGTAGATCAATATAGAAATCATCCGTTAATGTACCGGTATTTAGATTTGCAGCCTTTATAGTAACCGATATCGGGCCCGACTTGTAGGTACCTAAGTTTTCTGCTTTCCCTACATGCTCAAAACCACCATAACTATTCTGTTCTATATTATTATCCCTAGATTCACGACCAGATTGTTGTTGATCGGTCTTATTGTCGCTACAAGCTCCCAATAAAACTACTAATATAAGGACGTTTAGTAACAAAAAATTTTTCATTATTTATCCTCCAAATATGACATTTACTGAATAAAGATAGTATAACTCTATACTATCTTTGGAATAGCTCCACCTTCAATGCAGCACTATTATTACAAAAACAAAAAAGACAATCGTTTCATTGCGATGATTGCCTTTTTTAATTCTTGCACCATAGAGTTGAAGATTCTTATTTCACAAAATTGATTTTTTAGGCGATATTATTTAATTTATTAAATAATATTTTGTGTAATTTTTCTTGACACCTTTCCTGATAAGACTCTCTATCAAGTTTACTACTTTTGAAATTCCCAATTACTTGACGGACATCTCTATTGTGAATGATTAGTCCCCTATATTTTTCGTCATTAAGGTAATTTTGGAACCATTGTTGTCTTTTTAGATGCTTTATATTTCTCCCGATATCTTCTTCATCAACCTTTAGAAACGGTAAAAACCCACCAATATTTACAAAAACAACTACTGCAAACACAAATAAGTAAAATATGACTTTCAAATTTAATCCTCCCAATTAAAATTATATATATGAAATACGTTTAAAACATTTGAAGAGTTTCAATTCCTATAACACAAACTCGCCTCAATAGTAAAAAATAAGCGTTTCTGCATGTTCCAGAAACGCACCAGTTTGTTTAAGATCACCTATTAAAGTTTAACCTTCTCAAAATGTTCAACTATTGGAAATGGATCATAGAAATGATGTAATTGCTTTTTCCATTCTTGATACTCGTTGGATTGTCTAAATCCAACTGTATGGTCTTCTAATGTTTCCCATCTTACCAGCAGTAGATATTTCCCTTTAACTTCGTTACACCGTTGTAATTCGTGAGATATGTATCCTTTCATTGAAGAAATTATTTTTGATGCATTACCAAACGCCTCTTCATATTCCTTTTCCTTCCCCGATTTAACTTGAAGCATAGCAGCTTCTAATATCATAAAACCTCTCCTTTATTTACAAATCACCTTACAGATATTCTTTTTGTAGATAAGCACCCGTTAATTGAAGAACGTCTAATTATCTTTCTTTCTATACGTCTAAGCTTCGTAAGTAAAAAAACAATCGAAATGATTATTGCGATTGGCATACCTTAGGTAACAACCATACCTAGTATCATCGAAAGTACCTACATAAAATCCATAATCCAATTCCCTTTTTAAAGTAAAAATATGGCTTTACTGCTTTTCTGATATATATTCTACTGCTTCTATAAGTTGATTAGTTAAGTCATCAGGCAAACTATGTCCCATACCTTTTTTAACAATTAACTTACAAGGAACCCCATTGTCTCTTAAAATAGCCACTGTTTTTAGAGTCATATTATAAAAAGGATCTTTATCTCCTGTGATAACACAACCTCTTACATTTATTTCACAATTTAATTGCAGAATTTCTTCTATTTCTTCTGTATTTTCAAATGATGGTACTATTGCTATAAACCCATTAATTCTTTCTAAATTGTTCTTTAAGCTTAGCTCAATTGCTGTCTTACCACCCTGTGATGCTCCTGCTATTATATTTTCTTTTGTTGCGAGGTCGTATTTTCTTTCAAATTGATTGAAAGTATCAGTAACATCTTTTTCTGCAACACCTTGATTATCCCAGGAAAAGCACTCATAACTAAACAACTGAGAAGATTGGGGAAATCCCAATAAATATTTTGATAAAATGCCTGACTCACTCCACTGTTCAGTGAAATCTTTGGCGTTTGAACCTTTCCAGTGTAATGCGAAAATAGAAGTGTTAGCTTGGGGGTTACCCACCACTTGCAATGAAGCTTTGGCATTCTTCTTTTCTGCTTCATATTTCTCTTTGCACAGTTTTAAAACCTTTTGAAATTCTTCCTTTTCTTTGAGTGGTTGTAACTCAGTGTCATTCGTTAGCAGTTCTGGATTCCACCAAAGTCCTTGATCTAATACTTCGGATATTTCTGATATTGCTTGATCGTTGTTTCCTTGCAACATATAAATACCAGCTTTCCAATGCCCTAGTCGATCTAGCTTACCTGGGAATTGTTCTTTAGCTTTTTCTAAAAGCAAAGCCGCTTCTGTAAAATTCTCCTCTTGCACCAGGTTAACTGCCTTTTGTTGAATTTTTATAAACCGACTATTTGATTTTGTAGATTCCATAAAATCCCCCCTATTTTCCTTTATGATATTTACCTTCTTCAACTAACCTGCCAGATAGATCAAAAGCCTTTTATTTACCATTAATATAATATTCCTAACATTATTAGAAAAAGAAAAGAAAATTAAATTTCAATTGTCTTATCCAAGACTTGCACCCGTTACTTTAATAACATTTTTCGGTTCTACTGTGGACAAGGGTAAAACCAAGTTCACTACCTTGAAAAACTGGAAAACTTCACTAACTGGAATCATCATTTATAACCCCATTTTAAAATAAGGGCTAATAGCAAGATTAGCCCTTATTTACACTTTACTTATTTATAATTAACCTTTCTACTTCCTTAAGCATTTCATAGGCACCCTCTGACTTATTTGAGCAAACAACGATGGTGAGATTTTGATTTGGATAATGTACAGAACGATAATTCACGCCTGGATCATATCCCATCTGATTATATTTCACGACACCCTGTTCGTTTGATTCCATATACCCACCATAACCATAAAAAATGTCTTCTACAACATTTTCTTGAGGAGTCAATAAAATGCTAGTCATTTCTTCTGACAATAGTCTCCCACTCGTTAACGCTTCCCAAAATATCCCCATATCAGTTGCAGTAACATAGGCACCGCCATCAGGTCCACCTTTTGCTGGCAAAGAGAAAATATTTGATTTCCACGTACCATCTGGTTGCTCCATATACCCGATTGAAACGCTTTCAGGTAATTGATCCATTGAAAAATACCCTGAGTCAGTCATGCCAGCTGTATGAAATATTTTTTTTTCAATATAGTCAACGAAATTCATGCCACTGTTATGCTCAATAACAAGGCCTAAAATAATATAACCCGTATTATTGTATTTAAAAGTATTCCCAGTTTCGGCCTGCATTTTTTCATACTGAAACATTGGCAAAAAGTCCTTCGCACAGCGAACCCGATACGATGGCAGGGTTTCCCAAAGCTCTTCATAATCATCCATTTCATCTTCGTCGAAATAATCTGGAACACCAGATGTATGCGTTAGTAAATGATGAATGGTGATTCCTTCATCAAAATATGGAAAATCAATATCCAAGCAGTTGATGATTTTCGTGTCAAATGTGATTTTTCCTTCTTCCACCAACTTACAAATCGCAACAGATGTAAATATCTTGCTGCCAGATGCAATCGAAAAGCGAGTATGTGGCTGATTTGCGATTTTTTCCGAATGGATTGCATAGCCAAAGCTATCGGATAATATTTTCTCTCCACTCTTACGTATGTGAATGCTCCCAGAAAATTGAAGTTCCTGTTGTTTTTTAGCCAAACTATTCCAACTTATTTGTTTATCCATTATTTAATTCCTCCTGAATGTGTTTTTTACAAAAATTGTAAATACAGCTTATAAAACACATTCAATTAACCTCTTCACACTTGATAAAGAATCATTTCGCTTCCCCCCCTTTTACCTTTTTGAGTATAGCACCCGCACTGAAAATTCACAATAATTGATGGATTATAAATTCAAAGAATCTTTTAATAATAAAAACAAACAATCTTGTTGAACTATTGCACCAGTTTGATGAATAAGGTCTTATACGTTTTCATAAAGTATCAGTAACAGCATTGCTGAGGAGAGTGGGCAAATTGTTAGATTTTAGTAAAAGAGTTGTCTTAGTAACTTTAATTAGTGGCTTAGCTCTATTCCTAATCGTTAATTTTAATGGAACGTCGTTGGCTCAAGATAATAAAGATAATGGAGAAAGCAATTTTACATTTGAACAGCAAATTAAAAATTTTGGAGAAAAACAAACGAATAAAGTTCCTAAAGACTACACACCAGAAGAAGCAATGGAGAATGGTGATATTACTCCAACTAACATCACTCCAAAGCAACGTGAAAAAATCAATCAATTTAAGGAGAGCGTCAAGAATGGTAATCCTGACTTTATTCGATTTACCCAATTTTCACAGTTTGGAGACCCAATAATTACTGAATTCCAATTTAACGGTGAACTTATATACTATCGTTGGGATAGTACAAGAGATGAAAGTGGTAGACATATAGCAGAAAATATGGATACAGGGGAACGATTTAGCGTACAAGAAGATTACTGTAAGAAGCTTGTAAACAATCCGAAAATGCCGTATATCACAAACTGTTATAACTCGGAGAGTTATGAGTTTTAACGTATTCCATTCATCTAATTCGTATGTTAATTTATCAACCATTACGGATATTTAAAGAATAACCTATATACCCAATGACCATCAAAAACAGCTTGGAGAACCAAGCTGTTTTCTAATCAATTATTCTCTTGCTTCTTTATACAGATAGGTAAGGGTTTGAAGTTATCGCTTCCTTTTCCCCCTGTTCACACCGTACGTGCGACTTTCACCGCATACGGCGTTCCAACTAATCCAATTCATTCAATTCTATGTATATTCTAGATTGATGTTATTTCTTCCGATATCAGATTGCTTGGTTATGACATTGTAATCGAAGTTGATTAAGTTTTTCTATTTGCTTTTTAGAAAGATTTAATACTTTTATTAAGGCATTTATCTTAATACCATCTTTCATATGAACCAGCCTATGGACTGGTTCATGGAGTATTACTAGATTTGAAAATGAATCATCTTTTGAAAGATGATAAGGATTTTTATGATGGCAGTGCCAATCATTTAGACCTAGTTCTATTCTAGAAATGGCACACTTCCCATACTGTGCGATAAATTTACTTATTCGATTGTCATTATATTCAATTGTCCGATTAGGAATAAAATTCTTCATGACAGAAGATAGAACGTCTTTACTTATGGCTTTTAACCCTTTGTGAATCTTGTCTCTCCCTTCGGGAGTGTAATTGCACGTACCTTGGGAAAAGCCTAAATTCGTTTTATGCCGTTGGGCATGAATAGGTACGAACACCATGTTTTGTATTTTATACAATTTACATTTGTATCCTTTATACCTTTTTTGTAAAGTCTTGGTCATGTCATGAAGATTCGCATCTGTTCTAAGATTCTTTAGTCGATTGTACATTGTTTTTCGCAGATAAGAGTTTAACTCATTAAGATTTATTGTGATTTTAGTGGCTGCTGAATAGTAATTTTGTATCCCCATAACGATCGTATTGAAATTCCAAACGGTCTGATTACCAGGATGTTTCTGCACAGTTTTAATTGCTTCTTTTATTTTGTTGGAAGCATTTATTTTTGTTTTCCTAGACATATTTGACTTGGCTACATAGCCATACTTGGTCTTTCCTTTTCTCACTGCTTTAATAGAAAAACCGAGAAATTCGGAAGAATTTTTCTTGAGATTAATTACTTTAGACTTTTCTTTACTTGTTTCTAGATGTAATCTAGTCATCAAGAAGTCTTTAATGGCGTAGTTCATTCTTATTGCGTGTGAACGTGTACGGCATAATACTTTGAAGTCGTCCGCATAGCGGACTATAAAGCATTCTTTCAGTCCCGATTTCTTAAGTGCTTGGTGTTTAATTCCTTTAGTTTTGTAGTTAAAATCAGTATCGAATGATTCCCACTGATTACTAATCCACCAATCAAGTTCATTTAACACAATGTTTGAAAGCAGTGGGGATAAGATACCACCTTGTGGTGTTCCCTTAGTTGGAATACCTTCACCGTCAATCTCTGCTTTTAAGAGTTTAGAAATAATAGATAGAAGTGATTTATCTTTTATTCCTAATGACCAAATCTGCTTTAAAAGTTTACTATGATTTACATTATCAAAGAAACCTTTTATATCAACATCAATGCAGTGATGAAGCCCAGACAGGTTTATAAGGAATTCAAACCTAGCTTTTGCGTGATGTGTATTTCGATTGGGTCTGAATCCATAACTATGCTTGTGAAACTTCGCTTCACAAATAGGTTCTAATACTTGCAGAATGCACTGTTGGAAAATCCTGTCCCAAATAGTTGGAATTCCTAGAGGTCGAACCTTACCATTCGTTTTAGGAATCAGAACACGTCTAACTTTCTGTGGTTCATAATCATCAAACATTCTCTGAACCTTAACTATTACATCTTCCACTGATACATGACTAATATCTTTAATTGTTAATTTATCTGTTCCTTTCGTTTTGCTTCCAGTGTTTCTTTTAATATTTCGATAGGCAAGACGTATATTTTCATTAGAACTCATCAATTCTATTAATCCATAAAACTTTTCACCATTGACACTTCGAGCGTATAGGTTGTCAAAGCACTCTTGTAGATTATAATACTCATTATGCCTCAGTTTCTTCCGTTTCAATAAGTCGGCCACTCCTTTCGGAGTTAAACCTCTTTTAGTCTCACGAGAACCTTATTAACCGATAAAGATCTGCCTTACATGGTTGAATGATTCTTCATTAGTCTAGTGGCTATCCCTCCATGTGGATTAAACATCTCATCGGTACTATGCCACCACTTTTACTGATATAAAGAGAAGTTATACAATAACTATTGTCATTATTGCTTTCCTTGCCACCGATTCATTGGGAGTAAGCCCTCCACGTTATCAGCTTACAACGTTGAATTATATCTATTATAGAATGAAGTTAGGTGCTTCCTTTAAGCCTGTTAGCATTCATACGCCTATAACGTATCATGGATTTTCATATTAGTTAGTCTTACTCATCCACATCTAACCTCACAATTTGGTGATGTACACATTTCTATGTATTGTGCGTTTAGACCCGTACATTCAGAAGTTTGTCAGCTTAACCTTTTTCTTGTAGGTTTATTCGCATACTCACCGTATTCATTCAACTCAAGCATCATGATTTACACCACCCCATCGGGTAGGCTTTCGACAGCTAGACTACACTGTTACGGTAAATTCTTACGCCTTTTCACCGAGCTTATAACACTGTCATTCTTACTAACTCAAGTGCTAATCGACTAAGAGAGAACCCTTCCGAGCGTTACCTCCTCATTTGATTCATCGATATAATCCTTCAATTCCATAAGGAATTGCCTAGCCTTTACTAGAGAGATGTAGCCATCCTCCATTTAAACTAGGAACATTTCGCACAACAATCGCACCAGATAGTTTAATAAAAGATAATTAAAGTTTCAGCTTTAAGCCTTCATGTGTTGCTTTAAAACCTAACCGTTCATAAAACCTTAATGCATCTGGTCTTGTTTTATCAGTTGTCAGTTGTACTAAATGACAACCTCGTTCTTCTGCACATTGAATCGCCCATTTTATAAGTTCAGAACCTACACCCTTACCTCTTACAGAAGCTGATGTTCTTACTCCTTCGATAGTAGCTCTCCATCCACCTTGATGTGTTATATAAGGTGTAAAAGTAATTTGTTGTACCCCAATCACTTCATTGCCGTCACAAGCCACTACTAACTCGTTATTAGGGTCGGATGTAATAGCTTTAAATGCTTTTATATAACTATTAGGAAGTGGTTGCTCATAACGTTCACGCTTACTTCCTAAAACATCGTCTGCAAGCATTGCAACAATGCTATCTAAATCTTTTTCAGTAGCAATTCTGAATCTTATTTCCGTCTCCATTAAGATTCCTCCCTTTTTTAGTAAAACGTTAATTACTTTTATTAATATTTTTTGCTTCTGTAATAATCTTTTTAATTAACAAGTTAACAGTTTGTTTTTCAGCTAACCTTGGACTTTGTCCAGACCAAAGAGACATAAAATCTCGATTTTCTTGTGAAGAAGAGGTTTTTCTAATTCCTTTAGTTAATGTGTTTTGAACAGGAAAATCGGGCAAGGTTGATTCACTTTGTTGCGTTTCTGAAATGAATTTATTATTAATTCCTCTTGCCCACTTTCCTGAAAATGAACGTGTTAAAACAGTTTGGTCTTCGTGGGCATGAAGAATTTCTTCTTTATGAATCTCATTAGCCCCACTTTCAGTACAAGTTAAAAAAGCTGTACCCATTTGTACACCCTTTGCTCCTAAGCAAATAGAAGCCATTAAACCTCTCCCATCCATTATTCCTCCAGCGGCAACAACAGGAATACTTACATTGTCAACAACTTGCGGGATTAGTGACATTAACCCAATTAAACTCTCCTGATCATCACTGATAAAGCTGCCTCGATGCCCACCAGCCTCACTACCTTGAACAACCACAATATCCATTCCTGCTTTTTCATTTTCAATTGCTTCTCTGACAGTAGTAGCTGTTCCCATTAGAATAATGTTATGTTGTTTTAACTCACTCATAACTTCGCTTGAAGGAATACCAAATGTAAAAGAGCAAACGGGAACTTTTTCTTCAATTAGAGTCTTAATTTGTTCATTAAATGTTTCTAATACATTATTAAATTCCGGGATTTCTAAGTTATCTTTATAGTGTAAACCCAATTGCTCACGAATAGGTTGTAATATCTGGTTAGCTGATTTAATTCGGTCTTGAGTAACATCAAATTCTTTGGGAACAAATAGGTTTATACCAAAAAAATTTGATGTTAACTGTTTTATTTCCCTAATTTGTTCACGCATTTGAATAGGGGTCATATAGCCTGCCCCAATCGATCCTAAACCTCCAGAATTTGAAACCTCAGCTACTAATTTTGTAGTAGTTACTCCGCCCGCCATAGGTGCTTGTATAATCGGGTACTGAATATGCAGAAGTTCTGTAATTTTATTATTTAGCATAAATTACACCTCGTTATTTGTATTTATTTATTTTCCTAACTATTCCTTTATTTCCGTTAGCGTAAGGATCATTATTTTAATATTAACATAATATTCAAAAGTGTTTACAAAAAGATAAGACGATCAATTTGATGATCGCCCGTTAAACTCTTGCACCAGTTTGTTGAAGAAATTACATTTACTATTTACCTTTAAAAATAAACCCACTTATAGTACCTATCCATATACCAACGAAACCACTGAACGTAACAAATAACAGTCCGATACCTTCCCAACCACGAACAACTACTAAGCTGTAAATAACGATACCGACACAAACTAAACTCAATACGATGGAAATTAAAATTAACGCTTTTCTGGAAATTTTACGAGATACAAAAAAGATGATAATTGCAATAGCAATTCCAATGAGTAATATCGGCGTCCATCCTTCTAACATTAAAGCGTCCATTTTGTCCTCCCCCTATACATATTCTTATGAATCGATTGTTTTTGAACTTTCCTGCCCTAAACTTCAATAAATAGAGTGCGATCTCCTTCTAAATGAAACGCACCCGTTAGCGAGTATTTAAGAGTAAATTGAATCTATCTGAGGGAGTTGAATAAGAAACAATAAGATTCATTCTGTATTCAACTTTTTATGAAAAATGTCAAATATAATACCACTTAAACCGACTGCTAATATCATTATGCTATAAAAGTTAGCACCACCTGAAAAAATATAATACCCATGTGTTTTGCAACCTAAAAGGTTACAAGATTGCAATGAAAAGGTTAGAACTTTGCCAGCCCATATTT
>NZ_JBHSAO010000015.1:0-43359 GCF_042650085.1 Oceanobacillus longus | reverse complement strand
GATCGAGGACTTAACTAAATTCTTTTTGATGTCTTGATTCACTCTTATTTAGTTTTTAAGGTATAAATTAAAAAAATACCTTGCATTTTTAGATGAAAATGCATATAATAAAACTTGTCCTTATTTTTAAGGAATGTCTGGTAGCAATAGCGAAGAGGTCACACCTGTTCCCATCTCGAACACAGAAGTTAAGCTCTTCAGCGCCGATGGTAGTTGGGGCTTTGCCCCTGCAAGAGTAGGACGCCGCCAGGCAGTATGTTTTATTATATATCCCTTACATCGCGGGGTGGAGCAGTCCGGTAGCTCGTTGGGCTCATAACCCAAAGGTCGTAGGTTCAAATCCTGCCCCCGCAACCAATTTATTTCAGGTTAACTACGTTGAATAGATTTATTTGTTAATTGAAAATCAGTAGTACTTGAAGAGTGCAACCAATTTATTTTAATTATCTACATGAAGTAATTGAGAATCACAAAAAAGATTCTATCCAGATTAAAAGTGAAGTACTGGATGTTGATCGCATTTATAAATTTGGTCCGGTAGTTCAGTTGGTTAGAATGCCTGCCTGTCACGCAGGAGGTCGCGGGTTCGAGTCCCGTCCGGACCGCCATTTTTATACTATAATAGATGATTGTACACATGATTTCGTTAAACGAAACGTGTGTTTTTTAGTTTTTAAGCTCCTTTACCATACATATTTTTTGAAATATAGTTATCCCTCTTTTGATACATATAAAAACCCCTCTAATTTCCTACGATTCCATTATTATTTTTCCTTTTTCTTTATGTTTTTGCTATCATAGTTGTAGTTAATAAAAAGTATGGTGATTATTATGGACGAATTTTCATTTATAGACTCAATAAAACAGAAAACGTATAGTCAATCATCGTTAATCAAAGGCATAGGTGATGATGCAGCGGTTTTCAGAAGCTCAATGGACATTGTTACAGCAGTAGATACGTTTGTTGAAAATGTTCATTTTTCTAAGGAAACAATGAATTCCTTTCATGTTGGATATCGAGCACTTGCAGCTAATATTAGCGATTTGGCTGCGATGGGAGCTGTACCAGCTTTTTATCTTGTCTCCATTGTAATTCCTAAAGGTTGGGAACAGAATGAACTTGTTCAAATCTTTGATGGGATGAAACAGTTAGCAGAGCAATATAAAATGGATTTAATCGGTGGAGATACAGTTTCAGGTAAAGAACTATCTATTTCCATCACAGTGCTTGGGTATACAATGAAGGATAAATCACGTTTTAGAAGCGATTCTATTCAAGGTGATGTCGTTTTTGTTACTGGGACATTAGGTGATTCTCAGGCAGGATTTCATGTATTGACAAATCCCGATAATTACATCGAACCTGCTTATTTTGTAAATAAACATCGCATGCCATCGCCTCGCGTTGACTTCTCAAGCAAATTAAATAACATATCCAGATTAGCATTAAATGATATCAGTGATGGAATTGCAAGTGAAGCCAATGAAATTGCTGAAGCTTCGAGTGTTACAATAACATTAGTAGATGAATTACTTCCTACCAGTACTAATTTTAATCAATTTCCAGCGGATTTGCAGTATAAATGGAAATTATACGGTGGAGAAGATTTTGAATTGATGGGCACAGTATCAAAAGAAGAATGGAATGAAGTAAAGCGAATTGCTGAACTGACGAATACAATGGTTTCTAAAATTGGTTATGTTTCTGCAGCAGATCCTGTTGGTCGTGTATTTTTAAAACAAAATCATAACAAGGATATCATTTTAGAGAAAAAAGGATACGTACACTTAAAGTAGGTGGATTAAATGACGAAAATAAAAACAAATACAGAGCGGGAAACAACTTCACTAGCAGGAGAACTTGCCTTGTTGCTTAAGCCTGGTGACGTAATTACACTTGAGGGTGAATTAGGTTCTGGTAAAACAACATTTACAAAAGGTCTGGCAAGAGGACTCGGTGTGAAACGAAATATAAGCAGTCCTACTTTTACGATCATAAAAGAATATGAGGGAGAGCTTCCTTTATATCATATGGATGTTTACAGGCTTGAGAATTCTGAAGAAGATATTGGTTTTGATGAGTATTTTCATGGAAATGGGATTAGTGTTGTAGAGTGGGCACAGTTTATTGAGGAGTTCTTACCCGATGAACGATTAAATATTAAAATCAGCTATATTGATGAACATAAGAGAGAACTGGAATTTACACCAACAGGTACTCACTTTAAATGGGTTGTAAATGAATTGATGAGTTAGGAGCAATTTGAATGAATATACTTGCAATAGATACTTCGAATCAGGTACTTGGTGTGTCCATACTGAAAGATGACCAGATCGTTGGAGAAGTAATGACAAATCTCACAAAAAATCATTCGGTGAGATTAATGCCTGCAATAGAAAATTTGATGAATGAGGTTGCTCTAAAACCTGAGCAACTGGATAGAATCGTGGTTGCAAAAGGGCCTGGGTCTTATACAGGAGTAAGAATTGGCATCTCAACAGCTAAAACAATGGCCTGGGCATTAAATATCCCGGTCGTAGGTGTATCGAGCCTGGAAGTACTCGCTTATCAGGGACGGTTCTTTAGTGATTATATCTGTCCTTTCTTTGATGCACGAAGAGGGCTTGTATTTACAGGTTTATATCAGTGGATTGATCATAAACTTGTGAAAGTCCTGGAAGAAAAGAATCTATTAATGGATGATGTGTTGAAAGAGCTTGAAATAAAGGAGAAAAGTGTTCTTTTTTTAAGTCCTGACATTTCTGTTTATAAAGAAGGAATTCAGCAATCCCTCGGAGAACTTGCCGTTATACCTGAAGGTCCGTACCATATACCTCAAGCAGGTCATTTAGGATTGGCTGGTATAATCAAAGAAGCGGATTCTACACATACTTTAACACCTAACTACTTGCGTCTGGCTGAAGCAGAATCAAATTGGTTGAGACAACAAAAGGAAAATAAAAATCATGGCTAACGTTACGATAAGGAAGATGGAACTTTTCGATGTAAATCACGTATTGGATGTGGAACGTGTCTCATTTGCAACCCCGTGGACAACAGATATTTTCTATCAGGAATTGATTGATAATAAGCATGCGCATTATTTTGTTATGGAGCTAGATGATAAGATTGTTGGCTATATAGGAATTTGGATTGTAATTGATGATGCCCAAATTACGAATGTAGCTATCCTGCCAGATTACCGTGGGAATAAACTTGGTGAAAAGCTTTTTGGCTATACCGTACAGTACGCAGTAAAAATGGGAGTAAAACGGCTTTCTCTGGAAGTTCGGGAGTCCAATAGTCCTGCTAAGGGGTTGTATAAAAAGTTTGGTCTTGTAGCTGGTGGAATTCGCAAAAATTACTATACAGATAATGGGGAAGATGCTATCGTTATGTGGGTGAATTTAATATGAAAACAAATAGATTAATATTAGGAATAGAAACGAGCTGTGATGAAACTGCTGTAGCCATTGTAAAAAATGGAACAGAGATTATCACAAATGTTGTAGCTTCCCAAATTGAAAGTCATAAACGTTTTGGTGGGGTAGTGCCTGAAATTGCATCCAGACATCATGTGGAGCAAATTACGCTTATACTTGAAGAAGCTTTTCAGGACGCACAGGTGACATGGGATGAAATTGACGCGATTGCAGTGACAGAAGGACCTGGTCTTGTTGGAGCATTACTTGTAGGCGTAAATGCAGCCAAAGCACTTGCATTTGCCAAACAGAAGCCTTTAGTGGGCGTGCATCATATTGCTGGCCATATTTATGCCAATCGATTGGAAAAGGAATTTCAGTTTCCGTTGTTGGCTCTTATTGTGTCAGGTGGGCATACGGAGTTGGTTTTAATGAAAGAACATGGATCATATGAGCTAATTGGAGAAACGCGTGATGATGCAGCTGGAGAAGCTTATGATAAAGTAGCCAGAATGCTTCATCTACCCTATCCGGGCGGCCCACATATTGACCGATTGGCTGCAATTGGGAAAGAAACAATTGAGTTCCCAAGAGCTTGGCTTGAAAACGACAGTTATGACTTTAGTTTCAGTGGATTAAAATCAGCTGTGATTAATAAAATTCACAATGCGAAGCAACGTGGAGAGACGCTGAAAAATGAAGATATCGCTGCCAGCTTTCAGGCTAGTGTTGTAGAAGTCTTAACTGCCAAAACAGTAAAAGCTGCGAAAGAGTATAATGTGAAACAGGTAATCGTAGCTGGTGGAGTGGCAGCAAATAAGGGCTTAAGAAAAGAATTGAATTTCGCTTTTAGTAAAACAGAAATACCCTTACTAATTCCAGATTTCAAGCTCTGTACAGATAATGCTGCCATGATCGCTGCTGCTGGAACAATTGCCTATGACCAAGGAAGACGTTCAGGGCTAGATCTGAATGCAAATGCATCGTTACTATTAAAGTAATAACAGGTTATACACAGGGTTGTGGATAATTTAATAGGATAACTGTAAAATATAGATTTTCATTGTGGGTAAAAGTTGTTGATAAAATGATGTAACCCTGTGGATAATGTGCATAAGTTTGTTAATAACCTTAAGTATAGCTAATTAATTGATGAAAAAGCTGTGGATATCTCTGGTTTATCCACGATGTATCTATAAAGAAGCAATGGAATGAACAGGAAAGAAATTTGGGTGATGCTGTAATGAATAAAAAACAATCGTATTATATGCAAACGGATTTAATATTTTTATTTACTTTGTTCGTCTGTGTTAGTTTGCTTGCCATTTTTAATGCGCAGCAGCTGGAACAGTATGAAGGTGAAAACTTTGTTCTAAAACAGATTTTATGGTTCACTGCTGGAGCTTGTATCGTAGCAGCTATCCAATTTCTTGATTTGGAACAACTCTATAAAGCAAGTGTGTATATATATGGAACGAGCATTTTAGTACTTATCGTATTGTTGATAAGTCCTGAATCAATAGCAAGGACCATCAATGGGGCAAAAAGCTGGTTTACTTTGCCGGGATTGTCTTTGCAACCAGCAGAGTTTACTAAAATAACGACCATTTTATTTATGGCTGCTGTGATCAGTAAGCATAAATCAAAGTTTGAAGTAAGCAACCTTAAAAGTGATGCCTATTTATTAGTTAAAATACTTATTCTTACTGCTATACCTGTATCCTTGATTCTGCTGCAACCCGATTTTGGAACAGCAATGGTATATCTGTTCATTGCAGGTATGATGATTATATTATCCGGCATTAACTGGAAAATAATTATGAGCTTAATCGTTGTCATTTCTACGGTGTCTGCTGCAGTTATTGGTTTTGTTATAAAATTTCCAGTACTGGCACAAGAAGTTCTCGGAATTCGTCAATACCAGGTTAATCGTATTCTGACTTGGTTTGATCCAACGCAACAGTCCAGTGACGCAACATACCATTTTGACCGTGCATATATGGCACTGGGTTCTGGGCAGTTATTTGGCAAAGGAATGGGAAGTCTTGAAGTTAATTATCCGGAGGCACATACGGATTTTATATTTTCTGTAATTGGGGAGAGCTTCGGCTTTATTGGAAGTGCCATTGTTATATTTTTGTACTTTATGCTTTTGTATAAGCTTGTCACATTAGGACTGAGCATATTTAAGCATTCGTCATTTGGTACGTATTTTTGTTTTGGTTTTTTGAGTCTTCTATTAATCCATGTTTTTCAAAATATTGGAATGACCTTAGGGGTTATGCCGATTACCGGGATTCCATTATTATTAATCAGCTATGGAGGGAGTTCCGTCTTATCCACAATGATCGGGTTAGGTATCGTGTATCGGGTGGCAGTAGAGAACACCATTCAAAACGATTATTTATTTAAATAGAAAAACAGCAGTATCCTTTAAGATACTGCTGTTTTTCTATTTTTAACTGTTTCATCGTTTTAGAGGTTCTCTTGAAGAGAAGTCCATTCTTCCATTAATTGCTCAGCTTCTTGTTTTGTGCTGCTTACTTTGTGGGTAAGTTCCAATGATTTTTCATGGTCCTGATATACTTCAGGTTTTGTCATTTCCTCTTCCATTTCGGAAATTTCCAATTCCAAACGTTCAATCATTTCCTCAAGCTCAGCAATCCGACGCTCTGTTTTCCGCTTTTCACTTTGCTGTTGCTTTCCTTCTTTAAAACTCAGCTTTTTATTTTCGACAGCTGGACCAATTTCCTTTTCCTGCTGAAGTTGTTTTAATTCTGCTTCTTCTTCCTTTTTTTCCAAGTAGTAGTCATAGTCTCCAAGATACATTGAAATGCCGTTTCGTTGCATTTCAGCAACCTGATCGGCAATTTTATTGATGAAATAGCGATCATGCGAGACGAATATAATGGTTCCGGGAAAATCATTAAGAGCAGCTTCAAGAACCTCTTTGCTGTCAATATCCAAATGGTTTGTTGGTTCATCCAATATAAGCAGATTTGCCTTTTGCATTTTCAATTTTGCGAGAGCAAGTCGGGCCTTTTCCCCACCACTTAATGTGTGAACTGGTTTAAGGACATCTTCACCAGAAAATAGAAAATTCCCGAGAATGGTTCGAATATCTTTTTCATTGATTGTAGGATAATCATCCCATAATTCCTGTAGAAGGCTTTTTGATTTGTCAAGCTCTGCCTGTTCCTGATCATAATAACCAATTTGGACGTTGGTGCCGAGTTGGATTGACCCACGATCAGACTTTAGGTTACCTAATATAGCTTTTAATAAAGTTGTCTTACCAACTCCATTTGGCCCTACGAGTGCGATGCGCTCGCCACGATTTACATGTAATTTAATATCGGAGAAAATAGGTTCCTGTTCATCTTCATAACTTAAACGCAGTTGATCTATTTTTAAAACGTCATTTCCGCTTCTTTTTTCAATCTGAAAGGAAAATGATGCTGAAGATTCATCTCCAGGCGGACGGTCAAGTCGATCCATTTTTTCGAGCTGCTTTCTCCGGCTTTGCGCTCTTTTTGTAGTAGAAGCTCGGACAATATTTCGTTGTACGAAGTCCTCCAATTTCTTAATTTCTGTTTGCTGCTTTTCAAATTCCTTTAATTCCTGTTCGTAATTTAAAGCCTTTTGCTCCAAATACTTACTATAGCTTCCATAATATTTACTCGTTTTGTGCCGTGCAATTTCATAAACAATGGAAACCGTCTTGTCTAGAAAATAGCGATCATGCGAAACGATGACAATGGCACCAGGATAGTTTACTAAATAATTTTCCAACCAGGAAAGCGTATCGATATCCAGGTGGTTAGTTGGTTCATCCAAAATCAACAGTTGCGGTTTTTGCAGTAAGAGTTTCCCCAATGCCAGGCGTGTCTTTTGACCACCGCTTAGCTCCATGATAGGTGTATTGTAATCATAATCAAAGAAATTCAACCCTGTCAGAACAGTTTTTATGTCTGATTCATAGGTGTACCCTCCACCAGTCTGATAGGCGAGCTGAAGTTTATCATAATCTTGAAGTAACTTTTCATATTCTTCCCCTGCTAAATTAGAAGCATTTTCCATTTCCTTTTCCAACAAACGAAGCTGGCTTTCCTGACGCCTTAGATGCGAGAATACCTCAATCATTTCATCCCAAATGGTTTTACCTGACTCCAGTGTCATATGCTGGGAGAGATAGCCGAATGTAAGGTCTTTCGGTTTAAAGAAATCTCCTTCATCATAGGATAATTCACCAGCCATAATCTTTAACAATGTCGATTTCCCGGCACCGTTTCTACCTACAATGGCGACACGATCTTTATCTTTTATTTCTAGTTTAATATTTGATAAAATTTCTTCTGCACCGAAGGATTTTGAAAGGTCGTTTAATTGCATTAATATCATAAATATTCACCCCATCCTTCATAGTGTATCTTATAGTTAATTAAGTAAGCAACTCAGGTTGTGAAAAATATCACGATTTCTTTCTGGATTTCTGTTAAAATAGAATAGGATACGTTTATATCATTTACTATAGGATCGAAAAGAGGAAAGTTTAATGGATCAAAATAAAATTCCACAAGCTACTGCAAAGCGCTTGCCACTATACTATCGTTTTCTGAATAACTTAAATCAGCAAGGTAAAAAAAGAGTTTCATCCAAAGAATTAAGTGAAGCAGTAAAAGTTGATTCTGCTACAATCAGAAGAGACTTCTCCTATTTCGGTGCACTAGGCAAAAAGGGTTATGGTTACAATGTCGAGTACTTACTAGGTTTTTTTAGAAGTACTTTGGACCAAAACGAAGTTACAGAAGTGGCTTTAATTGGTGTAGGTAACCTTGGTACAGCATTCCTAAATTATAATTTTATGAAAAATAATAATATCCGCATTACGATGGCTTTCGATGCTGACCGTGAAAAAGTAGGTACCGATATTGGTGGGATACCCGTTTATCATGTCGACGATCTCGATGAAAAATTAAATCATATTAAAGTTGCAATCTTAACCATACCAGCTATTGAAGCGGATTCAATTGCCAATAAACTGGTAGAGAAGGGGATTACTGGAATCCTTAATTTTACACCTGCGAGGATAACCGTCCCTAAAGCAATTCGCGTACATCATATTGATTTAGCTGTCGAATTGCAGGCACTCGTATATTTTCTGAAACACTATTCACTTGATAAATAATAATAATGCTATTGAAATGTAATTATTTCGATGGCTTTATTTTTTTGCAAATTGGAGTATATCTAATTATCTAATGAAAGATGGGAGAATTTTTTATGAAGAAATTGGGGCGCTTTGGGATTTCCACTATTTTATTTATTTTTATTTCATTCGTACTTGCAGCATGTTCAGAAGATGAAAGTATACAAGAATCGTCTGATAAATCCGTTCGTGCAGAGATGGAGGAAGATACGGAAGAAGATTTGCAGGAAAATCTCCCTGAAGACGAGGTATTATTTACAGTGATTGAGAATAATGTAAAGGCACTTAGAAATGGAAACCAAAATGAATATAAGCAAACGGTACATAGTGAGTCACCTGTATATAATCAAAGAGTAGATACAATGAAACAATTATCCCATTATCAGTTGGATATGGAGCTTTCCGGTCTTTCTGTAGAAGAAAGGACGGAAGAAGAGGCAAGGGTTTCTTTTATACAGACAACGATAAAGATGGAAGGACCCGAATTTCAAAACAATAAAACTTCAGGGATACATGTATTAAAAAATGAAAATGGAAATTGGAAAATCTATCAGACAGAAGTCGAAGAAGTAATTACACTTGATGAAGATGTCTTATCTGAAGAAGTAACGATGGAAGGGGAATATACGGATTACATTACCAATCTGAAAAATCCATTTGATGATGGTGGGTGGACGCTCGGAAACTATCAGGAAGCAGATGGGGAAGCGATTGCAGAGTATCTTCTATCGCATGAGGACTTTAGTAATTTAACGGAATTATTAACCATTCATTATTACCAGGATGGAAATCATCAGATAGGCATAGAAAATTTCATTTCTGAAATGGAGAACAATCTTACCGAAGTGCATACAGATAGCTTAGAATTCAACACGTTAGAACAAACATCAGAGGAAGGAGTAATTGAATTCGCTTTAACTGATGATGAGGTACTGTTCGATCAGGAAGAGGTTGTGAGAGTGTTCATAAAAGAAAATGACTTGTTTGCTATACGGTATACGACATTGGATAAAAAGATAGATAACAAAGAAGATTGGATCGATATGCTAAAAGATGTACAGTGAATAAGTAAAAGGAGCAGAATGTTATCATTCTACTCCTTTTTATTTTTAGACTTAAAATATTGTGTCAGCAGTTTAAAGACTACCCAGAAATCCATGGCTGCAACTGCAGCAAAGATAAGCGTAACCGGATTCCAAAGCGTATCGCCTTTACTTTGAATTGCAATGTAAATAAATGTCGTACCCATCAGTGTGTATATGAATGCTTTGATTAATAATGACTTACCCATTAATTATCCTCCAATGAAAATTGTTTGTAATTGGTCCAGTTGTTGTTGAATTTCCTCTGGAGTCAGTGAATACTGTGCAAGAACAACCATCGTATTCATTCCAGCGTGAACGATAATTGGCACTAGAATCCGCTTCGTTTTTACATACAGAAATGCGAATACAAAGCCCATCGAAGCATAAATTAAGATGTGCTGCGGTTCACCATGAATGAATCCGAAGATAAGAGCGGAAAGCAGCCCGGCTAAAAAGAAATTCATTCGTTTATAAAAAGTACCGAATATGATTTTACGAAAAATTAATTCTTCCAGTATTGGTGCAATAATTGCTGGAATTAGCATAAATAATGGAGCGGCACGGGTAATATCCATAATCTGTTGCGTGTTCGCTGAACCTGGATCTATACCTAGCACTTCCATTTCAATTGTAGCTGCAATACCTTGAGCGAATAAAGCCATAAATATACCAAGCACAGACCAAAGAATGACGGTACCTGTAGTGGCAGCATTTCGGGCACTTTGCATTTGCATATCTGGTTTCATTATAAACAGGATTACAACAAGACCAGCAATAAAGCTAAAGATTGTCCAATAAACAACAGCATCAAAAGCAGAGATCGGAAATACGTTTAAAAGCAAAGGGGCTCCGAGTATGCCTGAAAATTGAACAATAATATAAGTGAGAATTACGTACCAGTATCTTCTAGCCAAATGAACGTCTCCTTTAAATTTTTTCTACTTGGCTATTTTATAAATGGTTGCTAAAACAACGACCCTATAGAAAACAGCCTTCTACATTTACATATCCCCCATTCTAACATAACTTGCATGCTGAATTATAATCGTATGTCTTACTTTAAAATCATCTTCTCTACTTATATTATTAAAAATATGGAAAAATAAAACATACTTTGCTTGCATTTTTCGGATGGATTAATTATTATATTAGTAGGAGTTAGCACTCAATGTGTTAGAGTGCTAATAAACTAAAATTGATATGGAATTAAGGAGGCATTCTACATGATTAAACCATTAGGAGATCGTGTTGTTATCGAACTTGTTGAACAAGAAGAAACAACTGCAAGCGGAATCGTACTTCCAGACTCTGCAAAGGAAAAACCGCAAGAAGGTCGAGTTGTTGCAGTAGGAACTGGTCGAGTAACTGAAAATGGAGAAAAAGTAGCACTTGAAGTTTCTGAAGGTGACGTTATTATTTTCTCTAAATTTGCTGGTACTGAAGTAAAATACCAAGGTGCAGAATACTTAATTCTTCGTGAAAATGACATTTTAGCTGTAGTTAGCTAATAAAAACATAAAATTAACTACTTATTTAAATAAATTAATCATGATTTAATTAAAGGAGGACTTTTCTTATGGCTAAAGATATTAAATTTAGTGAAGATGCTCGTCGTTCCATGCTGCGTGGTGTGGACATTTTAGCAGATGCAGTAAAAGTAACATTGGGACCAAAGGGTCGTAACGTTGTTTTAGATAAAAAATTTGGTTCACCACTTATCACAAATGATGGTGTAACAATCGCTAAAGAGATCGAATTGGAAGATGCTTTTGAAAATATGGGAGCACAACTAGTATCTGAAGTTGCATCAAAAACAAATGATGTAGCTGGTGATGGTACTACTACTGCAACTGTTCTTGCACAAGCATTAATTCGTGAAGGACTTAAAAACGTAACTTCCGGAGCAAATCCTGTAGGAATTCGCCGAGGAATTGAAAAAGCAGTAGCAACTGCAGTTACAGAATTAAAATCTATTTCTCAACCAGTTGCAAACAAAGAGTCCATTGCACAAGTTGCAGCAATTTCTGCATCTGATGAAGAAGTAGGTAATTTAATTGCTGAAGCGATGGAACGTGTTGGTAATGATGGTGTAATTACAATTGAGGAATCTAAAGGCTTCAACACAGAATTGGAAGTTGTTGAAGGGATGCAATTTGATCGTGGATATTCTTCCCCTTATATGGTTACTGACCAGGATAAAATGGAAGCTGTTTTAGAAGATCCATATATCTTAATTACAGACAAGAAAATCGGTAACATCCAAGAAGTATTGCCAGTACTTGAGCAAGTCGTACAACAAGGTAAACCACTTCTATTAATTGCTGAAGATGTGGAAGGCGAAGCACTTGCAACATTAGTTGTAAACAAACTTCGTGGAACATTCAATGCGGTAGCTGTTAAAGCTCCAGGATTCGGCGACCGTCGTAAAGCAATGCTTGAAGACATCGCTATCTTAACTGGTGCAGAAGTAATTACAGAAGATCTTGGACTTGATCTTAAATCTGCAACAATCGATCAATTGGGTCGCGCATCCAAAGTAGTAGTAACAAAAGAAAACACTACTGTTGTTGAAGGCGCAGGAAGCCCAGAAGCAATTTCAAGCCGTGTAGCACAAATCCGTGCACAAGCGGAAGAAACTACTTCTGAATTTGATAAAGAAAAATTACAAGAACGCCTTGCTAAATTAGCTGGTGGTGTAGCAGTAATCAAAGTTGGTGCTGCAACTGAAACGGAATTGAAAGAACGTAAACTACGCATTGAAGATGCATTGAACTCAACACGTGCAGCAGTTGAAGAAGGTATTGTTGCAGGTGGTGGTACTGCACTTGTGAATGTTTATAATAAAGTAGCAGAACTTAATCTTGAAGGTGATGAAGCTACTGGTGTAAGCATCGTTCTTCGCGCTATCGAGGAACCAGTTCGTCAAATCGCTCACAATGCAGGTCTTGAAGGATCCATCATTGTAGAACGTCTTAAAGGCGAAGCTGTTGGTATTGGTTACAATGCTGCAACTGGCGAATGGGTAAACATGGTAGAAACTGGTATCGTTGACCCAACAAAAGTTACTCGTTCTGCACTTCAGAACGCAGCATCTGTAGCAGCTATGTTCTTAACTACGGAAGCTGTAGTTGCTGAAAAACCTGATGAAAATGCCGGCGGTGGCGGCGGAATGCCTGATATGGGCGGCATGGGCGGCATGGGTGGCATGATGTAATATAGGTTGCCAAACCTTGTTATATCAACGTTTACTAACATGTTAACATGTTTAAGTGTCCGAAAAAGTGACCGATATTAGTTATTAAGATATTTTGAGAGGTTTCCCATTAAGTTACTAAACTTTTGGGAAGCCTCTTTTTTAATGTTTTTTGTCATATGTGCGTAAATGTCCATAGTTGTTTTTATATCAGCATGTCCCAGTCCTTCCTGAATTTCCTTAATATGAACACTAGCTTCAATTAGTAATGAAGTATGGGTATGTCTGAATGAATGTGGTGTAATATCTTTGTCGATATTAGTTCTTTTCAGTAATCGCTGTAACCGAATTGATATAGCCTTTATTGTTTTGGGATAACCTTCATTAGTTGCAAAGATAAAACCGTTGTCATTATAAAAAGGCTTGTTTTTATTTTTTATAATTTCCTGTTCAGTATTATACTTCTTAGTAAGTTAATTAAAAGTTCATCAATTGAGATTGTACGTCTTGAGGTTTTTGTTTTTGGTGTTAGTAATTGATAATTTAACTTATTATTAGTTGGATTGTAGTAAGTTCTTATAACGCGCAGAGTCTGATTGTCAAAGTCAATATCTGACCATTTTAAAGCAACTAATTCACCTACACGTAAACCAGTATAAGCTAACATTGTAAAGGCAAGTAAGTCACTTTCTAGTCCTTCATTCTTAGTAACCGTTAGAAATTCTTCTAATTCTTCTTTTTTAGAAACTTATCAATAATAGTACTTCCTTTTTCTAGATCTTCAACAGTTTCTCTTTTCTGCGGAAGCTTAATATCTTTTGTGGGGGTATCCTTAATCAATTTATTTTCATAAGCATATTGAAAAACCATGTTCGCTGATGTGTGGATACTGGAAACATAATTATTACTAAATTTATCAGCGAGTTTGTCTAGGGTGTCTTGGTAGGCTTTTTTTGTAATTTTTTGTAATACCACGTTATCATATTCAAGACGAATATGGTTTAAAGCAATTTTTCTTGCTCTTAAGCTACTCTCCTTTACACCTTGAGAAGAATAATGACGCTCCCAATCACTACATAAATCACCAAACTTAATATTAGAAGGTTGGATATATTCACCATTATGGAATTGCCTTTCAAACAATGCGGCAGCAAGTTTAGCGTCTTTTTGAGTTAGAAAGCCTTCCTTACTCTTTCTTATGTCTTTTCCCGTTATGGGGTCAGTTCCCATATATACACGAAATCCCCATTTTATTCCTTTTTTGGTCTTCTTTTTATATAATACGTGCCATGAATAATCACCTTCTTTAACTGGTTACAACTCGATATATCAATACAAATAATTAAGGAAGCAACCAATTTGCCAGACAAAATAATAAAGGAATTACAAGAAGAAGTTAAAAATAGATAATCATTTTATGACGTCCTGCTGTTTGAACAGTAGGTCATCTTTAATATTGTTCAGCAAATAAAATAATAACATATGAATTAAGTATATACAGAATATAGAAAAATTATTATGGGATATTTTCTGAAAGAGCATACTATTGACAAAATTACCTATCAGTTTCAAAATTGTAATAAAGTATCATTATTTTATTCCCGCTTTAGTAATGATTACTATAATTAACTTAACTTAAATGTGCATGAGTACTTTAGTGACAGAGAATTTGGAAAGGCGGAAATCAAATTCCGAAGACATCACACTCTCTGTTTATAATGGAATAGACGGCGTATTTAATAGTTATCAAAATTGGGTTGAGCAGATTTTGGGCGATTATTAGAGGGTTAGAGTGATATTGTCACAGGAATAATTAGAATGAAAAAATGGCTGCTTAACGAGTAAAATATATTAACGACACAAAGTTAAAGATATTATACACATTGAACGGGAGCATGATGTAATACATCAGCCCAAACGCTTCCATATGACAGGCAAGAAACTGGAATATATAAAGACACCTATGTTATTTGTTAAGGTGCTTTTGAGAGGTCGTTCAGTGAGTCACTGAACTTACTGGAAGCCTCTTATTATGTTTTATTTCAGATATGCGTACACTGAATAAGTGCTATAAATATTAATAGCCCTCAAAACATTCTTGAATTTAATGTTGGCATTGAATTTAATAAAAAGTAGTATGCGTGTCTCTAATCGAATGTGGAGTCAATCCCTTTTACCATTCTTAAAGAATTAGAGCTACTTCAATGGCATCATTTTATAAGTATTGTTAGTAAAATAAAATTAAATAAGGTGATAAATATGGAAAAACCAAAACTAGTAAAATGGAATGAAGAAAAATGTATAAAGCATTTGAAGAAATTGTACGAGGATTATGGAATATTAAACGCTACTACCATTCACAAGTACGCTGGTGGAATGGCAAAATATATAGAAGCTAACTATGGAAATCTCTCAGCATTTTGTGATGATAATGAGATAGTTTACTTATTTAAAAGTGGAAAGAACAATTGGACTGAGGAGAAAGCTATTAGAGTACTTAAAGAAATATATGAAGAGAAGGGTGCGTATAGCACATCTGAATTGCAAACTGTAAATAGTGGACTTGAGCGGTTTTTAAGAACAAGGAAAGATGGAGTACGAGATTTTTGTGAAAAGAATAAGCTCTCTTATGTTCTTAAAAGCCCTAAAAAGAACAGATGGACAACAGAGAAAGCTATAAACATTGTAAAGAAACTTCATAAACAATATAAAGAGCCAGTCGGTATGAAACTATTATCTAGGACTAATTATGGTGGTCTTTATCAATGGGCCAGTAAGGAATATGGATCGTACAAAGCTTTTATTCTAAATAATGGGTTAGCCGAGTATACAAGTTATCAGAACAACTGGAATGACGTAAAATGTTTCAGATTAATAAAAGATCAATTTATTGCTAAAGCTGGTAAAATTCATCCAGAAAGCATTAAAAAGAGCTTTAAAGGTGCATATAACTATATTTACAACGAGCATGGCGGTTTTGAGAACTTCTTAAACTCTTACGATTTACAAGATTATGTAGATGTTAATAATACTATATATACTGATGAAATTGTTAAAAGAAAAATAAAAGAAGCATACACTCTGCTGGGGGATAAGGTATATAGAACATGGTTAAGTGAAAATGGCTTTGGAGGTGCTGGAACTTACCTAACTAGATTAGGGGAAGGCAGCTTCATTGAGGGAGCTAGAAAGCTTGGATTAGAGGATTATGTAATTTCAATATATACGGACTGGACGGATGAACTGGTATTAGAAAAAGTAAAAGAAATGCTTGAGGACAAAGGTGAACCTATTATTTCAAAAGATTTTGAGACAAATGGATTAACAGGTATGCGTGACTGGATAGTAAAAAAACATGGTGGACTGAAAGAATTCTTTTTGAAATATGGAATAGAAAGCCAGTATGCAAATATGAAATATGTAGGAAAAGAATTATGGTCATATGGCCTACAATTTGAGGAACTTGCAAAGGAAGCTATTGAGCTATTCTTTGAAAATGTAGCTTATAATAAATGGGTGGGTAATGTAAGACCTGATTTTATTCTTAATGAAGGAATTTGGATTGATACTAAGTTGTCCTCATTTGCTTATTTCACCGATGAAACTGTAAAGAAGTACACTGTTAAAGAAGAATGTAAAGAACTCTGGTTATTGTACTTACGAGGTCATAAATTTAATCATGGTAACCCACAAGTGAAATTGATCTCAATAAAAGAATGGTATGAAGACTTAATCAGAATGGGTAGAAGGGATCTAGTTGATAAGTTTGATGGACTAAGGGAAAAGGTTTATGAGAAGGAAAGAATAGATGGAAAAAGAGTTCATAAGTAATCTATCAGCCTACAGTATTGGATTAAAAAGTATCCAATATTAAGAGTAAATATTTTAATTTACCAATTAACGTGGAAGTGAGTTATGAATTAAAATGTACTAAAACAATTATTAAGTTATATCCAATAAAAGTGAATGCTAACATTTTGCTAACGCAATCCCATAAAAAACGGTAAATCTCCGTTAAAGGTGTTACAGACGGAATTAAGCAAAACCTTGATATATCGAACTTCCTGCACCTCTCGTTAAAGATATTACACAATCTCATCTTAAGGACGGCATGATGTAATAACCGCCCGGAACCATTGATATATAAGGGTTTTGTGTGAAGAAAAAGTCATTTGGCTACATTTGATACATTATTGTAGGCTTCTCATCAGTTGACCAAACTTTTGAGAAGCCTCTTTTATCAATTCTTTTGTAATGTGGAGATAGACATCTTTGGTGATTTGATCATCTGAATGGCCAAGTCTATCCATGATTTGTTCAAGTCCTACACCGGCCTCTGCAAGAAATGATGTATGTGTATGTCGTAAAGAATGTGGAGTTAAATCAAGATTTAAGTTTGCGATAGCAAGTAGCCTTGCCATCCTATGTTGTACCAAAAAAGATGGCTTCCAAAAATTCCAAATGAATATTTATTCTAAATAAAAGTGGGGAGATTCGAGACATTATTGCAAGAATACAAAATCTGAAAGTGGAGAGATTAGACAATCCATTTAATGAAGTTTCCACAATTAGACATCAAGCTTTTCTAAAGTCACACAAGTATTTCGGTGAAACTCATCCTTCATTTCGCTTTATTAATGAGGTAATTGATGAATTTAAGATTGTGTCTGAGCTTTGGGAGCTAAAAAAATGGTGTAGCAAATTAAAAGATACATTAGTTACAGCTCTTTATTCTTAGGAAGAATCTCTAAAAAAAGGACCTGTTCTATGTAATTAGAACAAATCCTTTCAACAAGCGCACCAACATTGTGTGTTGCCATTTACACTCCGCACATATGGGTAGATAATAAATAAAGCTTAGGAATTAGAATTATTTTTGTCTAATCATAATTTATTTATTGAAATAATGTATTACTAACCTCTTTTCTATATAAACATTTCATATTTTAATGCTTCAAAGATGAGATTTTCAATCTTTTCTGAGTCTTCTCCTGGACTATATGGTACTTTGGTCAGCCAGTCTTTCTTCACTATTTCTTTGTTATTTTTGTTATTATTAATTGAATTTGGAAAGATGACCCAAACCCCGGCGATAGGTGTCTTATTACGTGAGATTTTATCAGGAACGATATAATCTTTTGATTTACTCACAAATTCACTATCGAATTTAGAGTAATGAAGTAATTGTTTATATGCTTTCCATTCACTATGATAATCACTAACTCCCAAATTTCCTATAGCTGTTGCTGGTCTATATTTAAAGTCGATAATAAAACTTGCTTCATAGATATCATTTTCATAGAAATCAATTCGTGTATCAGGTCTGTTATTTGGAAAGCGTGAGTATAATGGGTCATCGAATGTTGTTGTTTTTCTATCATAGGAAATAGGCTTATCGTAAACTAAGTTTATGGTTTTGTTTCCGGCACCTTGGAGTGAAATTGTTGTACCCTCTTCAAGTAAAGGAACTTGCCAAGTGGTGAATATTTCTTTGTCATCATAAATCCAACCTTTTATGGGTTTGAAATTTAAAGTTGGAGATTGGAGAGCTTTTAATAATTTTATGAATCCCCACATTTCATATAATTTATCCGTTCTTTTCCACCGATATGAAAAGTCGGCGTTTAATTGAATTGTTTGTTTCGTATTTTTTAATTCCCGAGAAATTTGATGTAAAAATCTATATCGACCGTCTAAATGAAGACCAACTGCATTACTGGATATTCCACTTACTTCTTTGACCCAATCAGATTGGAGTAGAAAGTTAAAAGCATTATATAGTTTTTTCATTTTTAATCTATTTTCTCTGAGAGATTCAATTTGCTTGAGGTAAATTGTTCGTTCATTTTCAGGTCTTGGGTATTTACCACCGCTAAGTCTGTTTGTATCATATTCAATGTGTGGGATCAATTGTTCTATATAATGAATAGCAGTGCGTGTCACTTTTTTTAAATATCTAACAATTTCTACTAGAACTTGATTCTCTGGAAGATTTCTTGTAATCAATCGCTTAGGAACTAATAATCTTTTCTTTACATCCATTTGCTTCAAGCGATGTTTTACAGTTTCTTGATCAATAATTCTAGCTTTAGAACTGTCTTCTAATTGATAATGATTGATAACCTTAGATCTAGGTGTAAGGTTAATTTCATTTACAATTGGAATTATTTTATTACAGTTTTGCGCCAATATTAGTAATTGACTAGAAATAGATTCTTTATTTTCTAGTTCTTTATCCATTTTAGTAGAAGATTCATTACTCACTAGCATATGAGCTAAATTCTCAATCATTTCTTCTATTTCTTCTCTCATTATACCTAACTCAACATCTGTAATTTGTTTTGGATTAACCTTGATATAGGCATAGTATTTTTCATTACCACATGTAACATATATCTGGTAAGTACCAGGAACAAACGGATAATAGTCTGTATTAGAACTATTAGTAGAAGAGTTTTTATAAAGAATAATAGGTTCAAAAGATTCTTCGATATAAATATTTCCATTAACATCTTCTTTACAGATAGAATTTTGGTAATAGTCTAAGGTATCCATATATATACGTGCATTATTGTCAAAAGAATTAAATTCCATAATAATATCTCTGTTTTCGGTAATAGGAATCATTAAATCTTCTGAAACAGTATTCATCATTTTAGTTGTAAAAAAATACTCGCTGTAGTCTACCATTTCATCTTGAAATTCATTTACAAAGCTACTTTTAATTTTTTCTTGAATTTTAAATTTAAATGGTATGTCCATAAACTTGTAACTCCTTGGCTAAATTAAGTATTTTTAATCTTGAATCATCAAAATTTGAAATCTCACTATATTGATCAAACAAACGAACTAGAGAGCTGTCTTTAACTTGGTTAGAATTTCCATCATATACACCTAAAATAAATGAGAGTTGATCTTCACCTCCACGTATTTTTGTAAGTACACGTTGGAGAATTTGGAGATCGATTGCTTTTTCACGCGTAAGTTCATTGTTACTAGGTAAACATTGTAAATAATGATCGATTTGTCTAACTATTCTAAAACCAATACCTAATTGGTTATTTGCACTTTGTAAAAGTTCATGAACATCCCATAAGAAATCTAATTCACTGTCCTGTAAAAGAAATTTATTTTCCTCAATGGAAGACGGGCGTGTACCAAAAAATTGTGTTTTCGTAAAAGCTGCTGAGCCAATACTATCTGCAACATTTGATTTTTTAGCTGATTCTGCAACTTCTTTAAACTTTCGAAGTTTGAGATGAATTACATTTGCCCTATCTAATACTTTGTCTGAAAAATGATATGTTGATTCATCTAAATTTACAGTTCCTACAAATAGGACATTATCAGCTATTTTGACAGTGTCAGAGTATTCTCTAGAATTGTATAAGCGATTTTGATAATCTTTGTTGTATAAGGTAATTCTTCGCTGATCTTCGCTAACTTCTTCTAATACTGAAAGAAATTGAGAAAAATAATGTTCTACACGAGCCAAATTCATCTCGTCAAAACAAACAATATGGAGTTGATCTTTGTTTTCGTCTTTGTTAGCTTTGATGAGAAAATCAATTAAACCAGAATCACCAGGACGGTAAATATTATTTAAAACATCTAAATAACCTAATAAATCACTATCATCTTGCCAAAATGGTCTAACTGGAATCTTTTTATAATTTCCTCTATCTGCTAATCCTAGAGCTTCTGCATAACAGTTTACAATTTTAGATTTTCCTGTTCCACTCATTCCAGCTAAAATCACTAAATTTCCAGTTTTCATAGAGGTGTGAAAATTGTAAAGATCTTCATCGGTATAAAATAAACCATGACTCTCTGCAATCATCTTAAAATTATATAAAATCTTTTGCTCAATTTGTTCAGCTTCTCCCTGAACTTTTTCTAAGTGATTATTAGTTTTTTCCTGAATTTTATTATTTAGAAGTATTTCATCCTTTTTCTTTTCGTCAGATAGTTTTTTTTCGTTTTTTCTTAATGTCTCCCTAATAGGATTTGATGCATGTTTTTCTATAAAGAAACAAGTCAACTTTTCCAAATTTTCTTCATTGCTTTCTACATTGCTGTAATTACTATACAAAAAGTCGTCATCTTCAATAATAATTTTGTTTGCCTCATCCGAAAAAGAAAACGAATAGGAAACGGGACTCTCGCCATTATTAATATCATTTAGAGGGCCATATGCAAAAACCTTCTCTTCACTTTCTTGTAAAATAATGTAGGGAGGAATAAATGAGTCTTCGAACATTAAAGCATCAAACCTTGTGTTATCAATATACTCACGTAACTCAGTAATCTTAGCACCACTTTTTAATAAATCAATAAACTGATTCACATCGGAAACTTTAAAGTAAGGAATTGTATCGAACTCTTGTTCAGGTAAAAAATCCTTATCTTTTGTAGTAAAGACCGGATTAATAACATTATAGTATCCATCATTATACTCAAGCTTAAAAATTACTATAGACTTACTAAAATCTTGATATAACTGTTTTCTTTTCTCTTGTTTTGACGAATTTCTATATTCGGAATTTGCGTATTTATATCCACTACGCAACCGAGTATCAAGTGCTTTTACTACGTTTCCTAATCGATTCAATTCGGTCTCTATGCGGTCCGGAACATGTGATAATATTTTAATATTTACCTTAAACCCACTCGCCCCATCGTATAATGGATCTTGACCACTTTTCATTTCTCCAGGACTGGCTAATCTCCCTAAATAATAATTACCGAAAATTTTATTTTCTGTCTGAGTATACACTTTGTATCAATTCTCCTTAATAAATTAATGGACTAATTTACTGTAATTTTTTTTATCAATATTCACTTTATTACTATAGGGGTTTCTTTGTAATTGTTTTTTTTCTTTAGCTGATAGTTTATCTTCGACACACCAATATTCTTCGTAATCTTCATTAAACATATATGTAGAAATATCTTTATTGAAATATTCAAATTCGTGTGTATCTGTCTTCTGTGCGTTCAAAGGTAAATCTCCAAAGACCAAAACTCTAATTTTCTTTCTTTTATTTTCTATTACACTTGTCTTTGATAAGATTTTTTTATCATCCATATTATTTATTTCTGTTTTTTCATTCTTATCTTTTTGCAATTCTACTAATTGATTTTGAAGAATGGTATTTTTATCATTTAATAAAAGTAATTTTTCTTTAAATTCTATCCTCTCAAAATCTAAAAGATCTGAAGATTCCTCCATATCTTTAATATAACTATCTTCCAATTTTTTAATTTCATTTGTATATTGAGTAGTCATCTGATTGTATTTTGTTTCTAAAGTATCAAACTTTTTTTGCAGGCCTTTGTGGGCTTTTGTTATAGTACTTATTTCTTTTTTAAAATCCCTAATTTCTTCTAATGCTTTAGCAAGTTTGGCTTGATAGGGGTCAATGGCTATTTCTTTAATAACTTCCTCTGGTTGCAAATTTATTACTTCATTTGCTCTAGAATTATTTTTAGAGACAAAATACAGAAGAATATATAAGAAACCATGTTCTTTAATTTTTTCCTCATATTTTCCCTTTTCGATATTATCTAAAGCATGCAAATGCGATGCTTTATTATTCATATCTATATTTAGATCAGGAATGAGGGTCTCAACATAATAAGCAACTATAGCTTTTTGAATATTAGTCTTGTTCAGGCTGTTATTAAGCAGATTTAAGACAATTTTCCATTGACTTTCTTTGTTAATTAATTGGCTTTGCATATTTCCTATTCTTACATTTTTTCTTGTGAGTACTTCTTTTTTTTGCCTTTCGTCTAGTCGATTAATCAGGAATTTCCATATATTAATATCAATGTCCTTACTCATGTCGTCCTCCTTTGTAAAAATATATTTCTAACTTTAAATGTGGAAATTCAAAAAGGAAAATAATACTATAGTAAGTATATTACTCATGTTACTATTTTCCTTTTCCAAAATATATAGATTCCCTCTCTTTAATTTGATATATTCATAAATTATTTTTAAATTGATCAGTGCTAATGGAGGATATTGTATTTAGAGGGGATGGTTGCTTATAAAAACTAAAAAGAAGTAGTTCTTCGTTTTAATATTAATGTATTTAAAAATGCGTACATGTTAACCGACTTACCCAAAATGAACCTAACCTTTATTACAATAGAAGTTGGAGATTGTAATAAAGAAGACCTTATTATGCAGAATGAACTTTCAGGTGATTCTCCTTCCATTGAATCTTTTAATATACACGCTATTATGGGGAATAATCCTTCTGCTCCTTCCGGTGCAAATACAAAGCTAAAACTGTATGATGTTATTTTAGCTGGGATAGGTGAAATTCAAAATGAAAATTAATATTTTCTATGGGCCAATGAAAGAATTTAACTTGAAGATACTCTCAGTCTTTCAGAAATGGTCAGATGGAGTGATGCTCAACGCTATAATCCAATTGAAGATGAATTAATTGGTACATATAGAGGGATAACGAAAGTAGCAGCTCTTGAGAACGGTAAATTTAATATCCGTGTTAACTCCGTAGCTCCAGGTGCAATTGATACGCCAATGCTACGCGGTGCACTGGAACAATTTGGCTTAAGTGAAGAAGAATATGCACCACAATTAAGCTTATTAAATCGCTTTGGTCAAGCAGAAGAGATTGCACAAGCTTCACTTTGGTTAGCATCTGATGCATCATCCTATGTAACAGGTACAACCATACATGCTGATGCTGGTTATACTTCACGCTAAGCATTAAAATGTATAAATACGTCGTTTATCAATAATAATAGAAAGCACTCACTTTAATCGATTTTTGGTTGGGGTGAGTGCTTTTATATTGGTAGAACTGTGGTATTCAACAACAGGGACAGGTGCCTCGGTCCACTTTTAAGAAGATTAATTATTAATTAGGACCAGTGTTCTGTGGTGCACCCTAAAAATTAGAGTAAGAAATCTAACTTTTGGGGTGTTTAGTGTGGTCAAAAAAAATATAGTGATAGTTTAAAGCTAAAGGTAGTAAAAGATTATCAAGAAGGATATCTAGGATTTAGAGGTGTAGCTAAGAAACATGGAATACAGTCAAAATATCAAGTTGAAAGATGGGTGAAATTATATGAGAAGTTTGGTGCGGAAGGAATAAAAAGCAGGAAACATAAAGAAACTTATTCTGTTCAATTGAAGCTAGATGTATTAAGCTTTATAAAGAGAACAGGTTCTTCAGAAACAGAAACAGCCCTTCATTTTGGGCTGAAACATCCCACTCTAATAGCTTCATGGAAGAAAACTTTTCGTGAGAGTGGTGCTGAAGCCCTGGATAGAGCGAAAGGACGGCCTCCCATGTCTGATACATCTAAGAGTAGTACAAACAAACAAATAAAAGAAAAAGATATGACACACGAACAAAAATTAGAAAGAGAAAACGAGCTTCTTCGTTTAGAGGTAGAATACTTAAAAAAGTTGCGAGCTTTTCAGATGGATCCGGAAGGATATCTCGAAAAGCACAAGCAACGTTATCACTCGAACTCAGAGAAAAACAATTCCAATTAAGAGATGTTTTACATGTCGTCGGTATCCCTGAATCCTCTTACCATTATCATATAAAAATGATGAAGAAGGAGAACCCAAATCAGGTACTAGAAGAGCTTATCCAATCCATTTTTGATGAAAATGATAAAAATTATGGTTATCGTCGTATTTATCTAGCCTTAAAAAACCAAGGACATAGAGTGAATCATAAGAAGGTTCAACGTATCATGAAGAAATTAGGACTAAAAGGAAATAAGTTCTGGAGAAAAACACGCAAGTATAGTTCTTACAAAGGTACGGTCGGGAAGGTTGAGAAAAACCGTATTAATTGCCGATTTTATACAAATGTTTCTCATCAAAAATTAACAACAGATATCACAGAATTTAAATGTGCTGCTGGAGCAAAATTATATTTAAATCCAATTATGGATATGTTTAATGGTGAAATTCTTTCGTTTGGGATAAGTAAACGTCCAAATTTAGAACTTGTGATGGACCCCTTAAAGGAAGCTTTGGAAGTAGTAAAAGGTTCAACGTACAGAACAACGATTCATTCGGATCAAGGATGGCATTATCAACATAGAAAATGGGTAGAAGCCCTTAAAGAAAATAAGGTTTTTCAAAGTATGTCCCGAAAGGGAAACTGTTTAGATAATTCACCAATGGAAAACTTTTTTGGTTTATTAAAACAGGAAATGTATCATGGAGAGGCCTTGTGCTCTTTTGAAGAATTAAAAAGCAAGATTGAGCGATATATAAACTATTTTAATAACAAACGTATCAAGCAAAAATTGGCGGGAATGAGCCCGGTTCAATACCGCATTCACACCAGCCAATTAGCTGCTTAATATAAACTCTAACTTTAGGGGGTCACATCATTTTTTTTAGACATAGAAGGTCTCCCTTTTGATTTTGGTTTCAGGCCTTCTATCCCTTGTTCCTTATATTCCTTAATCCAGCGTCTAATTAAGGAAGGATTGTTCAAATTAAATTGAACAGCAGTTTCTAAAAAAGAAGCACCTGTCTTTAACATAAATTGTATCGTATCTAATTTAAATTGAACAGGATACAACTCCCTAGTTTGCCTTCTTTTTAACCCATCCATCTCCTGAGACTTATAGACTTTCACCCATTCAATTATGGATGTTTTGCTACCCATATTATATTTTTTGGCCAATAATTTATATCCTAAATTGCCATATAAATACTCGGTGACGAGCTTTATTTTAAATTCTTCACTATATTTAGCCAAAAAGAAGTACCCCCGAAAATTAGATTTTCTACTCTAACTTCATGGGTCGGTATCTTTTCTTGCTTTCTCAATTTATCAAAATACTCTTTAGCCCTTGAAGCAGGTATTCTATTAGCCTCCATACTTTTCATTCATAACTTTAGCACTACAACTCACAACTAAAGGGTCTGCTCCCAACATTTATTTTTTTGTATCCTTTAGAAACTAGAAATTTATCAATAGCTATTTGCAAAAACAATTATCTTTATTAAAAAATTAGAAAAAATCAATAATAATAACAATTACTATTAATATTAGCTAGAATTATAATTGTAGCTAAGGAGGGGAAGTAATGGTTAATTATCAAAGAAAAACGTTAAAAACAGGTGATTTTCAAACTGTATTCTATGAATCAGGTGCGAGCAATAAAGAAGCTCTAATTTTTTTGCACGGTTCAGGTCCAGGTGCAAATGGTATTACAAATTGGAAGAATGTCTTAGAGCATTTTGGTGAAAATTATCATGTCATTGCACCAGACTTAGTCGGATTTGGTGAAACAGAAATTCCAGAAAATACTGATTTGGGCTTTTGGCAATGGACTCGTTTACGTGTAGAACAAATATTACAACTAATGGATTATAACGGTATTGAAAAAGGAACATTGATTGGAAATTCAATGGGTGGAATAATCTCTCTACATGCAGTTATGCATTCATCCGATCGCTTCGAAAAAGTGATTTTAATGGGAAGTGGAGGTGCACCTACTGCTGTCCCAGGTCCTACTCCGGAAATTGTTCGAATGTCAGGTTTCTATCAAAATCCTACCTATGAGGATTTCCGAAACTTAATTACTTGGTTCCTATACGATGAATCCGTATTAGGAGATGAACTTGAATCAATTATTAAACAACGATATGAAATAGTAATGCAGCCAGGGTATAAAGAAATTTATCCCAAATTATTTCCAAAATCGCCATTTGAAATGCAGATTCCAACAAGTGCATTAAGACGTATGAAGCAACCAATGCTGTTGGTACATGGTTATGAAGATCGTTTTGTACCGAAAGAATCAAGTCTCAGTTTAATGGAGCATTTACCTAATGCAGAACTCGCTTTGTTGAAGGAATGTGGTCATTGGGTACAAATTGAAAAAGCTGATCGCTTTCATGAAATATTAGAATCTTTTCTTAAAAGAAAGGAGCAAGTCAGATGACAGTACAAATCCAAGATACTGAAATTTACAACAAATTAATGCTAAGCGCTGAGAAAATTGGAAGACTAGCAGAAGAAGAAGCTCTAGAAGCAGATTTAAATGCAACTATTTCTAAAAATGTTGTCCAGTTAATAAAAGAGGAAAACATTAATCGCCTAATCTGGCCTAAAATTTATGGGGAACCACAAATTGATTTTACTACTTTCACAGATATGATTAAGAAAGTAGGCTATTACAATATGTCTGCATCTTGGCTAACTTATTTCTATTCACTGCATAACTCTTGGTCAACTTTCTTGCCAAAACATCGCATGGATGAAATTTTCCATGCTGACGCACTACTTGCGGATATTTTTGCACCTATGGGAAAAACAGAGAAAGTTGAAGGTGGATTCATTCTTAATGGTAAATGGGATTTTGTAAGCGGTATCAATTATTCTAATTGGGTTGCTGTAGCAGCAATACATCATTTTGAAGGGGAACCTCAACCAGAGCGACTCGGTTTAGTTGTGAAGGTTTCAGACCTCGAAATTATCGAAAATTGGAACCCATTAGGTTTAAGAGGCTCTGGAAGTAATTCAATCGTGATAAGAGATTTATTTATTCCAGAAGATCTGACATTCCGATTTAATGACATTCCATCAAAGAAAGCTTTTAATGAAGCAGTAGATTCGGAATATCTTTATTATAAACCAACTTACATGTCTGCATTTTTTGTTGGATTCCCAGCGGTCGCACTTGGTGGAGCGGAACGTACGATTCATGAATATAAGAAACATATTTTAGGTGTAAGAAGAATGGATGGAAGCCTAAAAGGTGAGACTGCTAAGTTTCAGCGCGTCCTTGCTGAAATGGCGATAGACTTTCAAACAGCAGAAGCGCTAATGAAAGAATATATTAGTCTATTAGAAGAAAAAATCGATGAATATAAACCAGCCACAGCGCAAGCGCTACGAGCAAAAATTATCAAACTTTGTCTTGATATTGTCATAAAAGCAACGGTTACTTTGGGTGCATTTGTAGCTATTAAAGGGCATCCTATTGAAATGATTTCACGGGATATGATTAATTTATCGACACATATGACGTCACTTTATGAAGACGCTCTTGAAAACTATGGTAAAAGCGAGTTAGGATTTGACGTAATTTCAATAGGTTAATTTTTATGAAAGACAAAATAAGAAAAGGTGGGATATGAAATGGAATACAGAGTATTACCTGAAATTGCGAAATTAGGACATGTTGCTGTTGTTTCAACGGATTTAGAGAAATCACTTTGGTTTTTCAAGGAAGTAGTTGGATTAGAAGAAACAGAAGAAGTTGATGGTGTACATTACTTGCGTGCATGGGGAGATTTTGAACATCACACATTATCTTTAACTGCCGGAGACGAATCACGTGTGGAACATATTGCATTCAGAACGAAACGTCCTGAAGATGTTGGCTATTTTGCTGAGTTACTGGAAGAGGCAGAAGTTAAAGTAGAGAAAGTTCCAGCTGGAGTTGAAGCTGGTCAAGGTGAATCGATACGTTTCCAATTACCTACAGGTCATAATTTTGAGTTATATTTTGAGATGGATCAAACACCTGCAGACCCTTCTCGTAAAGCACGATTAAAAAATCAAACGTACAAAGCTTGGAGAAAAGGAATTTCACCTCGTCGTTTTGATCACGTCAATATTGCAACGAACGAAGATGCAAATTTAATTATTGATTTCTTAGTAGAGAAATTAGGGTTTAAAGTACGAGAATATTTCAAGTTACCAAATGGCGCAACCGGATCTGCATGGTTAAGTGTAACTCCACTAGTTCATGATATCGCGGTCATGTCATCGCCGGATGTTAAATCATCACATGAATTGCACCATATTTCCTATTTTACAGATAATGCACAAGATATTTTACGTGCAGCTGATATTTTAACTGAAGAAGGATTTAAATTTATCGGACCAGGGAAACACGGAATTACTCAAGCGATCTATCTTTATATCATTGATCCTGGTAGCGGTATAAGATTGGAACTATTCTCAAACAGCTATTTAATTCTCGAACCCGATTGGAAACCTGTTGAGTGGTCGATCGAAGAGGCTGAATTTGCAGTAACGTATTGGGGCGAGCAAACTGGTGGTGCATCAGAACTAGATAAGCCAACAATAAATGCTGGTGGAGAGATGAGCATTAAGATCTAACAGATTACTAATTTAAAAACAGTAGAAAAATATTTTCTACTGTTTTCTTTTACCAATTTACAAAAATTGTATTTAATATATTAAAATTATGGACATGGAACGATAGCTTCATTTCTGCGGTCAGCCAGTGCTTTGCATAATTGGCGCTTCCAATTATGCAACATGGGAACGAATGAAAGTCTAATGTTTTAAGAGGTGAGCGTACTAAATAAATAGGCGCCCGCTAAAGTTTTTCTCATACGTTTATATTTCACGAAGGATTTCGATTATTGATTCATCGTTTTACTTTTAAAAACTTAGGAGGTATGTATATGAAACAACGTTCACCATGGGTTATATTTATTGTGTTACTTTCTGGCATTTTCGTTACGTTAGAAGCGAGTGCCTTTTTAACACCAGCACTTCCATACATTGCAAAACATTTTGCACTACCTACAGAATTTGTGGGTATAGTGACCGTATGTTATTACATTACAGCAATCGCTTTAGCGCCATTATTCGGTCGTCTCGGTGACCAAATTGGACGCAAAAAAATCGTTGTAGCAGGTATGCTCATTTTCTCGCTATCCGAATTTTTAGCATCGTTTAGCCCAACTCTAACTGTGTTTTTAATTGCGCGAGTTATTCAAGGTTTTGGCTATGCTTGTATATTCCCAAATGTATTTGCTTATATTTCGGATATTTTTACCGAGGAAAAGCGCGGGCGTGCTATTGGTGTTTTCATGCTATTTATTTATATCGCGACAGGTACAGGCGGTCTGATTTCAGGCTTCCTTATTGAAACGTTTAACTGGCGAGCAATTTTCGTTACAAGTGGTACAATAGCGTTTATTGGTTTCCTACTAGTAGCAATTTTTGTACCTTCGACTACACTTCAAGTGACGAAAACAAAACTCAACTATACTGGGGCAGTCATTTTTATGCTATTCATTGCATCCGTTGTATCTATACCTATGTCAATCGGATTCTTCGGATTATTTTCACCGTTTACGCTCATTCAATTCGTTTTAATTTTCGTGATTTTAGCTAGCTTGTTAATGTATGATCGTCGGAGTGAAGCACCTACGTTAGATCTATCTATATTAAAAATTAGAGGTATTGCAATTTCTGCTATCTTAATTACAGGTCAAAACATAATTATGTTAAGTATTCTTTACACCCTTATGTTTTATGGTGCTAACCGTGCAGACTGGACAGCCGTAGAAATTGGTTTAATTACAACTGTAAATTTTAGTATAGCAGCAATTATTTCGCCATTTATTGGACGATATTTAGATAAATACCGTCCAGTATATGTGATTATTTTTGCCTTAGCTTCATCACTCGTTGGTGTAATTATTTTCTATTTTGTAAATATGAGTTCAAGCTTAACATATGTATTATTAGTTATGGTCTTTATTGGGATTTGCTCAGGCTGCATAAATGCTGCGTTAATGAAAATTGTTATTACGGAAGCGCCAGAAGGGAAAAAAGGTGTTGGTACAGGTTTATTCACATTATTTAAAGATTTAGGCCTACCACTTGGTGCAACATTTGGTTCAACACTTTACGGTATTTCGCAGTCAAAAGGGTTCGAAAATAATATTACAGTAGCTGCGGCAGATAATGGTATTAATGCTAAACTATCAAATGATATTTTAACGGCGAATACAACAGGTGAAATTTCTTCTACTCTATCGTCTGCTCTTTCATCAGCTAATATTACGTTTGAAGCACTGGTTTATCAGATTAACGATTTAAGTACTGAATTCGCTATACAAACTATTGCTCTCGTTTGCTTTGGATTATGTTTATTCATTTTAATATTAAGTTTAACTTTATTAAAGAAATCTCCAAAACTAGAACAGGAGCAGAATACAATTATCTTAAAAGAAGATGTTGCAAAGAGTTAAAGGGTTTACAGATGTTAAGCTAGAGCTAATTGTAAAAGCACGGGAAGCAGGTAACTAACAGATTAGGGTTAAGAGCTAACAGATCACTAATTTTATAACAGTAGAAAAATTATTTTCTACTGTTTTCTTTTATACAATTTACAAAACTTGTATCTATTCTATCAAAATTATTGACTGTTAAAATATAAAAAATAAGAAAGAGTGATTATTTTGCGTTTGTTACGTTTTTCGATAAATGATAAAGGTCATATTGGTGTTCAGCTAGAAAATCGAATAATTGACTTAACAACTGCTGCAGAGGATTTTAAAGTTGTTTTTCCAGATAATATCGAATCGATCATTGGTAAAGAGTACCTTGTTGATGAATTATTAGGTAAGATTAAAGAAAAGTCAATTGATCGTTATGTTGTTTCTAAAGAAGAATTAAAGTATTTACCTGTTTCAAGTTCACCTGAAAAAATTATTTGTGTAGGCGTTAACTACCAGGAACATGCAGATGAATCCAATTTGGATGTTTTAGAGCATCCAGTATTGTTTAATAAATTTAATAATTCCTTGCATGCGCACAATGAACCAATTGTAATGCCTAAAGATTCATTAGAAAATGATTATGAGGCTGAGCTTGCGATTATGATTGGAAAGGAAGCTCAAAATATTACTAGAGAAGAAGCATTACAGTATGTATTCGGTTATACGATTGCAAATGATGTTTCTTCTCGAGATTGGCAAATGCGAACACATCAATGGATGCTCGGGAAGTCTGTTGACCAATATTGTCCAATCGGCCCCGTGTTAGTGACAGCGGACGAGATTGACGATCCACAGCAATTGGATATTCAATTATATCTAAATGGAGAAATCAGGCAGCATTCAAATACGTCAAAAATGATTTATGACTGCATATCTATTATCTCTTATTTATCTAGTCATATGACGTTAAGACCTGGAGATATTATTTTAACTGGGACTCCGGAGGGGGTTATTTTAGGAATGGATCCTAGAACAAGACAGTATTTACAACACGGAGATGAAACTATCATTGAAATTGAAGGAATCGGTACATTAAAAAACACATTTATTCGTAAATAAGTTAATTAGTTCATATCATATGAATGTCAAATGTTAAAACAAGCAGCACAGAGAACGTTACTAATTTGTGCTGCTTGTTCATATTGGCTTATGGAGATAGGTGAAGGGTTCTATAGCAGATTCACATTGGATGATTTTTTCCTTTTTAAAAAAATTCGTTGAGGCATTCCGTTCATCGTTTTAGATTGTTACCCAATGTCCTGAACCTTTGAATTCTAGAAACTCGAAAAAAGCCCTTAAGTTCTTAGAAAAGAGATAATCTTAACTAACGGACTTAAAGGCTTGTATTTTATAACTGATTATTTACCTACATATAAATCAATGTTGTACGCATTTCATATTAGCGGCATATTTAGATGTCATATGTTGATTCACTTAGCAAAGGCTGAAGTCTCGCAGCTATTTCGTAAATAAGATCTTCCTGGCCGCCGACTGCTTGCATTTTACCTAATTTAACTAAGATATCTCTTTCATCAATATTGAACTTTTTCGCAGCCTTTTCTGTATGTAGAAGGAAACTAGAATACACTCCAGAATAACCCATCATTAAGCTTGAACCAGTAACCTCTTGAGGGCGTGGCATAAATTTTGCAACAACGTCATTAGCAACGTCAAGAATTTTATAAAGGTCAACACCTGTGTGATATCCCATTTTTTCAAGCACGGCAACCATTACTTCTGTTTGCGTATTACCGCTTCCTGCACCTAATGCACGTAAACTACCATCGATATACGTGGCTCCTGCTTGTACTGCAGCAAGCGTATTTGCCATGGCCATCGATAGGTTGTTATGGCCATGGAATCCAATTTCACAAGAAAGTTCATTTTTTAGTGCAGTAATTCTTTCCGTGACTTCATGTGGTAAGAGTGCACCAGCTGAATCGGTTACATAAACAACTTCTGCCCCATAGCTTTCAAATAACTTTGCTTGTTCGACGAGTTTTTCAATGGGTGCCATATGTGCCATCATTAAAAATCCTATTGTTTTTAAGCCAAGTTCGCGCGCTAGCGTAATATGCTGCTTAGCCACATCTGCTTCTGTCACATGAGTTGCTACACGTACCATGTTTGCGCCTACTTTTACAGCGTCATTTAGGTCATTCTTCGTTCCAATCCCAGGTATTAGCAGAACAGATATTTTTGCCTGGCTACATTCAGCCGCTGCAGCTTCAATTAATTCTAGCTCATCTACTTTGGATAGACCGTATTGCATGGAAGATCCACCTAAGCCATCTCCATGTGATACCTCGAAATAATTCACGCCAGCCTTGTCCAATCCTCTTGCCGTTTCTCTTACTTGTTCTTTAGTAAACGCATGTCTCATGGAATGGCTTCCATCACGGAGTGTTACGTCCACAATCTCAAAACTGCGGTTGTTCATCTTAATTCACTCCTTCTTTAGCTCGTTGTAATGCTAATTCATTCGCTACTCTCGTTGCAGCTGCTGTCATGATATCTAAGTTACCAGAGTAAGTAGGGAAGAAGTCTCCTGCACCTTCGACTTCAACAAAGACAGAAATCTCTTTTCCTGAAATTTGAGGTTCTGTATTCATGCGATAACCAGGAACGTATGTTTGTACTTCCTTTACCATACCTTTAATAGATTGAAGGATTTCAGCTTCTTTACCTTCTTCTTCTATCGTTGCATGAATCGTGTCACGCATCATAACTGGCGGTTCAGCAGGGTTTAGGATAATTATTGCTTTTCCTTTTTTTGCACCACCGACTTTTTCAATAGCATTTGCTGTTGTCAGTGTAAATTCGTCAATATTTGCTCGTGTTCCTGGACCTGCGCTGCTGCTTGAGATTGTCGCAACAATTTCTGCATAAGAAACAGGGGAGACACGATTAATCGCATGAATAATAGGAATGGTAGCCTGACCACCACATGTAACTAAGTTAACATTTGGTTCGCTTTTCAATTGATCCAAATTCACTGATGGCACAACGAATGGTCCAATTGCAGCAGGTGTTAGGTCAAGTACTTGTTTTCCTATTGAGGTGAGTTTATCACTATGAGATTGATGAATCTTTGCAGATGTTGCGTCAAATACCATTTCAAATTTTTCCGGATGTTCGAGAAGCCCATCGATACTTTTGGTTGTAGTAAGGTAACCATGTTCTTTCGCTAGACGCAACCCTTCTGAGTTAGGATCAATTCCTGCCACCATTGTTAATTCTAGTGCGTCTGATCGTTCAATTTTATACATTAAATCGGTTCCAATGTTACCTGAACCGAGTATAGCAACTTTACATTTTGACATAAAAACCCTCCTTATTTTATAAACGTTGCTGAAACGGTTCCCAGATTTTCAAATTCAGCTTTAAATTGATCTCCGTCTTCAATTGGAATGGCTTTGGACAAAGCCCCAGCGAGAATAATCTCTCCAGCGTTCAGTGAAATATCATAGACACCTAACTCATTTGCCAGCCAAGCAACTGCTTCAAGTGGGTTGCCCATTACAGCCGAACCGTACGCAGAATCAATGAATTCATCGTTTTTATATAATGACATTTTTACTTCTGATAGATTAATTTCACTCAATGGTATGGAGTCTCTTCCGATGATTGCACCAGCTGATGATCCGTTATCTGCTACGGTATCCTCAAATTTAAACTTCCAATCTCGTATTCGGCTATCGATAATTTCAATAGCTGGTACAACATAATCCGTTGCTTTTATAACATCTTCTATGGTTACTCCAGGTCCTTTTAGTTGCTCCTTTAATACAAAACCGATTTCGAATTCTACTTTAGGTTGAATAAATTGGTCTAAAGAGATGGCCGTATCTTCACTGTAAATCATATTGTCTAGAAGGTGGCCATAATCAGGAGTGCTTACTCCTAACATGTCTTGCATTGCTTTACTTGTTAGCCCGATTTTTTTACCCACCACTTTCGCACCTTTTTCTTTCTTGTAATCAATAATAGCTAACTGTATTTGGTAAGCTTGGTCTTTTGTTATTTCTCCCTGTGATGTAAATGCTTCGATAGTTTCTTTTGATTTCTCTACTTCAATAAGTGCATGAACAGCTTTCTCTATGTTCATCGATTAACTCTCCTTTAAGCTATACAGTAAACGCACTGCTAGAATGAATTTCTTGTACAACAGGTATTTGATGTGACCAAATAATCTCTACTTTATCACTCCGAATAAACCTGTGTATTAATTTTTCTGTTAGGTAGATCCTATTCTGATTTTTAGGAATGACGACTTCTGTTTCTTGAACTCTTTCATTTATTTTAATCGCTACTTTATACATCCCTTTGGCGGGGAGCATATAATACGGTGCTAATTTGAAACACTGCCCGTCCCAGTACACTTCGGTTTCATAGTATCTTCCTAGAACATTTGATAACTGTTCCATTTCTCCATTAGAGATGAGCTCGCGTATCCATGTTGAGCTGATCTTTTTACCATGGAAATCAATCTTTTTGACTTTTGTAACGTCAATTTGGTCGTGGGAATCTTTCTTAACTCGATCAATATTACCTGTAGCCCGATGTCCATAAGAAAAATCAAAACCTGCTACTGCATGCACCACCTTCAAATTAAGTAGATAGTCTGATACAAATTGTTCTGGAAGAAGAGAAAGAAAATCCTTATCACATTCCACCACATAAAACGTATCAACACCCAAGGATTCTAAAATGGATGCTTTTTTTGAAGTTGGCATTAAATAATCAAACGTAGTATTGCCTTTTGATAGAATCGTTTTTGGGTGTGGAAAAAAGCTCATTACTGCCAGTGGAAGATTTCCCTTTTTTGCGACATCACCGGCAGTCTTAACCACTTTTTTATGTCCGTTATGAATCCCATCAAAAAAACCCAGTGCCATAACATTTGGTGTTGAACGGTGTTTCCAGTACGTGAAATTACTGGAATTTAAATGTATTGTTTTCATAAGGATTTTCTCACTCCTGACAATTATTTTGCGATTACTGCTTTTTCCAATGTGCGGTATTTTCCTTTAGAGAAAATGAGTGGTTCTTCTTCTTCTAAATGAATATCAGTTACTTGCCCTATAAAAATGATATGGTCGCCTTCGACATATTCTGATTTAACGTTACAGGCAACTTGTGCAATGGCACCGGGAATTACCGGCTTTCCGTCCAAATAATCAAACATGATTTCTTTTTCACTCTGCACCTGACCAGCGAAAATCCTCGATAAATCCTGTTGATTTTCAGAAAGGACGTTAACGGAGAACTGCCCACTCTCCTTAATTTTTGTTAACATATGTGCATCTTCTTTTAATGAGATAATAACAAGTTTTGGTTCCAGTGACTGCGACATGAAGGCATTCGCTGTCATTCCATGTGCACCTGCATTTGTTTCCGTTGCGATCACAGTAACCCCTGTTGCAAAACTTCCCATCGCATTTCGAAATAAACGATCATCCATTATAAACCCACCTTTAAATTTTTTATTATGTTTCTTTAAATGACAATTAGAATCCCAGCAACCACAAAAATAAACATCGATGCGTCTAATATGCTGACTTAGTTACTCCATAGTCGCGCCCTCATAACCAAATAGATTATGACTATAAGAGAATATTGTATTCTCTTATATAGAAGCAGTGAGTTTGATAACGCTTACAGTTATCGAAGTAGGTTCAATAGTGTTGTTTTTAATTATTGCAGCACCAAAGAGTCATCTTCTAATAAAACATCTACAAACAGCAAAATATCCTCGGTCCCGGCATTCTTCGGCATTGTCATTTTTATTACTATCTAAATCTTATCCAATAAAGAATCTCTAAACAAGATAAGAAATTATTGAAAACTCAAATATTTTCAGTAAAAATAATTGTTTTATTCTATCGTATGGCTTTTTGGAAAGGCAATTGCTTAGTTAATGTATTTCCAAGAAATCTTGTTTTAATTTCCGTGGATAAGCAGAATGACATTTTAGTACTTTTAATGTTATTTTATTGTAATCTTAGACTATAACCATAATTTTTATTGTTGTATAATAATAATATATGGACTAATATAAGATAATTAGGTAAACGCTTTCATCGGAAGGAGAGATTGTATTATGAATGAAATTACTCATTTAGACAACTTTGATCACTCCGACATAGTGATTACATCTGAATCATTCGGTATCTTACGAAAAGCTTTATTTGAACATATGGGAAAAGAAAAAGCCAAAGCATTCTTAATGCGTTTCGGAAAAGTATTAGGAGAGAATAAAGCAAAGGAAGTAATTGATTCTACGAAGCCTATTAACGACATCTTAGGTATCGTAGAATCAATTACTAATAATCATGTGAGCTTAGGTCATGTTTCTAATGTTGAATACGACATTCCAAGATCAAATATAGAAGATAATCAAATAATATTTAATGAAAAAGCAGCCAAGTCGAAAGATCCCGGCAAGTGGAAAGATTCTTTTGAAGTAAAATTGCATTTAAAGCATTTTGGAATCGCAGATGAATGTACTTGTTATACTTTAAGTGGTTATGCTAGTGGGAGTTTATCTGTAATATTTAACCAAGAAATATTTGTTAAAGAATTAACTTGTCGTTCTAAAGGTGACGCAGATTGTACATTCGAAGTGAATACAAAGGAATACTGGGAACGAAATTCACAAGATTATTTACCCATTTATGATGATCAATCTATTTTAAACGAGTTAGAGATTACATATGATACACTACTGTCCCAGAAGAAACTTCTCGAAAGAATTACGGACTTTCATGTGCAATTAACGGAATCTGTTATCGAGCAAAACAGTATCGATGAAGTCGTGAAAGCAGCCTATCAAATTTTAAAAGTTCCTATTGTAATTGAAGAATTGAACGGGAATATTATTAGTAAGTATGGTATTGAAAAAGTTGAATTTAATGAATTAATTAGCAATAAAAAAATAATAAAAGAAAGAAAACATAGAACTAATGTAGAACAAATTAATAACTCTTACCTGATGAGTACACCGATTTATTTAGATGATAAAGCTCTTTTTACTTGTTATTTTGTTTATGAAGATATGTTGTTGTACGATAAAAATGATTATTTATTTTTAGAAAGATTGTCTACTGTATCTACATTATGTTTTATTAATGAAAAAATTAGTTTTGAGACAACAGAACGATTAAAAATTAATATACTCGATCGTTTAATACAGAAGCAATATATTTCTATAGATGAAATCTCTTCACAATTAAAATATATTACAAATGAAATAACAGATCCTTATATAACTTTAATGTTTGAATGTAGCACAAAAGAATCTACTAATGCCCCTATTGACTTGTATGAAAAAGTAATACAAATCTCTAACACATTAAAAATATACTCATTAGATGGATTATTAAGTAATTATAAAGATAAAATTGTAATTTTAATTTTTTCTGTTAATAAAACATCTTTTCAAAAAAGAATAAATCAAGTATTATCCCATTCACAGAAAATAGATAACGAATACAATTATAAAGTAGGAATTAGTAGTGTATTTGATGATTTAACTCATTTTCATAGTTCATTAGAACAAGCAGAACAAGCTGTAAATTTACCTCGCTCTCAAAATGTTATTCAATTTGATGAATTAGGATTACTAGGAACTTTCCTCCAAGGAATTAATGTTAATGATTTAAAGAATACTGCAAACAAAGAGCTAGGACGGTTATTGGATTCAAATGACCGAAATAAAGAATTACTTTATACCTTATACATTTATCTTATAAATGGAGGCAAGTTAGAAAAAACAATGAAGGATCTTTCGCTATCTATAGGAGGTATCCAATATCGTATACGTAAAATTGAGGAAATAATCGAAAAAGATTTAAAAGACTTCACAAACGCTTCTTATTTATTATTAATAATAGAATCACTTATTTCCATTGGTGAAATTAAAATTTAATTATTGGATAATTAATTATTCATTGATGTTTATTGTAAACAAGTCAGTTGTATATCTTGAATATTAAAATCTCTAGTTGACTTTGTAGAATACAAAGAGTTGTTGCTATGAGGGAACATACAAGAAGTGCGGCACAGCGTTAAGGAGGTAAGCAAATGGTTCAGGAATGCAGAAAGGTCCTCACTGTACTCCCTGCTCCTATTTAATTTTTTATATGAGCTGCTGTAGTTTACTAATATCTAGTTGAAAAACCAAGCGGCAGAATGATGAATTTATTTAATAAAAAAGTTTAAGTGAGGAAATATTAGTGAATAATAACGAATCTGTCATAACAAATGAATCAATAGCAGCGATTGAAAGAAAAAGAATAAAGACGATTCCTATAATGGTTTCACTTATGATTGGTGTATTTACTGGAATATTTAATCAAACTGCATTAAATATGGCATTAACGGGTATTATGGATGATTTTCAAATCCATGCTTCTAACGTTCAATGGGTAACAACAGGATACATACTAACTATGGGTATCTTAGTTCCGATATCTGGACTATTATATAAATCGGTTCCAACAAAGAAGTTATTTACCATCTCACTTGGTTTTTCTTTTACTGGAACCTTACTAGCAGGTTTTTCTATAAATTTTGAAATGTTATTACTAGCTAGAATTATACAAGCAGTTGGTCCTGGAATATTGATGCCATTAATGACCAACATCATTTTAGTTCTCTTTCCACCGAATAGACGAGGAATGGTAATGGGTTTAATGATGCTTGTCATTGCTGTAGCACCGGCTTTAGGACCAACTATTTCTGGTTTACTTATAGGGAGTGTTGGTTGGAAAGGAATCTTTTGGGTTAGCATACCTTTACTATTGATTTCATTGATTTTGGGTCTGATTTATATGCGAAATATCTCCAATATAACCAAACCTAAAGTAGACATTCTATCTATATTGTTATCGACGATAGGATTTGGTGGAATTGTTTTCGGTTTTAGCAGTGCAGGAAGTGCAGTCGGTTCTTGGGGACAACCAATTGTAATAATACCTTTAACAATTGGCATTCTGAGCCTTATCCTATTTTCGTTTCGTCAATTTAAGTTAGCAAGCCCCATGCTGAACTTACGAGTATTCAAGTATCCTATGTTCACAATCGGATCTGTATTGGTTTTTTTAGTTATGTTTGTTAACCTATCCATTTCAATCTTAATGCCTATGTACTTAGTAGAGAGTTTACTATTGTCAGCTCTAACAGCAGGGCTTGTTTTGCTGCCAGGTGGAGTTTTTAATGGTGTTACTTCACTTATTATTGGACGAATTTTTGATGAAGTTGGTCCTAAATTTCTTGTGCGGATTGGTTTTTTTATTCTAATCATAATGTTCCTTTTATTTTCAAATATAACAGTTAATACTTCGTTACTAATTATTATTATAATTCACACCGGTTCGATGTTTGGAGTTGCCCTCATAATGAATCCTGCACAAACGAACGGGTTAAATCAATTACCAAAACAGCTCTACCCAGATGGTGCAGCAGTCATAGGAACGCTAACACAGATTGCGGGGGCAATCGGAGTTGCTATAGCTATCAGCACGATGGTCTCAGGTCAGGAAGCATATCTTGGCGGCAATATTGAACCAATAAATATGACAGTTCAATCTGAAGCATTAGCAGCAGGTGTACGAAGTGGCTTCAAACTTTCTGTAATAGGTGCAATCATTGGATTTATTACTTCTCTTTTTATTAGGAGGAGTTGATAGCCTTTAACAATAAGCAGAGGAAGCAAACAAGGCATTAGTAGGAGTAGGTAAAGCTGAGAAGAGAAATATGAAATTGCAGCAAGGAAACAAAGCTTGAAGTAATAGTTGCTAAAGCGATTGTATATTTATTGATAGTACATACAACGACTATGGTAAGGAAAAGGGCATCTTTCAAATTGATTGAGAAGCTGAAAGAAGGTACCCCATCGGCAAATATGGCGTAAAGGGTAATTAGCTATTGTATAAAAAATTTCAAATTTTTCTCTAAACCCTTTAATAATAATTAACGCTTTCGTGCCCCAGCAGATTGAAAAAATATGAATATGTTGAGCTATTTGAATAGGTATGACATAAAATGAATTTCATAAATAATCAAGATAGTTTATTGGTCTAAGTCACAATTTGAGATCATGTATAATACACAACTTTTGCTAAAAACGAAATAATACTAAAGGTAACAAAAAGGTAACAAGAATAAATAATAAAAAAAAATCACGAGAAACACCTGTTCCGAAAAGGTATGCGCAACTATTGAAATAAAGACAATTAACAAATGGAAAAAGGTAGATAATTAGGCTCACAACACGGGCGGCATGATGTAAGTTGCCCCCAAACCCCTTGATACGTAAGGGTTTTATGTAAGATGAGAGTGGTTTGCTCACATTTTGCTAAGCTAAGGTAGAGGTAAATTAAGGGAGACTTCCCATAAGTTTAATCAACTTATGAGAAGTCTCTTTTTATTGGGTAATAGACTTTTTTCTTGATTTGATCATCGGAATTTCCAAGTCTGTCTATGATTTGTTCGATTGAGACTTCAGCCTAGTAGCAACTTGTTCAGTATAAAGATGATTATTAGTTACAGCACTATAAACTTAAATGGTTTGGCACATTTCCCAGTGATTCATCCAATGATTTTGAAAATGTAACAACAATACCTTCGAGTAAAATGGATTTTCATAAAAGCTGATTATATTTTCAGAGCATCCCTTATTGGTATTTTGTTTCATAAAATCCTTTGTTTCTGGATCGCTTGAGTCCTTTTGCGCTGTTTTCACAGGGATGAATTCAGTATGTTCTTTATCGTATTTTTTATATTTAGGGTTAATACGGATAAAATCCTCCACATAATTAATAACCGTATTCGAAGAAAGTGCTTCTTTATTTTCCTTACTTAACTCATTATATGTTACATCATATTCAGAACCAGAATTACTGTTTTTCCAAGGGGTAAATTGGATTGCCCGCGGTATATTATCAAACAGATTGTTTTGGAAGGTAGGTTTGATGGCACCACTTGCAAATATTCCTCTGTTAGCGTTATTTTTTCCAGGATCTACATCTTTAAAAGTATTGTTTTCTATCGTAGCGTTACTCCAGTTCAACACGCGAATGGCATCCTGACGCATTTTCTCTATTTTATTATTCTTGATTATGATTTGGTCATGATATTTTCCGCCGGAATACTTATGTGTACCGATTGCCCGGTCCAACTCGTAGAAGACATTATTTTCAATTGTCATATTGGTATTAGGTGTTTTATCGAATTTACTCCACTTGGAGCTCCAGCCATTCGTTAACTTATCAGGAGTATCTATATTGATTGCTTCTTTGATTTCACTTGATGAAGGTTTTGAGTACATAAATTTATTATTAGAGATAACAGCATCCTTTGTTGCATCAATCTCAATGAAATGTCCGGAATACATGTTTAGAAAATGAATATTTTCGATTCTGATATTTTGATTACGGCCAGCAATAATGCCAATACTTCTTTTCGAAATTCAAATCAATTGTCGCTGTACCAGATCCAATGATTGAGATGTTTGTTTCACCATTGTATTCACCATAGACACCTTCTTCTTTTCCAAAAGAAGGACGGATAAATTGAAAAATTGATTTATCAGCATCGGATTTAGATGTACCAGTTTCATTTCCATTTACAATCTTTGCACCATCTTGTAGTTTAATCGTTACATTCGAAGGTACGAATAATACGTTTGATACCGTATACGTTCCTTTTTCAAATACGAGTGTGCCTCCACCTGTTTCTTCAAGTTGTTCAAGATATGAACGAATTAAATAGTAATGTTTCGTATACTTATTATAGGTTGAAGCCCTCATAAAATTCCCATTGTATGTATCACTGTTTGGGGTAATCGTATATGTTTCTGCTTTAGCTTCGATTGAACTTGTAGGGTAGAGAATCCACAAAGTCAAGACAACTAAAGTCAATAAAAACTTTTGCATGATATGTTCCTCCTGGTTTGCTAGTATTTAATTTTTTGCTTTACAAAAGGAGTTTGTTTACCCCCTATATTAATTACCCCAAATATTCCTATGTAAAACTGATTCTATTAAGGGTGTTATTCGATTAGTAGGTTCAAAAAATAATTTTAGAGGTGCATGGAAGTGTCCAGGAATCAGATAAAAGGATGGATGTTTTACAATTCAACGCGCTCAGTAATATACACTAATATTAAAAATGCTTGCCATTCACTGGGATGGAAAATCAGTGTAAATTGGTCTACATAGGAAGTTTTTAAAGAAATAAAAAAGAAGTAATACTTAATCTTAAAAAGGTTAAATACTACTTCTTGCTATACTATATATAAGTTGTGTTTTGCAACCTAAAAGGTTACAAGATTGCAATGAAAAGGTTAGAACTTTGCCAGCCCATATTT
>NZ_JBHSAO010000014.1:0-35955 GCF_042650085.1 Oceanobacillus longus | reverse complement strand
TACTGTACGTTGCCATAAACCTAACCCCCATAAATTATTTTTACTCTAACTTATGGGGGTCAGGTCATTTCCGCGGGCGGCTGGTGAGCCTCTTCATGCTGACGCATTTCAGAGTCTCACCTATGCCTTTCCTCCCGCTGGAGTCGTATATTTCCCAGAGCTGGAAGGTTGCTGACAATGACTACACTTGCTAATAGATAAAATAACCTCCTACAGCTTCACCAGTCCGGATGAGCGAAGGGCGGTGACTCCTGCGGGAACAAATGTTTTCGGTGGGGCGAGTAATCGCAGTCCCAGCACGTGTCCGAAGACCCCGCAGAGTGGTCTTCTCGAGGAGGCTGAGGCCGTGCCCGCGGAAAGCATCCGCCCATAGCGATTCCGGACGGCAGCAAGAGCACATTTATCCTGAAAATATATCTAAAGTTACTTCGCATTTTATCTCAACTGCGAGGTTTCTATAGCAATAAACATCTCGAAAAGAGCATTGCCTTAAAACGAACAGGCGACTAAAAAATAAAAAACCTTTATGAATCCATTTTCGATTCACAAAGGTTTAAATACCCATTTTATAATCATATTGCTTCGCTTTGTCAGGTTTAGCATTTTCAAAGTCAGTACGTATAAAAGGTTTATAGGATCTCTCAATTTTGGAAACAAAAGAATGCTTCATCATTTTAATTTCAACTTCCTCTATTTCTGCTTGATCTACATAAATGATTGCATATCTTAGTTTCTTGGAAGTATAAATTAAGTTTCCATATCTTTTCAATTGTTTTATGTTTTTCATATGTTGAAACCATACGACGATTCCCTGTCGATTCGTATTCATCACAATCCTCCGTTTCTTTCGGAATTTAATTTCATACTTGAAAAGTAACTACCTTCAGAAACTTCCTGAAGGCAATAACTTTTCTTTTAATGCTATGAAGCACATCCACAAGCTCCACCACTGCCACAACCGCAACTACTATCATTAAGAGCAGCTCCGTCTTTAGGTGATTTAATCTGTACACTCACACTATTAGCAACAAACTGACTTATTTCATCTAGTAATTTTTGGAGATTGCGCTCTGCTATTTTGAATGCAGCTACGTTATCATTCATATCCATATCCCTTTTCGCGGAACGAACATTTTTCATAATATTATAGTAATCCGGGTGATACCTGCCAAATCGCTGTACATCATCATATTGGTCTTTCATATCTGAAAAAGCTTTGATAAGCTTTTGTGCTTCTTTATTTTCATCGAGTTCAACACGGGTTTTTTGATAAGCTTCCATAACGTCAGAATTCATAACCATCTTCCCTAGCTGCTCTGATTTATCGAGAATATCTACATATTCCAATGTAGCTATCATGTATAACACCTCCACTATTATATATACTATCATTTAATTACTGGAATGAAAATATATTGTATTTAATCCTTCATTGCTTTTGCTACTTGAGCAAGCATATTAATCATCTGAATTTGGTTGTTTAAATTTTCGATTCTTTGTGGAAATGTTTTGCCATAAAAAAATTTGGCTTCCTTTTCCATCTCCTCTATTCTTCCCGGATTTCTTGATAAATAACGATACCAGACTGGATTATACCTCACAAATTCAGCAAGCTTTGGGTTTTCTGTTAAATATTGCTTAACGATTGGGTCCATTTATGATCACCTCAATCCCTCATCCAACTAAAAGGATCTTTCGGAAGCTGTTCCTTTTTTTGAGAACCTTTGAACTGTTCCATCATTTCCTGAATAGTAGCAATTCCTTTGCTTAATTGATCGACCTGTCCTTGTACTTTATTTATATCTAAATTTGATGTATATTTCAGCAGTTGACTAACCAATTCAGAATCCTTTGCAGTACTCTTATCTACTTTTTCATTTAATGGTTCATCTTTATATTTTTCCCAATGTGAATCGTCTTCTCCAAGTAGTGCCCATTGTTCATAATACTCCTGCCATGACCTTCCACTCTTTCTAACCTCTCTTAGCAAAAGTGGGTGTTTATTTATGAAATTTTTAAATGCAATTACTGTTGGATGTAATTCCTCCAATTTTTTCACCCCTTTAATTAGTCATTTATACTATTTAATTTATGCGAGATACCTACGAATGTGCAGAAGTACAATCACGTAAAAAATCTCACTTGGTAAAATCACCAAGTGAGTAAGTATTTCTTTATAATGGTTTTCCAAGGAAATTCTGGGTGTAGTAAAAACGATATACACCCACTCCTATATGTGTGTATTCATCATTGAAAAGTGCTTCACGATGCCCCTCACTATTTAACCAACCTTCCATAGCAGCAGGAGCATCAGGGTATTGTGCCGCAATATTTTCTCCGGCTGCAGTATAAAATACACTTTCCACTTCTAAACGTTCTTTAAGTCCATTTCCATTCAAGCTATAATGGGAAAAGTAATTATTTTCTGCCATATCTTTACTGTGTTGATATGCAACATTGCTTACACTCTCTTCCCAATCGAGTTTATCAATTCCATGCTGATTACGCATTACATTGGTAATATCAACTATTTGTTGCTCCATGCCCTTTTCTATCTTAGCCCATTCATCTTCCGTTAGTTCGGGCTCATTTGGCAGTTTTCCACGATATTCTATCTCATAAGGTCGATGTTTTAACAACGTATTCGCCGATAGAATTCGGAGCGAGGATAATTTACTTGTAAACGTATCGAAATAGAATTGAATAAACGTATTATCATTTATTTTGACTAGTGGTCTCATCCTTAAATCCTCTTCAGAAAGACGAAAGGTATAGGTTGAGATTCCTTCTTTGTAGGTTACTTCGTTCGTAAAGTTAAAATGATGACGGATGTCTTCATAAGCTTGACCTACATGGACCGGTTTTGTTTCCAATTTTTCTCCAGTCGCATAAATTGTTATTATCTTATTATCTTCTATACCAAATTGAATATATTGGGTAGCTGTATCCCTGTAAACCCACCATTCATAGTCATAGGCACTTTGATCAACTCTACTAGGCTCCCCTAGATGACCTGCTAACTCCTGTTGTGTTTTACCTATCCAACTGAAAATATCCCCTTCCAGTGGAATGGATGACACCGTTTCTTCTGGTACTATTTTTGATTGTAAATCATTTCTCTTCTCTTTAGCTACATTCGTTATATTGCTGACTACTTCTTTAGGAGAAGTCTCTGCACTTTCGATAAAGTAAAAAACAACTATTGCGATCAATGTTAGAGATATAATATTCCGGATTATACGCATCGAATACTTTCCCCTTATCTATTTTATTCGTATAATTAATACTATGAAATTTAACTGTATATATTCTCTTTTCCCTATTAATTAATATATTATCTCTTTACAAGGAGAAATAAAATAATAGTTTTACTATTATTTAGTATAACAATATCGTTTTTAATTGCATATTAAGCGTTTTCGTACTATTATTAATGTAATCAGGACTAATACATGAGGTGAATAAAATGAGATTGGAAAATACCGGTATTGAAGATTCAGTTGTTGAATTAAAACCTTTAGACCATTTAACTGGGAAACATGCTTTTATTCGTGCAGGACAATGGGATTACGAAAGGGTTACTTACGATTATAAGATTGGTTCAAAAGAAAAAAATATTACATATTACATTCGTATTCAAGGTTATGCTATCGAAGGAAATGTAGATACTGGCAATGCGGTTATTAAATTAATGACACCACTATTAGGTAAGCATTATTATCCACATGGCGTTGAGTATGGAGAAGGCGAGAACTTCCCAGAGACATTGATTGAACGTGCTCAAACGATTCTTTCAAAAGTTGCTGAGGAAATTCATCAGTATAAAAGATAAGCAACCTTATAGGTAAAAACCAACTGTCTGGTATCATCTTGTACAGTTGGTTTTTTTAAAAAGACACTTAACCACCACATTTTAAATAAAGTAATGAAAGGAGACAAGCTTCCCCTTGTTTCGAAATATAACTAAACGTCATTGGACCCTTATCTTTTTAGTAATCTTATTACTAATTTTTATCTTCTTTATCCTACCTATTTCAATCCCATTAGTAATTGCATTGCTTACTGCCCTTATATTGAATCCTATCATTCGATTCATTCAGCAGAGGTTAAGAATAAGTCGAAGAACATCTGTCATTTTCGTTTTCCTCTTATTTCTGATTTTAGTGGGGACTATTGGTACCTTTATCGTAACGAAGTCTGCTACTCAGCTAGTAATTTTTGCAGAATCAGTACCTAGTTATGTCAATCAACTTAATAACATATACAGTAAATGGGAAGCTGATTTGTATCGGTATTCGAGCACGCTCCCGATCGAGTTCGTTAACGAGATATCTGCAAGTATTGAGGGTAGTATAGCTTCCGTGAGTACTACCATTAGAGAAATAATCACACTGGACAACATTGCCAAGATTTTTGCTAAAATACCAGACTTCCTAATTAGTTTTATTGTTTACATGATTGCATTATTTCTATTCATGCTTGAATTGCCCATGATAAAATCTAATTTATACGGCTTACTTAGAAACGAGACAGCCGAAAAGGTATCATTCATGAATACAAGATTAACCAGTGTGTTATTTGGATTCTTCAAGGCACAACTTTTGGTTAGTATTGTCATTCTAGCAGCTTCGCTCATCGGTTTATACTTAATTGTACCTGAGGTAGCATTAATCATGTCACTGATCATCTGGCTGGTTGATTTAATACCTATCATTGGTTCCATTATCATACTTGGGCCTTGGGCTCTATTTATGCTATTGACTGGTGATACTTCGACTGGGATTCAATTAGCTATTTTGGCTATCATATTACTAGCTATCAGACGTACAGTAGAACCTAAGGTAATGGGTCAGCATATTGGGCTATCACCACTTGCAACATTGATATCAATGTTTATTGGACTGCAACTTTTAGGAATCCTTGGTTTCATTATTGGACCTGTACTTGTAATTGCATTTACAACAGCTAAAGAAGCCGGAATTATTAAATGGAATATAAAAATATAAAAGGTGAGAGCAATATTTATTGCTCTCACCTTTTATTGTAATTCTTAAAAACCAAAAATTGCTTTCAACATACTAGTTGTTTCTCCGCCATCATAAATAACATAAAGCAGGAGATACACCATAACACCGGTAATTGCTGTAAAGAACCAAATGATGCTTGTAACAGGCCCAATCTTTCTATGTTTTTCTATATTTCTTTTAAGTGCCAATGTTATTGTTACAATACCAAAAACAGCACCAGTTGTAGCTAAAATAATATGAAAGACTAGGAAAATTGTATAGTAAATTTCAATATTATCTGGCCCACCAAAACTTGTATTTCCAACAAAAATTGTACGGGACACATATATAATAAAGAATAATATAGCACTTACAGCAGCAGAAAGCATCACCTTTTTATGTGCTTTCTTTTTCCCCTTAGAAATTAACACCCACCCTATTGCAACAAGAATTGCACTCAATGCAATAAAGAAAGTACTAATTGTCGGTAAAAAAGGCATAATGTAAACAAATCCTTTCTTGGAAGTATCTACTTCCCCTCAAAATATTAATTATTCAACTGTTTCAGGAGCCGGATCAATTTTAAGACTCTCCTTGGAGAACCATTTAAAGAAAATAGATCCTAATACTACACCATATATTATTTCTTGCATAATTTTCATGATTATACCACCCAATTGCTGGTCCTCAACAGTATCCATTGATGTAAACATTTCAGGACCTGATAGAGCGGAGGTCAATCCTTGAAGGACGTCACCAGGAACACACAAACTCAGTGCCTGAATCCAGGATCCATCCTGTGAATATGCAGCAAACATCGGTTCCGATGCAAATATAATCAGAACGCAAGCAGGTGTAATCAATACACTATTTGCAAAAATATACCCGATTTTCAACAGCGGCTGTATTTTATCCAATTCTTTAATCGGCGCAATTAATGGAAACCAAACGATAAAGGAAGCAACAAATAAAATAATTGAAATAGATGTATGTGCAACTATCGATGATTTTGCGAAATCGAAAACAACTGGTATATGATACAGTGAGAAAAGTGTGTTGAACAGCAACAATGCAATAAGCGGTTTTGTCAGTAATTTAAAAATAGGCTTGATTACTGGAGCATTAATCACTTTTCTCCAAACCCATTCAGGAATACCTTTCAACATCAAAATAGGTACTACTAATAAGTAAATGGCCATTTGAATCATGTGCGCAGTTAGTGTGATATGGGTAAGCAAATCAATTGGTGACCCTTTCACGAGATACAATAATAATAGGGATACATAAAACAGAACCTGTTGGTTAGCCGTTGGTTTTTCCTCGCCGCCAAATTTAGAACGATATGGCCCGGTAATGAGATAATACAATACTGCCAAAGCTAAGATAAAAACAAAGTAAAACGGACTCCATAAAGCACGAAAGCCAAAAATTTGTAATTCTAACCACATAATATTATCACTCCATTTAGCTGACTATCCTCACATTATACATTAAAATTTACTTGTTACTAACATAGAATGTGACGATTTAGCAAAAAAAGACCAGGAAACAAATCCTGATCTTTTTTCATCATTAACTTTTTTAAAACTTACCACCACGTAATTGCTACAAATGTAAGAATCACTAGAAAGGCAACAAAGATACCACCATACATCAACGATGCAGGAACTTCATGTCCTTTATCTTTCATATGCATAAAGTAGTAGAATTGAAATCCTACTTGTACAAGAGCCAATACAAGAATCAATGGGATCACAAAAGTAGAGCTGACTCCCATCATGACTGCAAAAAATGCAATCATCGTAAAGAAGATCATTAATGCAAATGTAACAATTTGCTTTCTCATTTCATCTTTGTTCTTTTCTTTTTGGAACGAATTAATTTTGCTGGTATTCGTATTATCCGTCATAAATTAACTCACCATCCCCATCAAGTAAACAACTGTAAAGATAAATACCCATACAACGTCGATAAAGTGCCAATACAATCCAAAAGTATTATATTTCGGAGCATTGTAAAGACTTAAACCTCGTTTCGCATTACGTACCATAATCGAAATCAGCCAGCTGAGACCAAAAACTACGTGACCTCCGTGGAATCCGACCAATGCATAAAAGGCTGAACCAAATGCAGAAGATCGGAAAGTAAATCCATACTCATGAATATAATGAGCAAACTCATAAATTTCACAAGCTAGGAAAGAGATACCGAGTAATGCAGTAATCCCAAACCACAGTTGCATCTTTTTAAAGTCATTATTTTTCATATGGTATATTGCATAAACACTAGTTAATGAACTAGTCAATAACAGAATAGTCATCAGAAAAACAAGTTCAAGTCCGAATAAATCCTGTGTTGACGGACCACCTGCAGTTGAATTTTTTAAGGCAAGGTAAGTACCGAATAAACAGGCGAATAGAACTGTTTCTCCTCCAAGGAAAATCCATAAACCTAAAAATTTATGTTTCCCTTCCATTGTTGCTTTGGAAGGATCTTGTGGCATTGTTTCCGGATTCAAGGAGTGATCATGACTCATATCAATCATCCTCCCTTTCAAGTTCTTCTTTTGTAATATGATGGCCGTGATCATCTTTCAATGATCTGATTAGCATACTACCCAATGCGATAGCCATACCAACATAAACAACTAGTAACCAAGTTTTATGATCAGACTGATAAATGAAACCTAAAGATGCGACAAAGAAACCAAATGTCATTATCAATGGAAGTATCGAACCGTTCGGCATATGGATTTCGTCCAATGGCTCTGCTGGTGTCATTTTTCCATTTCCTTCTGTTTTTTCAATCCATAATGGATCAAGTCCACGAACTAAAGGCAATTGTTTGAAATTGTAATGGGCAGGCGGTGAAGAAATCGTCCATTCCAATGTACGTGCATCCCATGGATCAGCAGGTGCCTTTTCACCTTTGACAGCAGTGTAAACAACATTAATTAAGAATACAATGACACCAAAAGTCATAAAGAACGCACCAATTGTACTAATCAAGTTACCAGTATCCAACCCTTGATTCTCTAGGAATACCCAGTAACGACGTGGCATACCCATTAAACCAAGAAAATGCTGAATAAAGAATGTTAAATGGAAACCGATAAAGAATGTCCAGAATGCTAGTTTACCCATTCCTTCATGAAGAATTCTTCCAAACATTTTTGGCCACCAATAATGCATCGCAGCCAATATTGCAAATACTACCCCACCAACAATAACGTAGTGGAAGTGAGCAACAACAAAATAAGTATCATGATATTGATAATCCGCTACAGATGAGCCAAGCATTACCCCGGTCATTCCACCAATTGTAAATGAAGGAATAAAAGCCAGTGTCCAAAGCATAGCAGAGTTAATTGTAATACTCCCTCCCCATAAGGTTAAGAGCCAGTTAAATATCTTGATACCTGTTGGAACAGCAATAGCCATCGTAGCTACAGCGAAAATCGAGTTTGCTACAGGTCCCAGTCCAACCGTAAACATATGGTGAGCCCATACCATGAAACCAAGGAATGCAATGAGGAACGTCGCAAAGACCATTGCAGTGTATCCAAATAATCGCTTTCTTGCAAATGTTGGTATGATTTCACTGAAAATACCAAATGCTGGCAGAATCAGTATGTAAACTTCAGGATGTCCAAATATCCAGAATAAGTGCTGCCATATAACTGTATTTCCTCCAAGCGCTACATCAAAGAAGGCAGTACCAAACATACGATCAAACATCATTAAAAATAGACCGACAGTCAGTGCTGGAAAAGCAAATAATGTAAGAATACTTGTCACGAACGTAGTCCATGAAAATAATGGCATGCGCATATAGGTCATACCTGGTGCACGCATTGTAACGATTGTTACAAGGAAGTTAATCCCACTCATCAACGTCCCTGCACCAGACAATTGGAGACCCATCACATAGTAATCTATACCATGTCCTGGTGATTGTAGTGAAAGTGGTGCATAGTTAGTCCATCCAGCATCTGGTGCGCCAGTAAACCAACTAAGGTTTAAAAGAATCCCACCAGAGAAAAATAGCCAGAAGCCAAGTGAGTTTAAAAATGGAAAAGCAACGTCACGTGCTCCTATTTGCAATGGCATAATATAGTTCATTAAACCAAATAATATAGGTGTTGCCGCAAAAAATATCATTGTAGTTCCATGCATTGTAATCATTTCATTGTACAAACCTGCACTGATAAAATCATTTTCAGGTTTTATTAATTGAATTCGTATAATAAGAGCTTCCAATCCGCCGAGCAGGAAAAAGAATCCACCACCAATTAAGTATAAAATACCGACCTTTTTATGGTCTACAGTAGTTAGATAATCCCATAGCACCGCGCCGAATCCTCTCTTTTGAGTAGTTGCAATACTCAAAGCATAAACCTCCCTTTTGTGTCTTTCATCCCATATATAATTTAGTTCCCAGCACTCTCAGGTGTTATTTCAGAGGGCTTTAATTGCATTAAGTATTCAGCAATACTATTAGCTTCTTCTTCCGAAATGCTAGGATAAGCACCTGTCATTTTGTTACCAGGTTTAATTGACTCAGGGTCCATAATCCAATCGACAAGATTTTCTTTTGTTGGTTCAAGAATACCCGCTACAGTTGAGCGATCACCGAAATTTGTAAGGTTTGGTCCTGTTGCTGCAGGTGAAGATCCAATTGCATGACAAGCCACACAGCTGTTAGCTTCAAATAGTTCTTGACCTTCTTGTGCTACAGCATCTTCCGGCACTGATTCCGGATCAACGCTCTGCATATCTGAAACCCATTGATCGTACTCTTCAGGGCTTACGACTACTACTTTAAAGTCCATCAGTGAGTGTGAAGGCCCACAAAGTTCAGCACATTTCCCCCAATAAACCCCTTCTTCATTGGCCTCAATATACATCGTATTTACATTTTCTGGATTAACATCCATCTTACCGGCAATCGAAGGAATCCAGAATGAATGAATAACATCTGAAGATTGCATATTTAAGTAAACTCTTTCGCCAGTAGGAATATATAAGTCCTGACTAGTTACAATTTCTTCACCAGCATAATTAAAATGCCACCAGTATTGATTACCAGTAACTTCGACATTAATATGCTCACTTGCCTGTGAATCATCTGCTAAATCAAATGTCGCAAACACCGTTGGTACAGCGATGAACAAAACAAGAATAATAGGTATTACAGTCCAAATTGTCTCCAATTTGTGATTTCCTTCTACTTGTTTAGGGATGAAATCCTCCTGTCCCTTCTTCTTACGGAATCGCACTAGAGCAATCACATAAATAAGCATTACGACTATAAAGACTCCAATCATAATCATTAGCGGGAACACAATTAAATCCATCGAAACTTCTGCACCATATCCCTTTGGTTCAAGTGCGGTTAGATTTTCTTTACCACAACCGGCTAAAAACAATGCCAGCATTGTAAAGAGTAATAATGCTTTAGATTTTCCCATCCAACCTTTCATGTATTAATACCTCTCTTTCTTCATGTTGTTTCCTTATATATATTTTTTTTAAGGACAAATAGTTAATTAAATATTGGCAATGTCACGATAATCATTAGTGGAAATAATATAATTAAATAGTTTAAAGAGTAAATGAATATCAAATTTGCCCATTTTAAATCATCTTTTATAAAGAACCCTCTAAAACCTAATACCAGCCATCCTATATTGAGCAAAGTTGCTATTACTGTAAACGTAATTCCCAAAGATGGGGTTAACAATAATGGTAAAGGTAGTAAACATGCTATATATACAACAATTTGACGTTTTGTAAAGTCAAATCCATGCACAACTGGCAGCATAGGAATTCCAGCCTCGCGATAATCCTCTGTTTTTTTCATAGCTAATGCCAGAAAATGAGGGGTTTGCCATACAAACATGATTAGGAACATTACGATTGGAACGGTATGCATTGTTGGACTTACAGCTGCCCAGCCAATAAGTGGTGGCATTGCACCTGAGAAGCTTCCAATTACGGTATTTAACGTATATCGCCGTTTTGACCATATCGTATATAAAACTACATAAACAAACCAACCAAGAAAAGCAAAAAGTGCAGCTTGTAACGTTGTAAACATTAATAAAATAATTCCAACAATCGTAGTTGCCAAACCAAATACTAAAACCATTTTTAGTGAGAAGAATCCCGTTACGGTAGGACGGTTCTTTGTTCTTGCCATTTTAGGATCTATATCGACGTCGTACCAGTTATTAAGGATACATCCCCCCGCGATAACCATCGCACTGCCGATAATTGTTAGCAAGAACGTCCCCCAATGATTTATAAAGGAAGTATCCGTAAAATGAACGGCTAATAAGAATCCTGCTATGGTTGTTATTAGATTAGAGTTTACAATTCCTATTTTTATAAGTGCTTTTATTTCTGAGATGATCATGGAATATTTTTGCTTATTGGAAATAGTAGTATCTCCTATCATTTCAGAATATGGCGTTTCCACTTTATTCATTTTATCCCCCCTTTAAACCCAGGCAAAAAGACATGATAATAATCAGAATACCATTTATTATTTAGTATTCTGAAATCCATTCTTATTGTATCACGGATCTAATTTACAATCTAATTAATTTACTTGTCTATTGTAAAACATATTCACCATTTGTATGTGTCTAAAATGTGAAAGAATAACAAGGTTTAATAAGATTGTACTAATATGTATTATTATCCCTTAAAGATCGAACATGCATGGAATATCATAGTTGTCCCATATACTATTTCTAGCAAACAAAACAAATTATTGCAAGCTTTTTTTTAATTTGCATAGTGAAAACATGAATAAAACATGATACTATTACAATTATGTGTCCAAACGTATTTTTGGAGCTAGTTTCATTGCATTCGGTATCGCACTAATATTATTATTAAACTATTGAAAAGAAATCATGAATTTTTAATTATCAAAAGTGAGGCTATATGGAATGATAAAATACTTGAAAATCCTTTCCGTTATTTCAACGATTGGGATGTTGCTGATCCTGCTAGGCGGGGCATTAGTTACAAAAACCGGTTCAGAAGATGGCTGCGGAGACAGTTGGCCATTGTGCGAAGGGGAAGTTGTACCTTCTGAATTCACTTTCGAAATGGTAATAGAATTAAGTCATAGAGCAGTAACGGGCGTCGTTGGCATTGTAGTGGTAATACTTGCGGTCTTGGCTTGGGTTAAAATCGGTCATGTGCGTGAAGTGAAATTTCTATCATTCTCTTCCGTATTTTTCATCGCACTACAGGCTTTGATAGGTGCTGCAGCGGTTATGTGGGGGCAATCAGACTTTGTACTGGCCGCCCATTTCGGAATCTCACTTGTATCCTTTGCTGCTGTATTTTTACTTATGCTACTAATCTTTGAAGTGGATAAGAAATTGGATACGGAAGCGCTACATATTAGAAAACCCCACCGTATTGAGATTTATGCAATATCCATTTACACAATGATAGTCGTATATACAGGAGCATTAGTACGACATACAGAATCGAACCTCGTATGCCGTGATTGGCCTTTTTGTACGAATACATCGCCATTGGCCTTTGCTGATTACAGTTTTAATCAGTGGATTCAAATGGGGCATCGTTTATCCGCAGGAATCCTGTTTATTTGGACACTGTTGCTTACAATTAGAATGATTAAAAATTATCATAATAATAAAGTGATGTACTGGGGATGGACCATTACTTTCTCTCTTATTTTATTGCAAGTTTTCTTCGGAGCAATGATTATTTTTACATTATTAAATCTTGGTGTAGCATTAATGCATGCGTTAGTTATATCATTATATTTCGGTATGCTTAGCTATTTTATCCTCTTATCCACGAGAAGTTCAAAACATGAAAAAACAGGAAGCAATGTATAATTGCCTCCTGTTTTTTTATTTTACTCAAATTCGATTAATAAATCATTTACTTCTATCGTATCTCCGCTGCCAACATGAATTTCCTTAATTACGCCAGCATATGGAGCTTGAACAGTGGTCTCCATTTTCATAGCCTCATTCGTTAACAAATGCTCACCCTTTTTAACAGAATCACCTTTGGAGCAATTTACTGATAGTACGGTTCCTGGCATTGTCGCACCAATATGCTTTTCATTAGACTTATCTACTTTCGGTCGTACTGAAATCAGTGACTTTATGCTTTCATCTTTCACAGTAATTTCACGTGTTTGACCATTCAAATCAAAGTAGAAAACGCGTGTACCATCTTCTTTTGGCTCTGATATGGATACCAGTTTAACGATAAGTGTCTTCCCTTTTTCAATTTCAACTTCTATCTGTTCTCCCAGTTTCATTCCATAGAAGAAAGTTGGTGTATCCAGTACAGACATATCACCGTAAGACTCACAGAACTCGGTGTAATCCATAAACACTTTTGGATAAAGTGCGTGAGAAATCAAATCGAAACTAGTAATTTGACGGTTCAAGGTCTCAAATAATGAATTTCTCAATTCTTTGAAATCGATTGGTTCCAACAGTTCTCCTGGACGTACTGTAATTGCTTCCTTGTCTTTAAGTATTACTTTTTGCAGTTTTTCAGGGAACCCTTGATATGGTTGTCCAATATATCCTTGCGCAAATTCAATAACCGAGTCAGGAAAGTCTATAGATTCTCCTTTTTCATAAATATCTTCTTCTGTTAAATCATTTTGGACCATAAACAATGTCATGTCACCGATGACTTTTGAAGATGGTGTCACTTTCACAATATCTCCGAACATATCATTTACTTGACGGAACATGGTTTTAACTTCATTCCATCTACTTTCTAGCCCTACTGCTTTCGCCTGCTGTTTTAGATTACTGTATTGGCCGCCCGGCATCTCATGGAAGTAAATCTCCGTATGAGGTGCTTTCATCCCACTTTCAAAATCCTGATAATATTCTCTAATACCTTCCCAATAATGGGAAATCTCTTCATAGGCATCGATATTGACTTTAGGTTGTCGACTCTTCCCTTCAAGTGCATGGTACAAAGTTTGTGCACTTGGCTGAGAAGTCAAACCAGCCATTGGCCCAGCAGCCACGTCAACGACATCAACTCCGGCATCTATCGCTCTTGCATACGTAAAGATACCATTTCCGCTTGTATCATGCGTATGAAGATGTATTGGTAAATCCGTTGACTCCTTCAAGGTGGAAATCAATTGATAGGCAGCTTCAGGTTTTAACAATCCAGCCATATCTTTAATACCTAAAATGTGTGCACCGGATGTTTCCAGTTCCTGTGCCATATTTTTATAGTATTTTAAATCATATTTCTGGCGACCAACATCAAGAATATCGCCGGTATAACATATAGTAGCCTCAGCAATCTTATTATTTTCACGTACTGACTCAATCGCAAGTTTCATTCCATCAACCCAATTTAAACTATCGAAAATCCTAAAAACATCTATACCAGCATTGGAACTTTTTTCAACGAATTCTTGAATTAGGTTATCTGGATAGTTTTTATACCCAACAGCATTACTTGAGCGAAGCAGCATTTGAAATAGAACATTCGGCATTTTATTTCGTAGCTTTAAAAGCCTCTCCCAAGGATCCTCTTTTAGAAATCTATACGCTACATCGAATGTTGCTCCGCCCCACATTTCTATAGAAAATAAATTAGGCAACATGTGTGCTGTCGGTTCAGCGATTTGTAGCAGGTCATTTGTTCTTACACGGGTAGCAAGTAACGATTGATGAGCGTCTCGGAAGGTTGTATCTGTTAGCATGACTTCTTTCTGATCCTTTAACCATTTTGCTAACCCATCCGGACCTTTCTCATCTAATATTTGCTTTGTACCTGACTGCAGCTTCTGACTATGATTCACTTCAGGAATCAACAACGGCGAAAACGACGGCTTGTCCTTACTAGGCATTCCTTCTCCACCATTAAGTGTTGTCTGTGCGATATAAGTAAGCATTTTTGTTCCACGGTCTTTTCTTTTTGGGAAAACAAAAAGTTCGGGAGTTTTATCTATAAAGGTAGTATCATACTGACCGGATAGGAATTTTTCATGCAAAATTACATTTTCCAGGAAATGGATATTGGTTTTAATGCCTCTTATTCTAAATTCCTTCAAATTTCTAACCATTTTGATTGCAGCTTGCTCAAATGTCAGAGCCCATGTTGAAACTTTTACTAGTAGGGAATCGTAATGTGGGGAAATTACGGCTCCTTGGTAGCCATTCCCTGCATCAAGTCGAACTCCAAAACCTCCACCAGTACGATATGCATTAATTTTACCAGTATCTGGCATAAAATTATTCAATGGATCCTCAGTTGTAACCCTTGACTGTATTGCGTAACCGCTGATTTTAATATCTTCTTGCTGTGGAATACCGACTGACTCACTATGCAAATTGAAACCATCAGCTATCTTCAATTGAGACTGAACGATATCTATTCCAGTAATCATCTCTGTAATGGTATGTTCTACTTGTACTCGCGGATTTACTTCAATAAAATAAAATTCATCTTTGGTAACTAAAAATTCAACAGTCCCTGCATTTATGTACCCCACATTTTCCATTAACGTGACTGCAGCACTACAAATTTCTTCACGAAGTTCATCTGTCAATGAGAGACTTGGTGCAACTTCAATTACTTTTTGATGCCTGCGCTGAACAGAACAGTCTCTTTCATGTAAGTGAACGATGTTTCCATGCTTGTCACCAAGAATCTGTACTTCCACATGCTTTGGATTTTCGATGAATTTTTCTAAATAGATTTCATCATTTCCAAAAGCAGCTTTTGCTTCTGACTTTGCTCGATTGTATGCTTCAGTTACCTCTTCCTCATCTCGTACAATTCGCATTCCACGTCCGCCGCCACCCAAAGATGCTTTAATAATAATTGGGTATCCATTTTCTATACCAAACGCTTCGACTTCTTCAACCGTTGTTACAGCTCCGCCGCTACCTGGAATAATAGGCAGGTTCGCTTTAACAGCCTGTTCTCTCGCCTTAACTTTATCCCCAAACATATTTAAATGTTCACTAGTCGGTCCAATAAATATAATACCTTCTTCTTCACAACGTTTTGCAAAGTTTATATTCTCAGACAAAAGTCCATAACCTGGATGGATGGCATCGACATTTACTTCCTTAGCTAGTTCGATGATTCCTTCAATATCCAAATATGCATCGATAGGTTTTTTACCTTTACCTATTAAGTAAGCCTCATCTGCTTTAAACCGATGAAATGACACTGTATCTTCACTTGAATATACTGCAACTGTTCGGATATTTAATTCTGTACATGCGCGAAATACCCGAATAGCGATTTCCCCACGATTTGCCACCAGTACTTTATTAATGTTTTTTAATTCTGCCATCTTTTTCCACTCCTATTATAATGAATAGTATTGTTATTTTTGCTGTTTTCATATGGCTTTTTTTCTACAGTTTCATTTTCCCGTTTTTTAACGGTCATAGCTATATTGTTCAATATACCCATTGAAATAAGCATAATGAGCAGTGATGAACCTCCATAGCTGACAAACGGTAGCGGAACCCCAGTTATCGGTAAGATACCACTAATAGCACCAAGGTTTATAAATGCTTGTATACCTACCATGGAAGATATACCAATCGCTAGTAAAGCTCCAAAGCTATCATGACATTTTCTGGCTATAAAAATACCGCGCAATACAATGATTGCGAGCATCCCTAATACAAGGATTACACCTATAAAGCCTAATTCTTCTGCTATTACCGCCATAATAAAATCGGTATGGCCTTCCATCAGATAACCAAGCTTCTGGACACTTTGCCCAAGACCTTCACCAGTCAGCCCCCCAGTCCCAATTGCCACGTAGGATTGGATTAGCTGATATCCATCTGAATCGGGTGTTTCAAAAGGCTGATAAGCTCCGGTAAAACGTGAAAGCCTTTCATCCGTAATCATATATGGAACTACCAGCAAAACCAGTACAACTCCAATACCGATTAATACAGATAGGTGCTTTATACGTATTCCAGAGCTGAAGATTACTGAACATGCAATAAGAAAAATGATCGAAGCAGTACCAATATCCGGTTGCAACACGATCAATCCCAATATAATTGCTGTCAAAACCAATGGAGGTAGTACACCTTTATTGAATTCACTAATATATGCCTGTTTTTTAGAATAAACAGAAGCAAGATACATAATCAGACCTAGCTTCGCAAACTCTGCTGGTTGCATAGTGAGGGGACCAATTTGAAACCATGATTTGGCATTATTTACTGAATTCCCAAAAGCCAAAACTGCTACTAGAAGCACAACGATTGCTAGGATAATATACTTCATAAACTTCTGATAATATTTATAGGGAAACAGACTGCAAAAAATAAACCCTATCATCCCTATGCCAAACCAGGTTAATTGCCTAAATAAATAATGTGTACTCTCATTTCCTTCAACAACAGCGGTTACCATACTGGCGCTATATATCATTACGATTCCAAAGCCAGCTAAAAGTAAAGGTGTGATGATTAAGGTAAAATCATAATCTCTTAATTTTTGTATCATCATGTTTCTCCCTACCATATGTAATAATTAGTGTACCATATTTTTTAGCTCATTTCAGAATATTCTTCTAGTTAATTATTCAAAATATTGAACCGCTGTAAATAAAAAAACCTCGCCAAGTTTATGCTGGCAAAGTTTTTGCTCCATAGTACTATAACGCCAAAACAGAAGCCCTACTCATAAAGAGTTTTGAGATGCCTCATGTAATATATTAAGCTTCTTCTCCAAATTCTCAAGAAGTGCTTTACCATCATTTTCATTGATTAAGTTCAGACGTACTGCAAAATCAATTTCCCTTGATAGACCGAACATTTGAGTATCCAGTACATCTTCATAAACTGGACATTGCGGCATCGTAAGATTTTCTATTTGAACTTCAATGAGTCGTAAAATGTTGTCAGCGTCAGCCTTAAGAAGGGCATGGGCTTTTTCACGATGATCTATAGTCACCTCAGGCATCAATTGAATCCCCTCCACTAAAAAGACTTTCTTTTATATTATATTATCGTTAGCCATTGAAAAATGCAAATAAAACCGAAAAAAATTTATAAAATTTAATTCATAAGATGAAATAATAATTAATGTCTGATATTCTAAGTTAAGATACATATATAAATAGGGGTGAAAAAATGATTGTACCAATTACCGGAAAAGTTTCCTACTCTATAACATTGGATCCAACTGTATGGATTTTTGATGATAGAAAAATTTTATTAAATGAGGCATTTTCTAAAAAGGTAGAGGAAACAGAAGAAATGGATGACTTGGAAAAAATTTCTGAACGTTTTAATAGAGAGGTTTTAGAAACAAAAATGAATCGACCTCCTGTTAACAAGAGTATCTCCAAGCTTGAGGGAGAAGAAATACTAAAAAATTCTTATGTTATGCCGCTACATGATTTCATAACCAATGCAGAGATTAAAGCGGATGCTAAGAATGCAACATTTATTACAGATAGTGAAGAAGATGTAACCGTTACATTGCCCGAACTTGAAGATGGATATTTCCTGTTCTCACTCAACGGCAAACCATTAAGAGAAGATGGACCCGTCCATTACTTTTATAAAAACGGTTCCAATAAAGATAATCCTGTTAAAAATATTAAAAAAATAGTTATTAACTAATTAAAGTCTGCGAATAGCAGACTTTTCTTTTTCCCAATATCCTGTATATTTTTACGTAAACTATCCAAAATAAGTTTATCAGCTACTATAATTAGGAGGAATGCTGAATGAACTTGCAATTAAATATATTAATACTGGCTGTAATTCTAACTCTAACAGCATGCGGTCAAGAAGAAGAAACTCCTTTAGCTGGAGAAGAAAAGGGTTCGGATCGAATTGTTCAAGTGAAAAATTCAGATCCGACAGAACTGGAAGATCTGGATAATGAACAAATTGCAAAACGTCTAGCAAACCTTGCAACAGACATTCCAAATGTAAATGACGCTTCGGCAATTGTCGCTGGACCGTACACCGTAGTTGCTATTGATGTAGATAAGGATCTCGATCGCTCACGTGTTGGCACAATTAAATACTCTGTAACGGAGGCTTTATATCATGATCCCTATGGTAAAACAGCAGTCGTTGTAGCAGATGCGGATGTTGTGGAGAGGATAAGAGGAATGGGTAACAAAATCAGTCAGGGGCATCCGGTTCAAGGAGTTGTAGATGAACTTGCAGCTATCGTTGGACGATTTATGCCTGAATTCCCAATCGATGATGACCGTGCGGAAGAACCAGACCAAAATAAAGAAATCATTGATGAAGAAGATCAACAGAAGTTAGATGATATCGAAGGCGATCAATCAAACCAGCATGATGAACGTCTGAAATAGGATGGAATTGGTAAATATTAAGATCCTGTATCATTTCAAGTAAAAAAGGTTTCTGAGTCAATCAGAAACCTTTTTTACTTGTTTAATCTTGTTGATTTGCTAGCTTATTTTCGTCTTTCTTATCATTGTAATATTGAACGCCAAATTGCGATCCCTCAGAAACCATTTTAGAATTTTCTAATTGAGCAATGTCACCTGTTTCTGACGATTGATCAGGTACACCTGCATTTTCAAACGTGCTATCTGTGTTCCCCTTTATCTTTCCGACTAACCCATTTGAAACCTCTTTAATCTTGTTGCGGTTTTTTTCATCTTTCAAGTAATATCCAGCAACACTTGCTCCCATGGCTCCTACTGCAGATAATAAATATCTTTTTTTCATAAAATCGTCCTTTCATGGCTTTAAAATGTGATGTATACACCTTATTCCCTAATATTTGTTTATCAAACATGAAGCAATACCTTCTAATCGCTACCATTATTATGATATACTACTACATAGTAATAAATTATTTATTCCCATGTTGAGGTGATATTATGCAAGTTAAATGTACTCTTTGCGACAAAATTGAAGATATAGAGGATTATTCTTTAAAAGCAAAAAGATTGAGAAATAGAAGAATTTATATGTATCTATGCACTCCTTGTTATGAAAGGGTCGAGCATAAAACCAAAAAACGCCTAGATACAGGGAAATTTAGATTATACCGTGAAAATAAAAAAGTAGACCAATATTTATAATATAAAGTAAAAAACGCCAATAAGGCGTTTTTTACTTTATTTTTCTATTTGGTTGCTTTCCGTTGCCTATGAAGTCTAATTCTGTATATGGCAAGGACCAAGATAATTACGAGAAGACTTTCCACCGTTGGCATCTTCATAACTGTGGTAAAGATGGTTAAAATATATGTACCAATCAGCAACATCATATATACAAAAATTGTTTTCCCAAGTGGGAGTTTCCTCGCAAAACCCAATTCATATGCAACGGCACATAAAACGAAATTCATTGCAAAGAATATCCAAAATATGTTTTCAATACCATTTATCTCTACTACCAGATCAAACACAAATCTAAAGCCATCCATATCTATAAGTCCCCCATTATTTAAATAAAACCTTCTTCTATCATACTAAAACTTAAAGGTTCTTGCCAGTACGATGAATAATCATCTAAATGGTTACTTTTGTAGATTTCTAGATTTTGATTTATACTATACCATGATGGAAATAGAGGTGCTTTTATGAAAAATGTGAATTTCCCAATGCTTTTGTTAGCCATTCTTGTAATTATTTTGTTCGCACTTGTTGGAATAGCTATTGCATTCCGCAGTTTATGGCTTATTTTATTATTTCTAATTTTGGGATTCGGAACTTTTGCCTACGGAATAACATTAAAGAAAAGAAGAAAGTGACATAGACATGTCACTTTCTTCCTTTTTTTAAGTATTTGAGAATATCTTTTTGAAATGCTGTGTTACACGTAAGTATAGCTGATTTTTCAAGCAAATTTACTGGTCTTCCATCAATATCTGTTGTACTTCCTCCAACCTCATTGACAATAATCACACCTGCTGCAATATCCCAGGGAGATAGCCCCATGGAAATGTAACCATCCACAATTCCCTCAGCAGTAAAGGCAAATTCAAGTGCTGCAGAACCATATGTTCTCGTTCCACGAATATCCTTAACAAAACTTTGCATTACCTGCTCATCTATCAATCTGTTTTCACATAGCCAGAAATGATTCATTCCTACGATTGCTTCGTTGATATTTTTCTTCTTTGGCAATGGTTGTAATTTTACATCATCTTTGTAAGCACCTTGACCCTTTTTTGCATGATAAAGCGTATTGGCCATTACATCATAAATTAATCCAATTTCACCGACACCTTCATGATAAATTCCAACTGAAATAGCGAAATTTCTTTTTTGGTGGACAAAATTCATTGTGCCATCGATCGGATCAATGATCCAAATGGTTCCATCTAAAGATGTAGGATTATCACCATATCCTTCTTCACCATGAATGAAATGGTCTTTGTATTTCCCTTTAATTTTAGCGACGAAAAACTGTTCTGTTTCTTTATCCAACTTCGTTACAAGATCATTTGCATTGGATTTAGTTTCGATATCCAATGGATTATTCATTTTATCTCTGATTGTATTCCCGGCTTCCATTACCCATTCTATTGCCTGTTTAAATATTTCCTCGCGAAGTAATGAATCCATATATATTTACCTCCATTTTTCATCGACTGTATATATAATTGTATCAAAATGGAGTATATACGTCATTGTATTTGAATGACCCCAATATGTATTCGAATATTATGTTAATGCTCCAATACATATTGGGGTCAGCTATTATACTTGCTCATTGTCTATTTGAAGCATCTGCTTTCTTAAGACCTCTAATCGTTCTTTAGCTTTGATTATCATAACTTTATCATCTGCTTTCATTGCATCAAAGAGGGTTACTAATTCATAATCGATTTCCATACGAATCACAGGTAATTTTTCCTGGGCCTCTTTTCTTCTTAATGCTTCCATAACGTATTTCATCTTTTCACTCCCTTTCCATGAGCTTGTTTTGCCAATTCCATCTTTTTCTTTATTCTATGACTTTGTTCGTATTTTTGTTCTTTACATTCTTGTCTTATTTGGTTTATTTTATAATCATTTCCCAAATTGTATCCTTTTTAAACATAACCAAAAGAATTAGAAGTCAATTTCTCTTAAATCCATGACTTGACTTCCTTTCTATTTTACTTAATAATAATTATTATAATCTAAGTTTTAAGAAAGGATGAACCCCTTGGCATTTCGAGGATTTGATCAGAAGGATTTTCATACATTTACGATAGAGGGTTTAGATGCAAGAATGGAAGCTATCCAAACTAGAATACAGCCTAAATTCCAGGAAATAGGATCTGAAATTGTTGATTATTTGGCCGCGAAATTAGGAAATGAAGTTTATTTACATATTGCTAAACACGCAAGAAGAACGGTAAATCCACCAAAAGATACATGGATGGCAATTGCTGATAACAAACGTGGATACAAGAAACATCCCCATTTTCAGATAGGATTATTCGATGATCATGTTTTTATCTGGCTTGCGCTTATATATGAATTACCAAATAAAAAAGAGATTGCCGAAACATTAATAACTAAATATGACAATATAAAACAGCTTCCAAATAATTTTGTTGTCTCCCTGGACCATATGGAAAAAGATTCCATAAGGATTAACGACTTGGAATTGAAAGATTTAGAGAGATTTAGAGATGTAAAAAAAGCTGAATTTCTAATTGGCCGCCACTTTAGTTCAGGAGACCAATTATTGGCTGACGGAGATAAGTTCTTAGATACGGTCAAAGAAACATACGATAAACTTATCCCATTTTATCAATTGGCATTGCATTCGAGGAATTATAGGTAAGCTTTTGACCCATAAAAAAAAGGCAGCACGATTACGTACTGCCTCTTTTTTACATTTTAATAACGTCCTCTTTGGTTTCTTTTGCCTTTTTAACAGTTTTATAACTTGAGTAGCCTGAAACTGTTTCAAATTGAGCAAACAAGGTCTTTTCCTCACTTTTTGATGGTACAATTTGTTTAAAACGATTATATAGCATAAGAATTTCCTGTCTGTGAACCTGCTTTTCATGTGCCTTTTCTACGAGGCTAAAGAAATTGACGACATCAATTATTTCCTCCGTACTCCAAGTTTCATCAATCGGATATTCATAACTCATGTTTTTTAGTTACACCTCATTTATTCCATTTTTCTTTTATTCCCTCTGCTTCAATTACAATATTTTGAATCAATTCACTAACCACGGGTATGTCTTTAATTCTAGCAGCAGATTGTCCTGCCCAGCCAAATCCTTCATTGGGGTCCCCATTTTCAATGTAATCTTTATTGACTTTTCCGCTTATGTAAGCTTTCAACGAATCGTATCCTGCTTTCTCTTGTTCCATTTCCAAAATACGTGCTGTCCATGGACCTCGTAAGGCTCTTGCAGGTGATCCAATAGATCGTTTGATGACTACAGTGCTATCTTCAGTTGCATCAAGTATTGCCTGTTTATAATTCATATGAACCTGTGCTTCCTCTGTCGCAATAAATCTAGTTCCCATTTCGATTCCCTCGGCTCCAAGACTTAAGGCAGCCATGAGACCACGCCCATCAACAATACCTCCTGAAGCAATAACTGGAATTGATACCCGGTCAACAACTTCAGGTGTTAATACAAATGTACCGACATCCCCTCTTCCAAGGTGACCTCCACCTTCCTGGCCAACAACCATTACCGCATCTGCTCCTAATTCCTCAGCTTTTTCAGCCTGTCTGGTTGCAGCGACAAGGACGAGCTTTTTGATATTATGTCCTTCCACACGGTCCATTACTCCTTTTGGATTTCCTCCTGTAACTGATATCACCGGCACACTTTCTTCAATTGCTATATCAACCATATGTTCAAACGGTCTCCCATGTTGACCGATTGCAAAGTTGACTCCAAAAGGTTTATCCGTCATTGATTTTACACGCCTAATTTCATTCCTCAGTTCTTCTGGAGTTTCTAAACTCATTGCCGTAATTTGACCAAGTCCGCCAGCATTGGAAACTGCTGCAGCCAAATCTGAATATGCCAGGTGTGCAAGCCCCCCCTGAATAATTGGATAATAAATATTTAAAAGTTCCGTAATACGAGTCTGTAGTCCCATACACTCTCATCCCCTTTTATTATTCTTATAATAAGCGTAGCATTTTTCCGTGAATAATACTATAATTGAAATCCCTTACATATTTTAAAGTATAAGCGGAGAATAAGTAACGAAACAAAAAATAGAGCTGCATCAGCGTATGCAGCTCATCGTAAGTTATTTATTTTTCATTACAACTAGGACATGTACCGTAAAGAGTAGTTACTTTCTCTTCTTCATAATGTTCAATAACGTGCTGACAATCCTGACAAATTATTGTACCCATTAAGCCATCTCCTTTTGATTAATTATGATAACGTATTCATATTATAATATGTAACATTAAAAGAATCAACCCCTAATTAGTATAACACATTAAAAATTGTGTTTTTTTTAAAAATAACAAAACAGCCTGCTAAGAATTATTTAGCAGGCTGTTTTCTAAAAGATTGGGACTTAGGTCGTCCCACCAAAATGAATTGTTGTTATTTCATAAAATATATAAAATGCGAAGTAACTGCTGGTTATTTCTAATAGTATGTAGAAGCTTCGGCGACCGCTCTGGGAAATATACTTCGCTTTCCACGGGCGGCTGGTGAGCCCCTTCATGCTGACGCATTTCAGGGTCTCACCTATGCCTCTCTTCCCGTTGGAGTCTCCGTATATTTCCCAGAGCTAGTTAGAAGGTTGCTGACGATAACTACATTAACGGGGGTAGCTAAAATCGTCATAAAGCTTCACCAGTCCGGGTGAGCGGCGGGCGGTGACTCCTGCGGGAACAGCACGTGTCCGAAGACCTGAAGAGTGGTTTTCTCTTCGGGGCTGAGGCCGTGGCCTAAGGATGCGCATCCGCCCAGAGCGATCCCGGACGGCGAGATAAGTTACTTCGTAGTTTATCTCAACTCTGCATGATTAAAAAGCAACAAACATTACGAAAATAGCCTAATTTAATTCGTTTCGATTAAGCCAGGATCAAGCATTTCATACCCTTTATCTCTTAAGCCCTCAACAATACCAGGAAGCGCTTCTGCAGTCCATTCCCTGTCATGCATCAAAAGGTTAGCACCTGGTTTAAGTAATGAGTATGGTACATCCACTTCCGGTCCTTCCCCAGTAACCATTGCAGTTGTTAGTTTTTCGGCATCCATATAGGGCTCAAAATAGTCATAACCATAACTCCAGTTCATTACTGTCATACCTTCCTCTTCGGCTACTTGGATCGCATAGTCTGTATTTGCCCCATGAGGCGCACGGAAAAATACTGGTCGTACTCCTATAATTTCCTCAACACGATCGTTTAGGCTTAAAATCTCTTCTTTTTGTTGCTCCTCGGATACATCGGGTATGGTGACATGATTGAATGTATGATTACCTATGAAGAAGCCCATATCGTGAATTTCTTTTAACATTTCCTCTTCTTCTGGTGTATCAAGAAAATGACCATTCACAAAAAAAATAGCATTAACATCCAATTGTTTAAGTGTTTTTGCCATTTCTACTGCATGCTTGTCCGGAGCGTCATCAATTGTCAGCAATACCACGTTTTCATTCGTTCCTTTCTCAATGGGCGCGAGTGACCAATCTTCTGCTACTATGTATTTGGCTTCTTGTTCTTCTTGTTCTTTTTCTTTTTCTTCTTCAAGGTTATTGTCAATTTCATCCGTCGCTTCTTCTTCTTCTTCATTATTTTGAACTTCTACTTCTTCCGATTCTGTATTACTAGATCCTGATTTTCCTTGACTTGTATTTTCCGTATCACTTGAACACGCTGATAAAGCGAAAATACAAATCAAAAGAAAGCTTAAAAAAATTCTTTTCATATATAAATTACCTCCCAGATGACTAATAGATTACTAGATTTATTATAGGGGAATATGTTACTGTGGGCAATGTTGTACGATGGCGCAATCTTGATATTGATAATTATATCCTTAACGAAATCACTGAGGTTAGAAGTTAAGTTACTAAAAAAACAGAAAAAATAATTTTAAAGGTTGGACCCCATAGTCGGTGTCTCACCTTTTTTTAACCCGATTACAAATCTCTATTACAATTTTCATACGAATATTTCTTATTATCATAGCTTTTCTACAGTCCAATTTCATTTCTATGACCGTTCATTTACAATGGGGAATCACATTGCTTCATTTGTTACACTACCTTTAAAGCATTACATATACTAACAACGAGGGAAGTGAGCAGGAATTGATGTACAAGCTTATATTGCTAATTCCTACCTTATTTTTATTGAACGGTTGTCAAAATGAAAATACGAATGTAGAGGTGTTTACTTTTAAGCCAAACGAATATGATGTCATGTTTATTCCTGAAGATTCTATTGATGAAGTAGATGAAATGTATATGGATGCAATCATCGAATTAAAAGCTAAATATCCTTCTGAGTTTTCAGAGATGGAGATGACGGAAAGAAATATTGCAGAACTAGGTATTATGCAAAATACCGATGGACCTAGTCTTTTAATTTCAAAAGATGGAACAACCATTGCACAATTATTTGGTAAGAAACCGAAAAAAGAGATAATCGAAAAATTGGAAATTACGTTAGATCAAAATAAAAAGGATGTCCCGAATTAAGGAGCATCCTTTTTATTTTGATAAAATACTATTTCATCATATGAATTGGTGTACCGATTGCAACTTCTGCTGCTTCCATTGTAATTTCTCCCAAAGTAGGATGTGCATGGATTGTTAAAGCAATATCCTCAGCAGTCATACCCGATTCAACAGCAAGTCCAATCTCAGAAATCATATCACTTGCATTAGGCCCGGCAATTTGACCACCGATTACTAATCCATCCTCTTTACGAGTAATTAATTTAAGGAATCCATCGCTATTATTCAATGATAATGCACGGCCATTTGCAGCAAATGGGAATTTCCCAACTTTCACATCATAACCAGCATCCTTAGCTTCTTTCTCTGATAATCCAACGGTCGCAAGTTCTGGTTCAGTAAATGCTACTGCTGGGATACCGATATAATCCACTTCAGATTTTTCTCCACTAATTGCTTCAGCAGCAATCTTACCTTCGTAAGATGCTTTGTGCGCAAGTGGTGGTCCTGCAACGATATCACCGATTGCATAGATGTTTTCAACATTTGTACGGCTTTGCTTATCAACCTTGACTAAACCTCTGTCATCAAGTTCAATCCCAACTTGTTCCAGTCCGATTTCACTTGTATTCGGACGACGGCCAACAGTCACCAATACATAATCTGCTTCAACCGTTTCTTCTTTACCGCCAGCTTCATAAGTTACTTTCACGCCATCTTTTGTTTCTTCTACGCCTTTAGCCATTGCTTCAGTAACGATGGTTGCGCCTTTGTTTTTCAAACGTTTCTTAACTAATTGAGTCATTTGTTTTTCAAATCCACTTAAAATATCTTTAGCACCTTCCACGAATACAACCTCAGTACCAAAGTTTGCATAAGCTGATCCTAATTCACTTCCAACATAACCTGCACCAATAACAACCAACTTTTTAGGGATCTCTTTTAAGTTTAATGCGCCGGTTGAGTCTAGAACACGATCAGAAAACTTAAATGTCGGAATCTCAATCGGTGTGGATCCTGTTGCAACAATACAATTTTTAAATTTGTAAGTCTGGGAGGATTTTTCATCCATTACTTTTGCTGTGTTTTTATCAACAAAATATGCTTCCCCTTTAACAATATCTACTTTATTACCTTTAAGTAGTCCTTCAACACCTGAAGTAAGTTTGTTAACAACAGATCCTTTCCACTCCTGTACTTTGGCGAAATCAACCGTTACATTTTCTGATTTAATACCGAGGTCTTCAGATCCCTTTGCACTTTCAGCTAAATGTCCAGCTTGGATTAGTGCTTTAGAAGGTATACATCCAACATTAAGACATACACCACCTAACGCTCCTTTATCAACAATTGTTACCTTTTGACCTAGTTGCGCTGCACGGATTGCAGCAACATATCCACCAGGACCTGCCCCAACGACTAGTGTGTCTACTTCTACCGGGAAATCTCCTACTACCATTCCTTACGCCTCCATCATAATTAGTTGTGGATCATTCAGCAATCGTTTAATTTGGTTTAATGCATTTTGTGCAGTCGCGCCATCAACGATACGATGATCAAAGCTTAAAGATAAAGCGAGAACAGGTGCAACTACGATTTCTCCGTCACGAACAATTGGTTTATCGGCAATACGGCCGATTCCAAGAATCGCAGCTTCAGGGTAATTCAATACTGGAGTAAACCACTGTCCGCCAGCTGAACCAATATTGGAGATCGTATTTGAAGCTCCTTTCATCTCGTCTGGTTTAAGTTTACCATCACGAGCTTTTCCTGCCAATTCATTGATTTCCTGAGAAATCTCAAAAATTGACTTTTTATCAGCGTCTTTAACGACTGGTACTAATAAACCACGATCTGTATCCGCAGCAATACCGACATTGTAGTAATGTTTTTGTACAATTTCGTCTGTGTTCTCATCAATATAAGAATTGATGATTGGGAATTTCTTGGATGCTGATACGAGTGCCTTTACAACATATGGCAGATACGTAAGCTTAATTTCCTGCTCTGCAGCAATAGCTTTGAATTTTTTACGGTGTGCAACAAGATCTGTTACATCAATTTCATCATGTAATGTAACATGTGGTGCTTTTGTTTTCGAGTTAACCATTGCATTGGCAATTGATTTACGGATATTTGTCATTTTTTCGCGTGTTTCTGGATATTGACCTACTGGCGCTGCAGCTGGTTTGGATTCACTGTTAACTGATTGTTCAGCGGTTTCACCTTTTTCAGCTGGTTGGTCTCCACTTAGATAGTTATCAATATCTTCCTTTAACACACGGCCATTTTTACCAGAACCTGATACAACGCTGATTTTCACATCATTTTCACGTGCATATTTGCGTACAGATGGCATTGCAATTACTCGAGTTCCTTCTGTGTCTGCTTCTTCAGATGGTTGCTCTTCTTGTTTTGAATCTTGGGATGCCTCTTCTTTTGCAGCCGGTTCTTCTTTCTTGGCATCTTCCGGTTCTTCTTCGGATTCATAACCTTCTGCATCGAAAGTAATTAGTGTTTCCCCTACTGTAGCAACTGACCCTTCTTCAACATGAACTTTGGTAACCGTTCCGTCCACTTGTGAGGGAATTTCTACGACTGCCTTATCATTTTGAATTTCACATAACACGTCATCTTCTTTTACTTCGTCGCCTTCTTTAACGAACCACTTAACAATTTCACCTTCGTGGATTCCTTCACCAATATCAGGCATTTTAAAATTAAAAGCCATTTTAAGAAAACCTCCTACTTAAATTTAGAAATTCATTACTGCATTTACTTTTTCAACAATATCGCTATGATTCGGCAACCAAACTTCTTCTGCATCAGAAAATGCATAAACTGTATCTGGTGCAGCTACACGTAGTACTGGTGCTTCAAGGTGCAGGATAGCTCTTTCCTGAATTTCTGCCATTACATTCGCTGCAACACCTGCTTGACGTTGTGCTTCTTGAATAACTACTGCACGACCTGTTTTCTTAACAGACTCTAATACTGTTTCATAATCAATTGGTGATACCGTGCGAAGGTCAATAACTTCTGCATCAACACCATCTTTTTCAAGCTCTTCCGCTGCTTTAAGTGATGCATGGACCATAGCACCATAAGCAATCAGTGTTACGTCTTTTCCTTCTCTTTTTACATCTGCTTTACCAATTTCAACTGTATATTCTTCTTCAGGAACTTCTCCACGGAATGAACGATACAGTTTCATATGCTCTAAAAAGATAACCGGGTCATTGTCGCGAATTGCTGAAATTAATAAACCTTTAGCTTCATACGGAGTCGAAGGGATAACAACTTTAAGTCCTGGTTGTTGTGCCATTAATCCTTCCAATGAATCTGCGTGCATTTCCGGTGTATGTACACCACCACCGAATGGGGCACGAACTGTAATTGGCGCAGTATGATGCCCACCAGAACGGTAACGCAAACGTGCCATTTGTCCACTAATGGAATCCATTACTTCAAATACGAAGCCGAAGAATTGAATTTCCGGAACTGGACGATATCCTTGTAATGCGAGTCCAATAGCAAGTCCGCCAATTCCTGATTCAGCTAGTGGTGTGTCAAATACACGGTCTTCACCGAATTCGTCCTGTAATCCTTCCGTAGCTCGGAAAACACCACCATTTTGACCAACGTCTTCACCAAATACAAGCACGTTTTCATCGTTTTTTAATTCTGTGCGCATTGCATCAGTGATTGCTTGAATCATAGTCATTTGTGCCATATTACTTCGACTCCTTTTCTTTATATATTTCCATTTGCTCCTGCAGATTGGATGGAAGTTCTTCATACATATTACCAATTAAGTCTGTAACCTTTTGCTTCGGTTGTTCTTCTGCTTTTTTAATAGCTTTTTTAATATCATCTTTCGCTTCATCAATCACTTTGTTTTCATCTTCTTCAGACCACAATTTCTTGCTTTCCAAAAATTTACGGAAACGTACAAGTGGATCTTTTTTCGCCCATTCATTATCTAATTCTTCTGTACGATAACGCGTTGGGTCATCACCTGACATTGTGTGTGGGCCAAAACGATATGTTAATGTTTCGATTAGTGTTGGACCTTCACCAGCAATCGCACGGTCACGCGCATCTTTTGTAGCCGCATAGACAGCTAAAACATCCATTCCGTCAACTTGAATTCCTTCTATTCCAGCAGCAACTGCTTTTTGAGCTAATGTTTTTGCTTTCGTTTGTTTCTCAACAGGCACTGAAATTGCAAAACGGTTATTCTGTACAACGAAGATTGCGGGAGCTTTATACGCACCTGCAAAGTTCATTCCTTCATAGAAATCACCTTGAGATGTTCCACCATCACCTGTGTATGTTATAGCTACATTATCTTTGCCACGTTTTTTTATTCCTAATGCAACACCCGCAGTTTGTACATATTGTGCACCAATAATAATTTGCGGGCTCAAAGCATGTAAATTTTCAGGGAATTGGTTTCCATGAAAATGTCCTTTTGAAAACAGGAATGCTTGATATAATGGAAGACCTTGCCAAATCAACTGAGGTACATCACGGTAACCAGGTAAGATGAAATCTTCCTGTTCCAATGCAAATTGACTACCTAATTGAGATGCCTCCTGACCAGCAGTAGGTGCATAGAAACCTAGACGACCTTGACGATTTAAAGCAATTGAACGTTGATCAAGGATGCGTGTATACACCATTCGGCGCATAATCTCTTTTAAATCCTCATCTGATAGATCAGGCATATCATCTTTATTCACGATCTTTCCATCTTCATTAAGAATCTGGAACATTTCGAACTGACTCTCAATATTTTCAAGTACATGTTTCAAAATGGTTCACCTCTTCCTTTCTTATTACCTTTTTATTTTGTCTTTCATAGCTTACCCAGAATACAAAAATTCCGTATAAAAAATCACACATAATTGTTGTACCCTATTTCAGTTATTAATAATCACTACTTAACTAAATGGTAACCTGTTATATTAATTATGTAAAGTATATTAGTACAATAACTGATTTAGTTAAATAATAGCCTACTTTTTTCTAATGGTCAATTAGTTTATAACTTTAATTCCCCAAAATGAAGGGAATTATTTCGTATTTTTGCTACTCACAACTTTTGACAGATAACTGTTATATTCCTTACTTGCATCTGTATTAATAAGCTACAGACAGGATTATAAAAGAAAACAACAAAAAAGACTGAATCCAAAATGAAGATTCAGTCTTTTTTATATTTTTTCTATTCATACGATACAACCAATTCAGCAGCATCATAAAATTCCTTTTTCAATGCATTGTATTCCACAGTATGATTATTAAATTGTTCGTTCAAGTCAAGAACTTGTTCATAACTTTCATTTATAGAGTTAATTTGTTCGGTTAATTCTTCCTGTTCAATCTCTTCTTGCAGAAGCATGGTATATAGTTCCTTCTCCAACTCAAGTGAATTCACATATGCTTTATTTAAAGCTATATAGGTGCTATAACGATTATCCATTACACCATACATCGCTTCTGCCTTTTCTTTTACTTCTGTATCTTCAAGATTTGGAATTAAATCCTCGATTTTCGTAAACTCTTCCTGAGACGATTCAATACTCTGTTTCTCAAGTTCTATTTTTTCTTCACGCTGATCAATAATGGATAACGCCTCATTTGATAGTTCCGTTATTTGTTGGAAATCTTCCATACCTAAATCAATGATTTGGTTATATATTTCCTGTTCTTGCACTTCCAAGTCTGTTATAGCGCTTTGCTGGTTTTCAAATTCTGCTTCAAGTCCTACCGCCTGCTCTAAGTGGCTATGTATCTGTTCTTCTGTAGATTGACTACTGCATGCAGCTAATAATACAATCAGAATGGTAGGTAAAATAAATAATAAGTTCTTTATACGCACATTTCTTCCTCCTATGTGTTCTATTATCGGTAGTATGTTTTTAAAGTATATCATAAAGTGCGCCTCATAAATCAATGAAAACCTTGTATAGGCCCGCCTCTTTTTAAAATTTATGATTAATGCCTACTGGATATGTTAAAATGTTATATTGAAATAGTTATTCAAAGAAACCCATTTCCTATTCATATAGAGACTAGCACTACTTGGTCATCTATTTAATACCCTCTATTATAGATATTATAACCAATAAGGAGTAATGCATGATGATAACAATGAAAGACATCGTACGCGAAGGCCATCCTTCCTTGGAAACAAAGGCAGAAGAAGTAAGTCTTCCAATAAATAGTGACGAAAAAAAATTACTTGAAGATATGTTAGAATTTCTTATAAACAGTCAAGATGAAGAGAAAGCAGCAAAATACAATTTAAGAGCTGGTGTCGGAATAGCTGCTCCTCAACTTGGAATTGAAAAGAGACTTATTGCGATTCATTTTGAAGACTTCAACGGAAAGTTATACAGTTATGGACTTGTTAACCCAAAAATCATAAGTCATTCCGTTGAAAAATCTTATTTAGCGTCGGGGGAAGGATGTCTTTCTGTTGATCGTCCTGTGGAAGGATATGTTCCAAGGAATGCGAGAATCACGATAAAAGCAACAGATTTGGATGGGAATCCTCTAAAATTAAGATTGAAAGGCTATCCAGCCATCGTATTTCAACACGAAATCGACCATTTGAACGGTATTATGTTCTACGACCATATAAATAAAGATAATCCATTTGAAATACCTGAAAATTCGACTGCAATTGAATAATTCACTGGGGTGTCTATCGTTCATAGATACCTTTTTTACTTAAATGTATAAGATTAAGCTCGATGTAAAAGCTAAATATACGAGTAGTATTTGTAAGAGTTTATTACTATTTTTTTATAATTGATGTGTTTTTATTTAAATATTCCTCATTTCGTACTATACTGTATATAAGAGGATTGGACGGTAGAGAATTTTTGTTGCTTTTTTAGATATCTGAAAGGAGACGTGTGTCCTCATGCTGAAGCGCCTAAGAGAAAAGCTTAAGAAACGGTGGAGAGACTTTTTAGGCAAAGAAGGACGTGTACCTACTACATTTAAATAAGGCTACCAAGGATACAACCAATCACACCAATGAAGTAATCTATAGATTATCTAGTATCGCTACGGAAACATACTGGACGAAGGTTCTAACGGAGAACAAATAACATCTAAAACGGGAGACAGTTATCGCCTGTAAGGCAATAGCTTATTTCCTTGAACATAAAAATACAAAAAATTAGATAGGAGAGATGAAATGATTTTTAAAGTTTTATATCAAGAACTTCAAGATGAAGTTCCAGTACGGGAACGTACACAGAGTATTTACGTTGAAGCAGATTCAGTTAGAGAAGTAAGAAAAAAATTAAGTGACCGGAAATATAACATCGAATATATCCACGAATTAGATGAGGCACATCTGAATTATGAAAAAGAAACCGGTAAATTAGAAGTGGAGAATATATAAAAGATGAAATTTGTAAAGAATGACCAAACAGCCGTTTTTGCACTAGGTGGATTAGGTGAAATCGGTAAAAATACGTATGCCGTTCAATTCCAGGATGAAATTATTCTTATCGATGCAGGGATCAAATTCCCTGAAGATGAACTTCTTGGTATTGACTATGTTATTCCTGATTATACGTACATTGTTCAAAATCAGGATAAAATCAAAGGTCTTTTCGTAACTCACGGTCACGAAGACCATATCGGTGGAATTCCTTACCTCCTGCGTGAAGTTAATGTGCCTATTTATGCAGGACCTCTAGCAATCGGATTAATCCGAAACAAATTAGATGAGCACGGTCTTTTAAGAAGTGCTAAATTAACTACCATTCAAGAAGATGATGTTATTAAATTCCGTAAAACTTCCGTTAGTTTTTTCCGTACTACACACAGTATTCCCGATTCATATGGAATTGTCGTCAAAACACCACCAGGAAACATTGTTCATACTGGTGACTTTAAATTCGACTTTACACCTGTGGGCGAACCAGCTAACCTAACTAGAATGGCTGAAATTGGTAAAGAAGGCGTACTTTGCCTCCTTTCCGATAGCACAAACAGTGAAGTGCCCGGCTTCACAATGTCAGAAAAAGTTGTAGGTCAAAGTATCGATGAAGTTTTCAGTCGTGTTGACGGCAGATTAATATTTGCTACTTTCGCATCCAATATTTATCGATTACAACAAGTAGTTGAATCAGCAGTGAAATATAACCGTAAAGTTGCTGTATTTGGACGCAGTATGGAAAATGCAATTAATATCGGTTCGGAGTTAGGATATATTCAAGCTCCAAAAGGAACATTTATAGAAGGAAATCAAATCAACAGATACCCAGCAAGTGAGATCACCATTCTTTGTACTGGTTCGCAAGGTGAGACAATGGCTGCATTATCACGTATTGCAAATGGTACACACAGACAAATTCAAATTATTCCTGGCGATACAGTAGTATTTTCTTCATCTCCAATCCCTGGAAATACAGTGAGTGTCAGCAGAACTATTAATAAATTATATCGCGCAGGCGCAGACGTTATTCATGGTAAACTGAGTAATATTCACACTTCCGGACATGGAAGTCAAGAAGAGCAAAAGTTAATGCTGCGACTAATCAAACCGAAATTCTTTATGCCTATTCATGGTGAATATCGTATGCTTAAAGAACATATTAAACTTGCTGAAACATGTGATGTCGACCCGGCTAATTCATTTATTATGGATAACGGTGATGTTCTTGCATTAAGCAAAGATCAAGCAACTGTTTCAGGTAAAGTACCTTCAGGATCCATATATGTGGATGGAAGCGGAATTGGTGATATTGGCAATATCGTATTACGCGATCGCCGTATCCTTTCTGAAGAAGGACTAGTTATTGTTGTCGTAAGCATTAATATGAAGGAATTCAAAATCGCTGCAGGTCCTGATATCATTTCAAGGGGATTTGTATATATGAGAGAATCCGAGGATTTGATTAACGAAGCACAAAAACTAGTTTCCACTCATTTGGATAAAGTGATGGATAGAAAAACAACGCAATGGTCTGAAATTAAAAATGAAATTACAGACACAATAGCACCATTCCTATATGAGAAAACAAAACGCCGTCCAATGGTATTACCTATCATAATGGAAGTTTAAAGCCTAATAAAAGACCAGAAAGAGTGATTAATTCCTCTTTCTGGTCTTTTTATTTAGACTGTTTTAAAAAAGATTAAGGCTGCGGTGACTCGCCCCACCAAAAATAATTGTTTTTATTCCACTAAATCTATAAACTCCCTCAGATAGATTCAATTTACTCTTAAATGCTCGCTTATTCGCAGGATTTCAAACCAC
>NZ_JBHSAO010000013.1:0-30235 GCF_042650085.1 Oceanobacillus longus | reverse complement strand
AACAAGAAAGGTATCATGGGGAACCTCTCTGTACCTATGAAGAATTAAAACGTAAAATTGAAGACTATATTTATTATTACAATAACAAACGAATTAAAGGAAGATTGAACGGTATGAGCCCAGTTCAATACCGAATTCATACCGATCTAATCGTTTCTTAAAAACTCCAACTATTGGGGGTCACACCAACTGCAAGTATATTTCCCAGAGCGGTTGTCGAAGTGTCCTAGTTTGTAGTTTACCTCAACTACGAGTAATTAAATCAATAAAAATTAAGTAAAGATTTTTTTTTCATAATTGAAAAGATAGAAAGAACCGCTAAATAATAACATCCAGTGTTTTAAAGAATGTCTGCATTTGTTCATCCGTGCCAATAGTTATCCGAATATAGTCCTCTATCGGTTTTTTCTGGAAATGCCTTACTAAGATCCCCTTTTCTTTTAAAGAGGAATACAGTTGACTTGCTTCCTGTTCAGGATGTGTAGCAAAGATGAAATTTGTTTGGGAAGGTAAGACAGAAAATCCACGTTTATTCATCTCTGCTATCGTCCATTCTCTCGTTTGGATAATTCTATTTCTAGTATCGTTAAAATAATCCACATCTTTTATCGCAGCTTCTGCTCCATTGATTGCCAGCCTGTCTACAGTATAGGAATTAAAAGAGTCTTTAATGCGACCTAATCCTTCTATCAAATCAGGTTGTCCTAAAGCAAAGCCTACCCGAAGTCCTGCGAGAGATCTTGATTTGGACATCGTCTGTATTACGAGTAAATTTTCATAGGAATTGATTAAGGAAACCGCTGATTCGGAAGCGAAATCAATATATGCTTCATCAACAATAACAACTTGATCCGAATTGTGTTCCAAAATTTCTTTTACCGATTCAATTTCCAAATAAATACCTGTGGGTGCATTAGGGTTGGGAAAGATAACTCCACCTTCAGAATTGAAAAAGTCTTCAACAGGGATTGTGAAATCAGCGTTCAGAGGAACCTGTTCAGATTGTATATTAAAAAGTTTCGCATATACCGGATAAAAACTGTACGAAATGGCTGGATATTTAATTTTCCTATTTGAATCAAAAAATGCCATAAATGCGAAAGCCAATATTTCGTCTGAACCATTTCCAACAAATATATTTGCTTTCGATAAATGATGGAATGCAGCAATCTCCTCCTTTAGCTTATCAGCTGTTGGTGAGGGATAGAGGTTCAAATTTCGGTCTGTTTCCTCTATTATTGCTTTTATTACCTTGGGAGAAGGTGGATACGGATTTTCATTGGTATTCAATTTGATAATATTCGTTCTATTAAGTTGCTCCCCAGGAACATAAGGAACGCATCGTTTTGTCGCCTCGCTCCAAAATTTACTCACGATTTTGACCTTCCTTTTTAATATGCCTTTTCAATAGTTCATTTTTAACATCTGTTATGGAAATACCCATGAGTTCCATTAATACAAGTGTGTGATAGGTAAGATCCGAAATTTCACTTGTTGTTTCCTGCTTATCGTTATTTTTTGCCCCGATTACTACTTCTGTTGTTTCTTCTCCAACCTTTTTCAGTACTTTATCAATTCCTTTTTCAAAAAGATAAGAAGTATAAGCTCCGTCAACAGGGTTCACACGGCGATCCTTAATTCTTGCAATAATTTGATAAACGATATCATGTGATGGAACTTCACTTGTATAAAGCTCGTTATGAAAGCAGGTTTCTTCTCCGGTATGACATGCTGGACCTATTGGTTTGACTTGTACCAACAGTGCATCTGCATCACAATCAAAGGTTATTTTTTTAACCTCCTGCTTGTTCCCTGATGTTTCCCCTTTGTTCCAGAGTGTCTGACGCTTTCTTGAAAAGAACCAAGTTTCATTCGTTTGAATTGTTTTCAGTAAAGAGTCCTGATTCATATATGCCAATGTTAATACGCTCCCATTGTCTGCATCCTGTACAATTGCAGGGATAAGTCCGTCTTGACCAAACGAGAGCTGTTCGATGTTTATTTCCATTAGTTGTTCCTCCTGACAATGATGTCTTCCTCGTAAAGATATTTTTTTAAATCGGTTATTTTTATCTCATTATAGTGAAATACAGAAGCTGCTAGTGCTGCATCAGCACCTTCCTTTAATACAGTACTGAAATGTTCTTTTATCCCGGCTCCTCCACTTGCGACAACGGGAATATTAACCGTTTCAGCTATTATTTTAGTTAATGAGAGATTATAGCCGTTTTTTTCACCGTCTGAATCCATTGCATTAATTACAAGTTCACCTGCGCCAAGTTCTTCCCCGCGTTTTGCCCATTCAATCGCATCGAGTCCGGTATCTTTGCGTCCTCCGTTCGTGAAGACGTTCCACTTGTTCGATGCCACTTCTTTTGCGTCGATGGATAATACAATGCATTGACTGCCAAACTTCAAAGCGGCTTTTGTGATAAGACTGGGATTGTTTACTGCTGCACTATTTATCGATACCTTATCTGCACCGGAGCGGAGTACTTTATGAATGTCCTCCACTGTCCGAATTCCTCCACCAACTGTGAAGGGGATAGCGATTTCTCTAGCGACACTTTCTACAACATCAAGGAAAATATCCCTTTCTTCATTAGAAGCTGTAATGTCATAGAATACAAGTTCATCTGCACCTGCTTCATTGTATCTTTTTGCTAATTCGACTGGATCAGCAACATCTTTGATATTCTGAAATTTTTTCCCTTTTACAACGCGGCCTTTATCTACATCCAGACACGGGACAATTCGTTTAGCCAGCATTTTGATCACCTGCTGTTAGTTCTTCAAATTTCAATGTTCCATCATACAATGCCTTTCCGATAATTGCTCCATAAAGGTTAAGAGAAGCCAGTTTACGAATATCTTGCTTTGTAGAAACACCGCCGGAAGCAATGACATTCATATTTGTGGCGTTGTTAATGGCTTCCAGTTCCTCGAAGTTTGGACCTTGCATCATTCCATCCTTTAAAATATCAGTGTAAACAATCGTCTCCACTCCAAGTGCTTCCAATTCTTTTACAAGGTCAATTGCTTTTACTGTACTTGTTTCTGTCCAACCATCTGTTGCAACAAATCCATTACGTGCATCAATAGAAACTGCAATTTTCGAACCATACTTCTCTACGGATTCTTTTAAAAATTGCTTGTTATTAATGGCGGCTGTACCAATGATAACGCGTGAAACACCGGCAGATAGGTAATCATCTATAATATCCAGTGAACGAATACCGCCACCAACTTGAACAGGAATATTGGTATTTGCGGCAATCTCTTTAATTGCATCAAGGTTCAGTGAATCTCCTGTTTTAGCCCCGTCAAGATCTACCGTATGTATATATTCCGCACCTTTTTCCTGCCATTGGGAAGCCATTGCTGTTGGGGAATCTCCGTAGATTTTCTCTTTATTATAATCTCCTTGTGTAAGACGGACACATTTCCCGCCACGAATATCAATTGCTGGAAATAGAATCATGAAATCATCTCCCCATAGTTTTGTAGTAGTTTAATTCCGATATCCCCGCTTTTTTCTGGGTGAAATTGCATGCCTGTTACATTCCCTTGCTGAACAATAGCAGGAACAACTCCACCGTATTGCGTGCTGCCGACAAGAGCGTTTTCTTCAAGTGAACTAACTGCATAAGAATGAACGAAATAAACGTAAAAGTTTTCTGGCAAGTCGTTCAATAATGAACTTTCTTGATGCTTGGTGATAGTATTCCAACCCATATGAGGAACCTTAACGATATCTTTAATTTTGCTTACATTCCCTTTTAGAAATCCGAGCCCTTCCCAGTCACCATCTTCATAGCTTCTTTCATAGAATAGTTGCATTCCGAGACAGATGCCTAGAATGGGCTTTCCGGCAGCAACTTCCTGTTTCAATATGCTTGCCAAGCCGAGTTCGTTGATAGCATCCATCGCATCCTTAAAGGCTCCTACACCGGGAAGAATGATGGAAGAAGCATCTCTGATTATTTGAGGGTCGTTAGTCACGACAGAATCCTTATTTAATTTATCCAATGCAAATTGCAGGCTTTTAATATTCCCTGCACCATAATCAATGATTGCAATCATTACGTATCTTCCTTTCTTATTATAAACTTCCCTTTGTTGAAGGAACGCCTTTTATACGTGGGTTTTTCTGAGTAGCCTGATCTAAGGCGCGGCCAAATCCTTTAAAAATCGATTCAATCATGTGATGCGTATTTTTTCCGTAAGCCAGATTGATATGAAGGGTTACTTTTGCATTGCTGACAAAAGCTTGGAAAAATTCTTCAACGAGTTCTGTATCAAAGTTGCCAACTTTATCTTTTAATCCCTCCATATGATAGACAAAATAGGGGCGTCCGCTAATGTCCAAGGAAACGGTAGATAATGCCTCATCCATTGGAGTTGTCACCGTAGCATATCTAGTGATTCCTTTTTTATCACCTAGCGCTTTATGAAAAGCCTGTCCAAGGGCAATTCCAATATCTTCGACCGAGTGATGCTGATCGACTTCAAGATCACCATCACAATTTACTTCTAGGTTAAATAAACCGTGCTTTGTCATTAATGTTAACATATGGTCGAAAAATCCAATCCCAGTTTTAATGGAAGAAGTTCCGTCACCATCTATCGTAAAATCAAGGTCAATGGATGTTTCGCTTGTTTGTCTGCTTACTGTTGCTTTACGCATTTGGTTCATCCTTTCTGATCCGGATGGAATTTGCATGTGCTGTTAATCCTTCTACATTTGCTATCGTAATAATTTGATCGGCAGCATCTTGAATGGCATCTTTCGAATAACTGATAATACTCGATTTTTTTATAAAATCATATACACCAAGAGGTGAGGCAAATTTTGCCGTACCATTTGTTGGTAATGTATGATTTGGACCAGCAAAGTAATCACCTAGTGGCTCTGGTGAATAATTACCAAGGAATATGGCCCCAGCATTTTCGATAAACTGTACGTTGTCACTGGCATTTTTAATCATCAGCTGCAAGTGTTCCGGTGCAATTTCGTTGACGATTGTAAAGGCCTCGGTTAAATCAGAAGCAACAATAATCTTTCCGTGTTGGTTAATTGATTGTTCAATAATTTCTTTCCGTTCTAGTGTTGCTGTCTGTTTTTCAATTTCCAATTTTATTTGCTCTGCCAATGTATTGCTTGTTGCTATACATATTGCGCTTGCAGATTCATCATGCTCTGCCTGCGATAGTAAGTCTGCTGCAACATAGTTTGGTGGAGCTGTTTCATCAGCTACGACACAGATTTCACTGGGACCTGCAATCATATCAATTGCTACGTCACCGTAAACCCACTTTTTGGCTCTGGCAACATAAGCGTTTCCCGGACCAACAATTTTTGCTACCTTTTCAATCGTCTCGGTTCCGTATGCTAACGCTGCGATTGCTTGCGCTCCTCCAACTTTATAGATGGTATGGACACCAACTTCCTCGGCGGCAACAAGTACATAAGGGTTAACCTTTCCATTTGGCTGTGGAGGAGTGGTAATTACAATTTTCTTCACGCCAGCTATCTTTGCTGGAATGACATCCATTAAGACGGAAGATGGATAGGCAGCTTTTCCTCCTGGAATATAGACACCAACTTTATCTAATGGGGTAACCTTTTGTCCGAGCATGATTCCTGGTTCTTTATTCATGAACCAGGATTGTTCCTTTTGAGCATTATGAAATGATTCGATGTTTTCTTTTGCCTGTTTCAAGGCAGGGAGAAATGCTGGGTCCACAAGTTCTCTTGCTTCTTTAAATTCATCCTCTGAGACGGTTAATGAATTCAATTTTGCCCGGTCGAATTTTTCGGTGTAGCGGATTAGTGCATCATCACCATCTTTGCGTACGTGTTTAATTATTTCCAAAACTGTATGATCAAGCGCCTGCTCATTATTCATTGTGAAAGACGGGTCTTTCATTTCATTGGCAAATTGCTCTGCTGTTAGTATGTTCATTATTTATCACTCCAAAGCGGATTTTAATTGATTAATTAGCTGCTGAACCTCAGCAGACTTTGTGGCGAAACTCGCTTTATTCACGATTAACCTCGTGCTGATATTTTCAATTTCCTCAAAAACGGTTAGACCATTTTCTTTCAGTGTATTTCCTGTCTCAACGATATCCACAATATAATCTGCTAGACCAATAAGTGGTGCCAATTCGACGGAACCGTTCAGTTTCACAACTTCAATGGATTGGCCTTTTTTATCAAAGTGCCTTTTGGCAATAATCGGATATTTCGTTGCAATTGTAAGCTGTTGACTCTGTTTTAATTGCTGATCTTCTTTTCCAGCCACTGCAAATCTGCATTTTCCAAGACCTAAATCTAACAGTTCATACACATCGGCCTGTGACTCCAGTATATTATCTTTCCCAACAATTCCAATATCTGCAGCACCTTTATCCACATATGTTGGTACATCGATTGCTTTGACAAAAATGAGTTTAATTGTTTGATCATCATTATAGAAAACTAGTTTCCTGCTTTTCTCATGAAAATCATTAAAATGGATGCCTGTTTTCTCTAAAAGAGCAATCGTACTTTTTGCTGGGCGCCCCTTGGCTAATGCGATTGTAATAGGTTGCAATGTTAATCCTCCTTTGTACTCTCTATGAGCGATATTATCTCTTTCGTTTCAGAAAAGGTATGTTTCTTGTTATTGCTGAAAAGTATATTCTGTTCTTCCTCATAGTTTACTATATTTATGGAAGATAGCGGTTTTAAGCTACTGGACGCTTTGGAAAATGTTAAGACTTGATAATTTTGATTACGCAGTTCGTACGCTGCTTTTAAAGCTTCTTTTTGTTTTTCCTTTGTATAATAAATTATAATATCGACTGCTTGATCCACAGGTTCTGCCAATCCCTGCTGTTGAATTGCCTGCTGGAGAAAGTCAACTTCGAATGCAAAACCGATAGCAGGCATGGCATTGTTAAATTGTTTGCCGAGATTATCATATCTACCACCCATTAAGACAGGTTGGCCAACTTGATCAACAAATCCTTGAAAAATAATTCCCGAGTAGTAATTCATATTGTTAATTAATCCAAGGTTGAAAATGACATAGTCGTCTACACCGTAATCCTTCAGAACTTCATATACATCGATAAGATTATGGAGAACTTGCTGCATCTTATCACTTCGAATAATCTTCTCCGCTTGCTGGATGACACTGGCAGGTTCACCATATAACATCGGAATAGTCTGTATAGCTGTTTGCAGTTCTTCCTCAATCGGCAAATCATTTAAAAGAAGTTCAATTTCCGTTATATTTTTAGACTGAATTAACGTTTGTAAAAGTTCCAGTTCCTGTTCGGACAATGACGCCTGTTGGATTAGTTCTTTAAAGAATCCCGCGTGACCAATTTCTATCTTGAAATTTCGAAAATTAAGATCCTTTAATGTATGGATTGCCAGCATGATAACTTCTGAATCTATTTCAGGTGTATTTTCCCCGAAAAACTCGACACCTGCCTGTGTGCTTTCCTTCTGATTAGGAAGTCCACTAGATTGGCGAAATATGTCTAGTACGTAGAATAAACGCTGATTAAAGTCATTGGAATTCTGATTGGCTGCTGTTATTCTAGTAATAGGAATCGTTACATCCGGACGAAGAACGAGTACTTTTCCAGTTGTATCGATGACTTTAATCATTTCATCTTTATTTACAGTTCCAATTATGTCGGAATACATATCATAATTTTCAAATGTTGATGTTTGTACTTGTCTATAGCCATAAGTAGTAAAGCGATTTTTTAATGTAGCAATTAAATCATCTCTCATTTGAAAGTCTTCCACATTCTTATTTCTGTTTGTTTCCGTAATATATCGTTGCATTTATAAAACTCCTTTTTAGAGGTTGTTTATTTTATACCCTTTATCAATTTATCGCTTTATCACTTTAACTAAGTAAAGTTATCTAGTATTATAATAATTATATCAAAAAAAGTCAACCGAAAGAGGAGCGAAAAATATGTTTGATTATCATATCCACAGTAAGTTTTCAGCAGATTGCAATACTGCGATGGAAACAACAATTGAGAAGGCAATAAATATCGGTCTTGAGGAGATTTGTTTTACGGATCACATTGATTATGATTACCCGGATGAAGATTGGATATTTGAATTTGATTTAAATCAATACGATAAAAAAATAAAAGAAATGCAAGAAAAATATGCAGAGAAAATTCGTATAAAAAAAGGTGTGGAAATAGGGGTGCAGCCACACTTATCGGCAAAGCATAAAGATTTGATGAACCAGGAAACTTTTGATTTTGTCATTTGTTCCATGCATGCATCGGAAAGAAAGGATTTACATTCAGGAGAGTTTTTTAAAAACAGGACAGTAGAAGAAGCATATGGGATATATTATAAAGAACTATATGAGTGTATAAAGGACTTTAAGGATTTTCATGTGCTAGGACATATTGATCTAGTAAAACGGTATACAAAAGAGAAGAGTAAAGAAAACTTCCACGACATCATCGGTGATATATTTAAAGAAATTATCCCCGAAGGAAAGGGGATTGAGTTAAATACATCGGGTTTTAGATATGGACTTGAAAGTGGTATGCCAAGTATAGACATTTTCAAGCTTTATAAAAAATGTGGTGGAGAAATTGTTACTCTCGGTTCAGATTCCCATGTGGAAACAACACTTGCATATAAGTTCCATGAGTCATTGGAGTTACTGCAGTCCATTGGGTTAAACTATATTGCAACATATCAAAATGGCGAACCGGTTTTCCATAAAATAAGTACATTGTTAAAATAACATTGTGAAATAGGAAATTTATGTGACTTTTTTAGCTATACATCTCTTGGGAATGTTCCTAAATGGTATAATTAAGAAACATTACATTTTTTAAGCTGGTGTATTCATGAATTATATTAAAAAGCTTTTCTTGATTATAATAGGATCGATTTCACTCGTGTTAGGGATAGTGGGGATAATTCTCCCATTACTTCCGACGACACCGTTGCTACTATTGGCAGCAGCATGTTATATACGAAGCTCAGAAAGACTGTATAACTGGTTGATAACGAATAAATATTTTGGGTCTTATATTTTAAACTATAGAGAGGGAAAAGGGATACCGTTGAAAGCTAAGGTTGTTGGTGTAAGCTTATTATGGATCTCATTGCTCTATACTATTATATTTGTCATCCCTTTAGTCGTTGTGAAAATAGTCTTATTTCTAACGGGTTCCTATTTTACATGGTTTATACTAAAGCAGAAAACTTTGCGCAAAACGATATAAATGAGGGGAAGTTCTTGAAAAACAAACATATTATAAATATTGTAACCGTATCGATGCTTATTTCTGGAATATTGACGATCATCTATATGCCGAATAAGGCTAAATCCGAATTATTCCTTGGTGAGCCAACCGTTTTTATTCATGGTTATAAAGGGACAGCGAATTCTTTTGGATTTATGCTCAACAGGTTCGAAAAAAAATATGGATGGGGAAATAAGGGATTGGTCTATTATGTTTCCAAAGAAGGAAGAATACGTGATTATAATCTAAGTAAAGGTAAATATGCCCCAACCTTCGTTCAAATTATTCTAGAAAATAATCGAGCGGGTTTTGCAGATAGTACAGAATGGATTTCCTCGGTTCTTCTGCATATGAAAGAAAAGTATCAGATTGAGTCCGTTAATCTTGTGGGACATTCCATGGGAGGGATAATTTCCCTGAAATATACAATGGATTATGCAGGGGACGGTTATCCAAAAGTAAATAAATTGATTACCATTGGAAGTCCATTTGATGGAATATACAATGAGGACTATTTTCAAATTCATCAAGATGCAGCAGCAGAGGATTTAAAACCGAATTCACTTGCGCTTCAACTGTTAAAGGAAAGTACATTTCCAGCTGATATTAAAGTATTGAGTATCGGTAGTACGGGAGATCTTATTGCAACCCCCAAAAGTGTACAGGCATTACGAAGGATTATACCGATAGGGAATTATCAGGAAATTATTATTGAAAATAAACGATTGGGCCATAGTGCATTGCATGAAAATAAAGAAGTAGACAAAATGATACATTCTTTTTTGTGGCAAGATGATGGCCAATAACTTACAATAGATAAGGATTGTTTATGAAAAAAGTCAACAGGGTCTACTGCCTGTTTGTTGAATAATTTTTTAAAGGAATGATATGAGTGACAACGAATCATCATATGTACGATAAATTAATACAAATAACATCCAAGAGTAATGTGATGGTGAATGAGCTCTTAAAAAATCATACGTATACCCGTCTAGGGGGTAAGGCAGATTTTTATGTAACACCTGAAACTTACGAACAAGTACAGGACATTATAAAGCTAGCCAATCAGGAAAATATTACTTTTACGATGCTTGGTAATGGATCCAACTTAATTGTGAAAGATGGTGGGATTCGTGGAATTGTCATGAATCTCCAGAAGCTTGCTGATATAAAAGCGATTGGTAATACGATCATTGCCGGGAGTGGGGCGAGGATTATTGATACTTCCCGGGAGGCGTTAAATGAGAAATTGACCGGTTTGGAATTTGCTTGTGGTATACCAGGTTCTGTTGGGGGAGCCCTATTCATGAATGCGGGTGCATATGGTGGGGAAGTTAAAGATGTCTTAACGAGCACGGTAGTAGTCAACCGTGAAGGAGACATTCTGACCTTACCTGCCGAACAACTTGATCTGGATTATCGAACGAGTAATATACCTGATAAAGGCTATATTGTTCTGGAAGCAACGTTCACACTTGAACATGGAGAATACGATACCATTAAGGAAGTTATGGACGATCTGACGAATCGTAGGGAAACAAAGCAGCCACTAGAATACCCATCTTGTGGAAGTGTGTTTAAGCGTCCACCAGGCTATTTTGCAGGGAAATTGATCCAGGATAGTGATCTTCAAGGAAAGCAGATCGGTGGCGCACAGGTTTCGCTTAAACATGCAGGTTTTATCGTCAATAAAGATAATTCTACTGCAAAAGAGTATATAGATCTGATTCATTTCGTGCAAGCTACTGTAAAAGATAAATTTGATGTGAATCTAGAGCGTGAAGTCAAAATAATTGGTGAAGATTTAGTTCAATAACAAAAAAGCTGTGACCATCATATAGGTGATCGCAGCTTTTTTGCTATGGAGAGGATAACCGTTTCGCGGAATAAATGAAGAATTAGCGGGATTCATCATTGGGACCGCGGAAAAATTAAAGAATTAGCGGAATAAAGCTACGTATTCGCGGAATAAAGCATGCTGAGAAGTGAAGGCACACCAAAAAACTGCAATGTCCCCATCGAGGGGACATTGCAATAAGAATACATCTATCCTCTAAACCTGTGTAGAAATTCTTGCAGTCTCTCATTTGTAGAATGTTCAATAACTTGACTCGCTGTTCCTTGCTCTGCAATGACACCTTCGTCAAGGAATAACACTTTATCTGCTATATCAAGGGCAAAGTCCATCTCATGTGTAACAAGGACCATGGCCATATCATCATTTTTAGCGATATCACGGATAACCTCAAGAACTTCTCCAACTAATTCCGGGTCAAGTGCGGAAGTTACCTCATCAAATAACATAATTTTCGGGCGCATAACTAAAGCACGAGCCATTGCTACACGTTGTTTTTGCCCACCTGAAAGTTGACTTGGGTAATTATTTAATTTATCTCCAAGACCAACTCGATCTAGCATTTGAATGGATCGTTTCCGCACATCTTCTTTGTTTTCTTTTTTTACATGAATTGGCGCAGTCATGCAGTTTTCCAGTATGGTCATATGTGGAAAGAGGTTAAAGTGCTGAAACACCATACCAATATCTCCGCGGACTTCTCTTAAATGTTTTTCATTTGCTTTAACCATTTCACCTTTCTTTTCCATTTTCCATAGATTCGTACCGTCGACAATAATATCGCCAGATGTCGGTTCTTCCAATGTCATCAGCATTCGGATGATGGTCGTTTTACCGGATCCACTTGGTCCAATTACCGCTACTTTTTCGGCGGGTTTAATATCTAAGTTAATTCCTTTTAAGACTTTTACATCTCCAAAGGATTTGTGTACATCTTGGAATTTTACAATTGGTTCAGACATTACATCACTGCTCCTTTTTTCGTGCTTTTCACAGTCGCATTCTTATCAAATCGAGTGTTCATTTTTACTTCTAATTTTTTAATTAGAATTGCAGATGGATAGCTTAGTGTTAAGAAAATCATCCCAACAATTGTCAATGGCTCTAAGTAAGCCCAGTTCTGTGCACCGTAACTGTTAGCCATAAGCATTATACCAGCTACACCTATTGTTGAAGCAAGTGGAACCTCTTTAAACATAATAATAAAATAGTTTCCAAGCATAGGAATTGTTGGCGGTATTGCCTGTGGTAAAATAATCTTCTTCCATTTATCAATTGTCGTAAAGTTTAACGCACGTGAAGCTTCCCATTGGCCCTTATCAATACTTTCAATACCAGAACGATAGATTTCACCTACATATGTACTGAAGTGAATTCCAAGCCCAATTACTGCACTTGCGAAGGGGCTTAATGTTACACCTATGCCTGGTATCATCGGCCATGCATAGTAAATAAAAAATAACTGAACAAGAGGAGGTGTAGAGCGAATAAATTCCATTGTCCATGTAACGATAAAGTTTACTATTCTATTTGGAACTCTGCGTAAAAATGTCCAAACAAAACCAAATACGAGTGCAAATAGATAACATGTAATTGTTAGACCAACCGTTATACCTAAACCTTGTAGTACGAAAGGTAGCGCATCAAGAAATGTATCCCAGTTCCAGTAAGTAAAATTCATTAGCTAGCCACTCCTTTCTTTGAAATGCTTTCACCTTTTCTTGTTAAGGCTATCAATGGAAGTGCAATGATAAAGTAGAAAACAAGTACTAAGAAGTATACAAGTGGTGCTTGCGAGAGATTGGAACTTCTTATGATATCTCCGTAGTATAAAATATCATTCATTCCAATTAATGATACTAAAGATGTACCTTTTAACATTTGGATCGTATAATTACCGAACTCAGGAAGCATCATGCGTACAGCCTGAGGGAAAATAATCAGTCTCATACGTTGAAAACTGGACATATTGAGTGCTGTTGCAGCTTCTGTTTGTCCCTCCGCAACAGATAGGATAGATCCGCGGACAACTTCAGAAAGATATGCACCATAATTCAATCCAATTGCTATTACACCAATCCACCAATTGGAACCGAGTTCTATTCCAAAAAGCATGGGGACTGCATAGTAAAGCCAAAATAATTGAACGATTAAGGAGGTTCCACGGAATACTTCAACGTAAAAACCAGTGAATTTCCGAATGAACACATTTTTAGAAAGGCGGCATAAACCAGCAATAAAGGCCATCAAGTAAGCAAAGACTGCTGAGGCAAGAAGCACACTGATAGTTATACCAAGACCTCTGGCAAGTTGTGGGGTAATCTCAATGATTGCGTTAATCGTAATCACTCCTTTATAGGATTTTATGGTATTTTATTTCATAATAAACCAAAAATATTTAATAGGATCCGTAACATAATATGTAAAACAGGAAAATACCTTTCTAAACCGGAAAAAAACATAGGGCCAGTCCCCTGGGTGAGGGAACCGGACCCTATGGAGTCATACCTTCATGTAATCTTACTTATAAAGTTTTAAATATTAAGCTTCTCCGTTACAAATCTGTTCAGTTGTTACGGCATCTACTGGTACGAAGTTACTTTCTCCATTGAAACCGTTAGCTTCCAGTAGTTCAGAAATTGTTCCGTCTTCTTTTAATTCTGCTAGTTTCTCATTGTAAGCATCACGTAATTCAGTATTTTCTAAACTGAATGCCGCGGCACCAAAACTTGGCACGCCTTCAATATCTGGTTGTTCAAACGATTCAACAAATTCTAGTTCATCGGTATTAGCTGACTCTAAAGCCATTTTAACTGTCATTTCCGTACCTGTAGTAGCATCGGCACGACCGGATTGTACAGCTGAAAATGTTGCTGGAATATCCGGTGCTGTTTGGATTTGATCTTCACTTACACCTTCAGATTTTAGAAACTCTACTTCAGTTGCACCTTCCATAACGACAACAGTTACATCTGGGTTATTGGCAATGTCTTCATAGCTCTCTAAGCCTAATGGGTTTCCAGCTTCTACAATCAGCCCTTCACCATATTGCATCGTAGGTTCACTAAATGCTGCATTTTCACAACGGTCTGGGTTGATTGCCATACCAGCGGTAATAACATCAAATTGTCCTGCTTGTACTCCTGGAATTAGTTGGCCCCAATCAGAAAGTTGAGAATCCATTTCCTCAATACCAAGCTCTGCAAATACTGCTTTTGCAATATCAACCGATGCACCTTTTAATTCTCCATCTTCATATGCGTAGGGTGCCTCATTGGCAAAACCAATGGTAACTGAACCTTTTTCTTGCAATTCTTCCAATTTGCTTCCACTATCTTCACTTTCGCCTGATTCAGCGTTGGAATCACCCTCATCTGAACCGCAAGCAGCCAGAAGTAAGAGTATGGAGCCAAAAAATAATGTAACTAATAATTTTCTCAAAATCAATGACCTCCCTGTGTATTGTAGTGATGACAAACTATGTTTCTCTGTATGATGACTTTTTACTAGGTATATATCACCGTAAAGTGGTGAAAAAAATAGAATGGAAGAAATTAGGTTCCAACATTCATAAGTATAATGTTATAGATTTTTAGCTTATTCTTCAAACACTGTATTTTTAGATAATTTGTAAATTACCTTCAAATTCAACGTTTAAGTTATATAAGCTTTAAGTTACAGAAAGATACTCATAGATAATTCCAAATACTCTCATTTACACTAGATTTAGGAGGAAATAACGAATATATTTTGTTATATAACCATTGAAAAGTCGATAACTGTGGTTTAATCTGTATATAAAGATCGTTTAAGAAGGCGAAACGAAGTGGGGTTTTAATTAATGGGGACATATATAACTGTTGGAATTGTATCGTTGATCGTTGTAGTAATTGTTGTAGGCCTTTCGCTCGTAACATTGTCAAAAGGATACGGTTATAAGCATTCCGTCGATCCGCTGCCTGATGACCATAAGGAAGAAGATATGGAAAAGAGAGAAAACGAAAAATGAAGAACATGATTACTATTCTGTTATAAAAGGCTATTTTCGTAATGTTTGTTGTTTTTTAATCATTGAAGAGTTGAGATAAACTACGAACTAACTTATATCTTTATTGGATCCCAACTACAAAGCGACGTAATTTCTGGATAGTATTCTAAGATGTATGCTATTGCTGCCGTCCGGGATTACTCTGGGCGGATGCTTTCCGCGGGCACGGCCTCAGCCTCCTCGAGAAACCCACTCTGTGGGGTCTTCGGACACGTGCTGTTTCCACAGGAGTCACCGCCCTTCGCTCACCCGGACTGGTGAAGCTGTAGGATGTTATTTTATCTATTAGCAAGTGTAGTCATTGTCAGCAACCTTCCAGCTATGGGAAATACACGTAGACTTCTGCGGGAGGAAAGGCATAGGTGAGACTCTGAAATGCGTTAGCATGAAGAGGCTCACCAGCCGCCCGCGAAAAGCGAAGTGTATTTCCCATAGCGGTCGCCGAAGTTTCTACATACTGATAGTTATAGATTTAATGAAATAACAGCAGTAATTTTCGGTGGAAAAGATAACCGCAGTCCCAATCTTTTAGAAAACAGGCTAATAAAAAAGATCACACTATTCATTAGTGTGATCTTTTTGTTTCTAAAGGTTTGATGCGTGCTTCAATTTTCTTACGCTGATTTTCTAAATAAGGAGGCAATGCCAATGATTCTCCAAGATGTTCAAATTCTTCATCCGTTACAAATCCTGGTCCATCTGTTGCAAGTTCAAATAATATCCCATTCGAATCTCTAAAATATAGAGATCGGAAGTAAAAACGTTCTACCATCCCTGAATTGGGTAGTTTAATTTCCTCCAGACGATCTTTCCATTTTGTCAGTTCTTCCTTATCTTCTACACGGAATGCTACATGATGCACACTTCCTCGTCCGGGTCTTTCCTGTGGAAGATCTTTTCTTACTTCAAGATGAACCTCTGCACCCGTTCCTCCATCACCAGTTGAGAATACGAGTATATCCGGTTGATCCGTAACTTCAGAAGGGTAGCTGCCAATCTGTTTAAACGTCAAAAGTTTGGTTAATATGTCCACTGTCGGTTCAGCCTTACGCACAGTCAGTTTCGCGGGTCCAAGCCCAATGATCCCCTTTTCGGCGGGCACAGTGCTGTGTTTCCAGACCTTCCCACCTGCAATCCCATTGTTTTCCTCATCTGAAACAAGTATTAGACGCTGTTTTTCAGGGTCACGGAAACGAATGATTTTACGTTCCCCTTGTACTGCAATATCATCATGATCAACATTATGTTCAGTGAAACGTTCCTTCCAATAATCCAGTGCTGCGTTATTTGGAACGCGTAAGGAGGTTGATGAAATACTGCCTACTCCCGGATAGGTTGTTCCGGCATTGGGAATTTCAAAGAAGGTTAAATCGGTGCCTGGATTTCCTGTTTCATCCGCATAAAACAAGTGGTACATCGATGTATCGTCCTGATTGACTGTTTTTTTGACAAGTCGCATCCCGAGTATCTCTGTATAAAAATGAAAATTATCTTTAGCATTCGCTGTAATGGCAGATACATGATGCATACCTTTTATCTTCATGGGTTTTCCTCCTACAAATATAAAACATCTTTAATTAAATATAAATAAAGTATAGACTTAATTCTGTGCCTTGTCCAAATTCTAGTTATAATATTATGCTTCCGGTTCATGATGCCGAGGTCGAATTCCATTTTGAAGTTGGCGAATACTTAAACCAAATGTCATTTGTAAATGTGGGTAATCTTTAAAATTTCTCCAATCGCCTCCCCATTCGAAACCCAAATCTTTTGCAATGTCAGCAACCTCAAACCAATCAGGTTCCCCATTATCGTTACCGTCATAATGAATGTCCCAGATGATCTCGCCTATATCGTTTTCCAATGCATAATCAATTGCCAACCCATAATTATGATAGGATTCTCCGGCTCTTGCATTTGTGACAATGTTCCCCCTGTTATTTCTCCCCTGCTCATATAATTGGTTTTGGGCTTCAAAGGAACGTATTTCTTCCGTTATAAACACTTTGATGTTATTATCGGAAGCCTTCTCAATCAGAGCATTTTTTTTCTCCTCAACGATTGGATTGAGTTCTGTAGGCATCGGAGCGTTCTCATCTAGATGTACATACGTGTTATCTTCCAACTGGTTATAAAGGAAAAAAAGCACAATCAAAAATATAATAATGAAGATCCATATGACGAATGTATCGGTAAAACCTTTCATGCAATTGCGTGCTCCTTTAGAATAGATATACTTTCATAATAACAGATATATTTAAATGAAGAATCGTTAAAACGTTGAACAATAATAAATGCATGTTTTATTGCAGTATCATTCAAGAGGAATTACAATGAATAGGATAGAGCATCAACGGAAAGGGACTATAATATGAAGAAAAAAGAAGCATTTGTCTGGGCAATTTTAATCTTCCTTGTTTTATTAATGGGAGCTTGTTCAGGGACACAAGAAAATGAAAAAACGAAAGCAACAGATGAGTTGATCCTTGCTGTTGGCGGAGAACCTGATGAGGGCTTTAATCCTACAACAGGATGGGGACGCTATGGTTCACCCCTTTTTCAAAGTACATTATTAACATATGATAAAGATTTTAACATTCGATATGATTTAGCTACTGATTATAAAGTGAGTAATCATGGGCTGACGTGGACGATAAATCTTCGTGAGGATGTAAAATTTTCCGATGGGGAGCCCCTTACAGCTGACGATGTTATTTTTACATTTGAAACAGCAAAAACAAGCGGCTCGATTATTGATCTCAGTAATGTAGAACAAGTCAAAAGTATTGATGAATATACCGTTGAATTCACGTTAAAAGAACCGGAATCCACTTTTATTAATTTACTGGTCTCAACAGGGATTGTACCGGAGCATGCATATGATGATACGTATAATGAAAATCCAATCGGTTCGGGACCATTTCAGTTGGTTCAATGGGATAAAGGACAGCAGATTATTGCAGAAGGAAATCCGGAATATTATGGAGACAAGCCTTTTTTTAGCAAGCTAACCTTCTTATTTTTATCCGAAGATGCTGCATTTGCAGCTGCAAAAGCGGGAGAAGTAGATGTAGTTTCTGTGCCGCCAGCTTTTGCTAATGAGGAGATAGCTGGGATGAATCTTATCGAATTAGAGAGCGTAGATAATAGAGGCATCATGTTTCCGTACGTCAGGGAAGGGGAACAAACTGCTGATGGTTTTCCAATAGGAAATAATGTTACAGCTAATATTGCAATACGAAAGGCTATAAATGTTGGTGTGGATCGTCAAACATTTGTTGATGGGGTTCTGGAGGGGTTTGGCACTCCGGCATATTCCGTTGCGGATCATTTACCTTGGTGGAATGCGGATACGTCAATAAGAGATAATGATGTCAAACAAGCTAAACAGATTTTAGAAGAATCTGGATGGGTGGAGAATGAAGAAGGTTTCCGTGAGAAAGATGGTTTGCTTGCAGCATTTACATTACTATATCCTGCAGGCGATCAAATTCGTCAATCCTTATCCATTACATTCGCCGATATGATGAAGCCATTGGGGATTCAGGTTACGACGGAAGGGAAAAGCTGGAATGAATTGGAACAATTAATGTATTCACATCCGGTAATGATGGGATGGGGAAGTCACGACCCTCTGGAAATTTACAACCTCTACAGTAGTGAAACAAGAGGGATTGGTTATTATAATGCCAACTACTATTCGAATCCTGTTGTTGATGAATATTTGAACCAAGCAATGCATGCGACTTCCGAAGAAGAAGCACATAAATATTGGAAAAAAGCACAATGGGATGGAGAAACAGGGTTTTCAGCACAAGGTGATGCACCGTGGGCATGGCTTGTTAATCTGAATCATTTATATTTCGTTAATGAAAACCTCGAAATTGGCGAACAGAAAATTCAGCCGCATGGACATGGGTGGCCAATTACGGATTTTATTGAGCAGTGGCGTTGGAAAGAGTAAGAGAGAAAGAGGTTAAACATTGCGATATAAACAAATTGCACAATACATCATTAGAAAATCAATTAAACTGGCAACATTATTAATTGCAGTCAGTATACTTTCTTTTACATTGATTAGTTATTCACCAATAGATCCTGTGCAATCTTATATTGGTGCAGATATGACTAGAGTTAGTCCCGAGCAGCGTGAAGATATTGCGGATTACTGGGGATTAAACGAACCAAAACTCGAACAATTTTTAAATTGGGGGGGAAATGTACTACAGGGAGAACTGGGTACCTCCCTGTTGTATCGAAGCTCGGTTGTTGAGACGATTGGGGAACGTTTCCTGGCATCTTTAGCATTAATGGGTATGGCCTGGATACTCTCAGGCCTGTTTGGCTTTTTACTAGGTATTATTGCAGGTACGAAAGAAGGAACCTGGATAGACCGATTGATTAAAGGATATTGCTTTCTGCTTGCATCAACGCCGGCATTTTGGCTCGGATTATTATTACTCATGCTGTTTTCCGTTTGGCTTGGTTGGTTTCCGATTGGGCTTGGATCACCTGCCGGAATATTGGCAGAGAAAGTTTCGCTTTTTGAACGGTTACGACACTTAGCTTTACCTGCATTGACATTGAGTATTGCTGGTGTTGCAAATGTTGCGTTGCATACTAGACAGAAGTTGATTGAAGTCCTTGAAAGTGAGTATGTTCGTTTCGCAAAAGCTAAAGGGGAGCGAGGTTTTACCTTGTTATGGAATCACGGTTTGCGGAATATTTCACTTCCGGCTATCTCATTGCATTTTGCTTCATTTGGAGAACTTTTTGGCGGAGCGGTTTTGGCGGAACAAGTATTTTCTTATCCGGGTCTTGGACAGGCAGTTGTGCAAGCGGGTCTAGGTGGCGATATTCCGCTATTATTGGGAATTGTATTATTTAGTACGATCTTTGTCTTCACAGGAAACTTAATTGCTGACCTATTGTATAACGTTATTGATCCTCGCATTAGAAAGGATGATATCTGATGAGGGGACGAATTCAACTATTAAATCTTAGACAGCAAACACTAGCTATTATTGTTCTGGCAGTGATTTTTCTATTTGGAATGGTAATAAGTGGGATACTTATCGACGCAGACAAGCTTTCTGTAAATTTGGCAATGAAAAATAGTGCCCCTTCCCTAGATCATCTCTTCGGGACAGATTGGCTTGGACGGGACATGCTGTCACGCACTTTAAAGGGTTTAACACTAAGTATGGGAGTAGGGTTACTTGCAGCTTCGTTGAGTGCTGGTATTGCTTTACTTTTAAGCTTATTGGCTTCTTGGAATAAGCAAGTCGATTATCTAGTTACTTGGCTTATCGATTTATTCCTTAGTGTTCCTCACATTGTTCTTTTGATATTGATTTCCTTTGCAATGGGTGGTGGAATGAAAGGCGTAGTGATAGGCCTTGCGTTTACACACTGGCCAAGCCTGACTCGCTTGTTGCGAGCTGAGATGCTGCAAATAATAAGTGCAGAATATGTAGGGGTATCTCAACGGTTGGGGAAATCGAGGTGGTGGATTGCAAGGCAGCATTTATTGCCTCATCTAGTTCCACAGGTTTTCATCGGTTTTATTTTATTGTTTCCGCACGCGATTTTACATGAGGCTGCTATCACATTTCTCGGTTTTGGGTTATCCACCGAACAACCTGCAATCGGAGTCATTTTATCCGAGTCAATGCGTTACTTGTCAACCGGAATGTGGTGGTTGGCATTTTTTCCGGGTCTTTCATTATTAATCATGGTAGCTTTGTTTGATATGCTAGGTAAAAATTTAAAGAGATTACTTGATCCATTTCATGGACAGAGGTGAGAAAGAGGGGATTCTACTAGAATGAAAACAACAAAAGATAAAAACCCGTTGCTTGAGGTAAAAGAATTTTCCCTCTCTTTTCGTCGATATGAAAAAGGTTTGCGAGAAACCAAAATGGATGTTATACGCCAATTAAATTTAACCATCGATGAAGGGGAAATTGTAGCGGTTGTAGGTGCCAGTGGATCAGGAAAGAGTCTACTGGCAAATGCGGTTCTTGGTATACTTCCTGACAATGTAATACTTAATGGAACATTAAAATACAAAGGAGAAGTGCTAACTCACAATAAGCAGATTCGACTACGTGGAAAGGAAATCTCACTTATCCCCCAATCTGTTAATGCACTCAATCCATTGATAAAGACTGGAAAACAAGTGCAATCAGTCATTCGAACCAGAGATAAAAAGGAAGTTCAGGAAGCTATATTCGGCGAGATTGGATTGCCGATAGAAACCGGTCAAAAGTATCCATTTGAACTATCCGGTGGAATGGCTAGAAGGGTTTTGGCAGCAACTGCGATGGCCAGCAATGCTCATTTAATTATAGCGGATGAACCAACACCTGGATTGGATCCGAGAGTGCTTCAGGAGACAGTAAGAAATATTCAACAATTAGCTTCGGATGGAAAAGGCATTCTGTTTATCACACATGATATAAATACGGCATTAAAATTTGCAGATAAAATAGCTGTTTTTCATGAAGGTAGAACAATTGAAATTGCGAATTCTGAAGATTTTAGTGGGAAAGGGGAAAGGTTAAGTCATTCCTATACGAAAGACCTTTGGAATGCCTTGCCTCAAAATGAATTTATTACTGACTTTGAGAAGATGAAGGACAGAAAAATATCTTATAGTGATGAGCAAAAGCTTGTTGTAAAAGGAATAAGTTACCGTTATGGAAGAAATCCCTATCTCTTTGAAGATCTTGAATTAACGGTGAATCCTGGTGAAATAGTTGGATTACATGGGTATAGTGGATCAGGTAAATCAACAATGGCACAAATTATTGCTGGATATTTAAAATCAAATACAGGTACGGTGACAGTAAATGGCGAAACAAATTTTGATTCATTAATGCATCCGGTTCAATTAGTTTGGCAACATCCTGAAAAAGTAATAAATCCCAAGTGGCAGATGAAAAAGGTTTTGGCAGAGAGTGGGATGGCGGAAAGCGAGTTACTTCATGATTTAAAGATGAAGCAGGAGTGGTTGTCACGTTGGCCAAGTGAGTTATCTGGTGGGGAATTACAACGTTTTTCAGTAGCCCGTTCGCTTCACGGTAATACAAAATATCTTATTGCAGACGAGATAACGACAATGCTTGATTCCATCTCACAGGCGCATCTGTGGAAAACAATTTTAAAGTTAGCCAAAGAGAGGAATCTCGGTGTACTTGCGGTCAGTCACGATTATCAATTATTGAAGCGAGTAAGTGATCGTATTATCAATTTCAATGATATTACAAATGTATAAGGTAAAGTATATTCCTTCCCTTTCAAAACCGAATTACGATATACTAAATTGAAGTTAATCCATTAATCTTAGCTTTTGAAGGGTGATTGGAATATTATGTTAGACGTCATAATTTGGATTATTATTAGTGTACTATTTATTTTAAGTTTTGCTGGAATCGTTTTTCCGATTGTTCCATCGGTGCTTGTATTATGGGTAGGGTTCTTCCTGTATCAATTTGTATTGAACGGAACAGAACTAAATACATTATTTTGGATAGTGATGTTTGTATTTACGATTCTGCTCATTGTTGCGGATATTATTGCCAACAGTTACTTTGTGAAGAAATATGGCGGAAGCAAGTGGGGTGAACGTGGAGCAGCAGTAGCGGTAATTATTGGTTCTTTCATTACACCACCATTCGGAATTATTTACGTTCCATTCATTGTTGTTTTTATCATTGAAATGGTACAAAAGAGAACTGCAAAAGAAGCCTTCCGGGCATCAATCGGTTCGTTATTTGGTTTTCTAGGTGGTACATTTGCAAAAGTAGTGATTCAAGTTGTAATGATTATTTGGTTCTTTATCTTAGTTTTATTCTAAATGGTAAAAAGAAAGGATTCTTTCCAATGAATTATCCATCAAGAGTGATGACCATTGCGGGTTCGGCTGCGGGTGGCAGTGCTGGAATCCAGGCAGATTTAAAAACATTTCAGGAATTGGATGTTTATGGTATGAGCGTTGTGACGGCTATCGTAGGTCGTCATCCAGAGACAAATAAAAATGTACATCCACAAACGATGGAAGCAATTGAGGCTCAGTTTTATACTGCGATACAACAAGTTGGTGCGGATGGATTAAAAACAGGAATGTTGTTTACGAAGGAAGTTATTGAAACGGTTGCAGGCTTGATTAAGGATTCAGAGATTAAAACGATTGTGGTCGATCCGGTAATGGTAGGGAAAATGAATTCCAAACTGTTGGAGAACGATGCAATTCATGCCTTGAAAAGTAAACTTATTCCGTTGGCAAGGATGATTACACCAAATATACCTGAGGCATCGGTTCTTCTGGGGGACAGGCCACTGCATACACTTCAAGATTTAGAGCAAGCCGCGGTTGACTTACATGCTCTTGGATCCAAGTATGTGTTGGTAAAGGGCGGAAGGTTAACTGGACCCGCAGTTGATGTATTGTATGATGGGGAGACGCTCACTACCTTTGAGGCTCCTCGAATCGATACCGTTAATACGAGTGGAGCAGGGTGTACGTACTCTGCAGCAATTACCGCTTATCTTACGAAGGGAAAGCCAGTTGCAGAGGCGGTTTATCTTGCTAAAAGCTTCGTAACAACAGCAATTGAATATGGATTTTCATATACTGATATTGTTGGACCAACCTATCATATTGCTGAAAGAAAATATGGTGAAGCATATCCGATTATAGTGAAAACGATATGACCTTTTTGGGAGTGCCGGAGAAGGGAAAGATCGATTTTTAATGAGTGAAATGCGAATCGCCGAGTACGCTTGACTTTCTAAATTAGAGTCTATATATTTAGTACATATAGGAAACGTTGAAGAGGATTAGTATAATTAATTTGTCTTTTCAAGAGAGGAAATGGACGCTGTGAATTTCCAAAGACATGAATTAGAACCTGCCTCCTGAGTTCGCCATCGGAAAAGCAAATGATTGCCTTAAGATGTGCGCGGTTCATAACCGTTATCAAGCTAAGTGTGCAAGGACAATCCTTTGCAAACAAGGGTGGTACCACCAGACCTCGGTCCCTTTTCGGATGGAGGATTTTTTTGTGTTTAAATATTAATCAAATATGAATAAAATGAGGTGTTCGGTTTGGGTAAAAAGAACAAGCAATTTGTAGAAAAAATTACTGCAATGGAAGATGACTTTGCTCAGTGGTATACAGATGTAGTAAAACAGGCTGATTTAGTTGATTACGGACAGGTACGCGGAACAATGATTATTAAGCCATACGGCTATGCCATATGGGAAAATATAAAAGATGAGCTCGATCGCAAAATTAAGCAAACAGGCCACTCGAATGTTGCTTTCCCAATGTTCATCCCTGAGAGCCTTCTGCAAAAGGAAAAAGACCATGTTGTTGGATTCGCACCGGAAGTAGCTTGGGTAACACATGGTGGAGATGAGGAGCTAGCGGAGCGAATAGCTGTCCGTCCTACTTCTGAAGTACTTTTCTGTGATTACTATTCCAAAAATATTCATTCCTATCGTGACTTACCAAAGCTCTATAACCAATGGGCAAATGTCGTTCGCTGGGAAAAAACAACACGTCCGTTCCTGCGCTCATCTGAGTTCCACTGGCAGGAAGGTCATACTGCACATGCAACAGATGAAGATGCAGCAAAGGAAACAGACAGAATGCTTGGTGTCTATGCTGACCTTGTAGAAAACTACCTTGCGGTTCCAGTGCTGAAGGGTCGTAAAACCGATAAAGAAAAATTCGCAGGGGCGAAATATACTTTAACTATTGAAAGCTTGATGCATGATGGAAAAGCATTGCAATCGGGTACGTCACATCATTTCGGTTCCGGATTTGCTGAAGCTTTTGATATTACGTATTTGGATGAAAACGGGGAAAGTCAGTTTGCTCATCAAACCTCATGGGGACTTTCAACAAGAATCATGGGTGCATTAATCATGGTTCATGGTGATAACCGTGGATTAGTAGTACCACCACGGATTGCTCCAACACAGGCAATGATTGTTCCGATTGCCCAGCATAAAGAAGGCGTCTTGGATAAGGCCTACACATTACGTGATCAATTACAGGATCTCGTCCGTGTAGATATCGATGGCAGCGATAAAATGCCAGGATGGAAATTCAATGAATACGAAATGAAAGGTATCCCAGTTCGAATTGAAATGGGACCAAAAGATATTGAAAAAGAGCAAGTTGTTCTCGTTCGTCGTGATACGGGTGAAAAAGAATTTGTAGCACTCCATGATTTGGAAGCGCGCCTTCCTTTATTATTGGAAGAAATTCAGTCCAATTTATACCAGAAGGCATTGGACCACCGCAATGAAATGACAAGTGTTGCAACAAATATGGAAGAATTTAAACAAACGCTTGATCAAAAAGGTGGATTCATTAAAGCAATGTGGTGTGGAGATGTTGCTTGTGAAGAGAAGATTAAAGAGGAAACAACAGCAACTTCCCGCTGTATTCCATTTGAACAGGAGACAGTAGCAGATACATGTGTATGCTGTGGTAAGGAAGCAAAAGAAATGGTTTACTGGGCAAAAGCATATTAATTTTGGAAAAGAGCACTGCTATGACAGTGCTCCTTTTCTTGATTAAAACGAGCAAGTGACATGTAGTTTGTTCGTTTTAATCAAGTAAAGAGCGAATTAAATTGACTGACTCCTCGGAAAATACGATCTATATAAAAACCTATTGCGTTATCTAGTGAATATATGTTATAAATATACATATAAACTTATAAATATACATAATCAATGGAGGCAACGATGAAAAAACAATTAAATCAAGCGATAGATAATATTATTCATGATCTTTGGAAAATGAGTAAACAATTATATGAGAATCCCGAACTGGGAGATCAGGAATTCAAGTCTATGCAGGTCCTTACAGACTTTCTCAAAAAACATGATTTTGAAATTGAAACGGGAATTGTTGAACGGCCGACAGCTTTCAAGGCGGAATTTCATAGCGAAAAACCGGGACCGAAGATTGCATATTTGGCAGAATATGATGCATTGCCTGGGGTAGGACATGGTTGTGGGCATAATCTGATTGGAACAATGAGCACTGGAGCGGGCGTCGCACTCAGTAAATTAGTCAAAGAAACGGGAGGAAGTGTTATCGTACTGGGCACACCTGCCGAAGAAACGAATGGAGCTAAAGTACCAATGAGTGAGCAAGGAACTTTTGATGATATTGATGTAGCGATGATCGTTCATCCTGGAGACGTTTCCAATGAGAGCGGAGAATCACTTGCAATGGATGCTATACAGTTCAGTTATTCAGGGAAATCCGCCCATGCAGCTGCATCTCCTGAACAAGGTATTAACGCATTAGATAGTGTGATACAACTATTTAATGGAATAAATGCTCTCAGACAGCACGTAACTTCCGATGTTAGGATTCATGGAATCATATCGGAAGGTGGTCAGGCGGCAAATGTTGTTCCAGATAATGCTACAGCGCAATTTTATGTGAGGGCCAAAGATAGAGAATACCTAGATGAAGTTGTTAAAAAGGTAAAAAATATTGCAGAAGGGGCAGCATTAATGACAGGGGCATCACTGGAGGTCTCGAATTATGAATTAAGTTATGATAATATGATAACGAATCAAGTGTTATCTGATAGATATACAGAAAACTTGAAGCTTACTAGTAAATATCCGGTCCTTCCTGCAAAAGAATCGTATGGTTCCATTGACATGGGGAATGTCAGTCAGGTTGTCCCTGCAATTCACCCTTATATAGGAATGAATAAGCCCGGTTTAATCCATCATACAACACAATTTGCTGAACAAACGGTAACAGAAGAAGGGAAACAGGCACTTCACGATGGAGCACTCTCATTAGCTCAAACTGGTTTTGATGTTTTAACAGATAAAGCATTATTTAAAGCAATACAAGAGGAATTTTCACAGTCATCATAAAGAAGTCTTTTGTAAAGAATAAAGGTAAAATATAACTTAATTTAAAATAGGGAGAGATAAAACACATGAAATTCTCATTTGGTAAATTAATTACAGCATTTTTATTGATTATGTTTTTAGCAGCATGTGGCGGTAGCAACGAGACAGATACAGATTCTAATGAAGATTCAGGAGACTCAGAGGAAAAAGAAGTATTAACAATGGCTACTTCAGCAGATTTCCCACCATTCGAATCACGTGATACAGAAGGAAATTTTGAAGGATTTGATATTGAATTGGCTCAGCTTATTGCCGAGGAACTAGGCTATGAACTGAAAATAGAAGACATGAGTTTTGATGGATTAATTGGAGCTTTACAGGCAGAACGTGTGGACATGGTAATGGCTGGTATGAGTGCAACTGAAAAACGTAAAGAAAATGTGGACTTTTCTAGTGAGTATAATCGTTCAGGAGAAATGTTTGTAACAAAAGCGGAAGAACCAATCGAAGCACTTGAAGAGCTTGAAGGAAAAAAAGTCGGTGTTCAGCTTGGGACGATACAAGAAGAAGGTGCAGATCAATTAAGTGAAGAATATGGGTTTGAAGTTAAAAAAGTAGATGATGCCGGAATTATGGTTCAGGAAATTAACTCGAATCGTATCGATGTAATGTATATGGATAAAGAAGTAGCAAAAGGGTATATTGAGTCACAAGGATTTGTTGGTTTCGATGATCCTACTACAGTTTCACCAGGTATGGCAATCGCATTCCCTAAAGGAAGCGAATTAGTTGAAGAAGTAAATGCTGCATTGGAAGAAATTGAATCCAGTGGTCAATTAAATGAATTAAAAGAAAAATGGTTAACCGAATCAGAATAAAATAGCATCAAGAGAAACGAGGTGATAGGGCATGAATTTGGATTTTACTCAAATCGTGCCTTATATTCCTTTTATGTTGGAAGGAATAGGGGCAACATTAAAATTTGTAAGTATATCAATAGTTGTAGGTTTTATTCTTGGTACAATTTTAGCAATGTGTAAAATTACTAAAATACCACTATTGAAATGGTTTGCGGATGCATATACATCAATATTCAGAGGTACACCACTTATTTTGCAATTAATGATTATTTATTTTGCAGTACCTCAATTGACTGGTTATGATATCTCCGCATTTTTATCTGCAATATTGGCATTTGGTTTAAATTCTGCAGCATATGTATCTGAAATTATTCGTGCAGGAATTATGGCAGTGGATAAAGGACAAACAGAAGCAGCGGAAGCGCTCGGTGTTCCATATCGTCCGATGATGCTCAATATCATTCTTCCGCAGGCATTCAAAAATATACTGCCTGCATTGATGAATGAATTTATTACATTAACAAAAGAATCAGCAATTGTATCTACCATCGGGTATCTTGATCTAATGCGGCGGGCCCAAATTGTTGGTGCTGATCTATATGCGAATTTTGAACCACTCCTATTTGCAGGATTAATTTATTGGGTAATGGTTTTCATTCTCACTAAAATTGGTGCGCTTGTGGAACGGAGGATGAGACAGAGTGATTAAAGCTTCGAATATAACAAAAGTATTTGGCAAAAATGAAGTACTTAAAGATATCTCCACAACAATTAATAAGGGAGAAGTTGTTACGGTAATTGGACCGTCTGGTTCCGGTAAATCTACCTTTTTGCGCTGCCTGAATCTTTTGGAGCAACCAACAAGCGGAGAAATTTATATTAAAGATGTAAATATAACAGATGGCAAAGTTGATAAGTTGGAAATTAGGAAAAATATTGGAATGGTATTTCAACATTTTCACTTATTCCCGCATATGACGGTGTTGGAAAATGTTACGTATGCACCGCAAAAGGTTAAGAAACAATCAAAAGAAACTGCATTGAAAAATGGTAAGGAGCTTCTTGCAAAAGTTGGTTTAACTGATAAAGAAGATGCTTATCCAAACCGTCTATCTGGTGGCCAGAAGCAGCGTGTAGCTATTGCGAGGGCACTTGCGATGGATCCAGAGATTATGTTGTTTGATGAACCAACTTCAGCACTTGATCCTGAAATGGTTAAAGAAGTGCTGGATGTTATGAAGGATCTTGTAGATACGGGTATGACAATGGTAATCGTGACACATGAAATGAACTTTGCGAAAGAAGTAGCTGATAAAGTTTTATTTTTGGATGATGGTGTCCTCATGGAGGAAGGGAATCCTAAGGAATTTTTCGACAAACCGAAAACAACCAGGGCTATAGACTTTTTGGATAAGGTGCTATAAAAATAATCCCCTCCACATGTGTTGGAGGGGGTTATTTTAAACGTTCAGTAATTTTTCAATATTTTTTTCGAGACTTTCAGGTTTTTTCTGTGGAGCAAACCGGTCCACAATATTACCTTCTTTGTCCACTAGAAATTTGGTGAAGTTCCATTTAATCTGGCCTCCTAAAAGCCCCTTTTTTTCTGAAGTCATATGTTTAAATAATGGATGTGCATGCTCTCCGTTAACATCAATCTTACTGAACATAGGGAAAGTAACGCCATAGTTTCTTTGGCAAATGTTAGCTATTTCGGAGTCTGTACCTGGTTCCTGATTGCCAAATTGATTGCTTGGAAATCCTAATATTTCTAAACCTTGATCATTATATTTATCGTATAGTTTTTGTAATCCTTCTAATTGTGGAGTAAATCCACATTCGCTCGCAGTATTAACAATCAGCATTGCTTTCCCTTTATAATCAGATAGGGGTTTTTCCGCGCCTTGAATTGTACTTGCGGTATAATTATAAATAGACACATAAACTCCTCCTTTATGGAAAGATTATAACAATTTGAAATTTATAAGTCAAAATATTGAACCACCAGTATAAGCGATTTGATTAATTAATTACTTAACTTTCGCAGAGTGAAATGGACAAATAAGCCTTGGTAAGAGGGCTGGAAATAACACTAAACAAGAAGATGACTTTGGATTAACTGCTTGCGCGTAACAGTCTAGACACATCGAAATTCCAATGCTCTTTTGGCGTTAATTTTCTTGCTTTTATCATCGTATTTTATATAAACTCCCTCAGATAGATTCAATTTACTCTTAAATGCTCGCTTATTCGCAGGATTTCAAACCACT
>NZ_JBHSAO010000012.1:0-61903 GCF_042650085.1 Oceanobacillus longus | reverse complement strand
TCTTACCGAGGGGCTCTATTTTTTTCAAACCTTAAATTTAGCGTTCTACAGGAATGCTACGAAGTAACTGCTGGTTATTTCTAATAGTATATAGAAGCTTCGGCGACCGCTCTGGGAAATATACTTGCGGTTCGCGGGCGGCTGGTGAGCCTCTCTTCCCGTTGGAGTCTCCGTATATTTCCCAGAGCTAGTTAGAAGGTTGCTGACGATAACTACATTAACGGGGGGTAGCTAAAATCGTCATAAAGCTTCACCAGTCCGGCATCGCTGTGGGCGGTGACTCCTGCGGGAACAGCACGTGTCCGAAGACCAGAAGAGTGGTTTTCTCTTCGGGGCTGAGGCCGTGCCCGCGGAAAGCATCCGCCCAGAGCGATCACGGACGGCGATAGAAGCACACGATTTTGGATATCAGCTAGTAGTTAGCTCGCAATTTGTCTCAACTCTGTGATGATTAAAAAGCAATAAACATTACGATAACAGCCTAATTTTTTACCAAGGTTATCAAGGAATTATTAGAATCATTCTAAGTTTAACCAAGTTATCTAATTGACTTATTTTATTGATACAACGTTGAGTTAATTATTTTAAGCTGTAACTCTATACAGAAAGGATTATGGAATAAATATGTATTTGACAACAGGAAAACTTGATAATGGAATAAATTTTTATGTTCGGTACTTAACGATGAAAGATTTGCCCGAAGTAATTAAATTGCAAAGTAAGGTTGTACAGGGGCTTCCTGAACCCGATGTTTTGCAGCCACTTACGACCGAAGAGTTTTCAACTATTCTTAAGGATCGTAATTTAATGATTGGCGTGTTTGTGGATGAAAGAATGATTGCCTTTCGTGCAATGCTGGCACCTGAAAAGGATGAAGAAGGTCTAGGTGCCGATATTGGTCTTCCAGAAGAACAATTTGGAACGATTATTTACTCTGAAATTTCCAATGTAGACCCAGATTATCGAGGAAATGGCTTACAGACATACATGGGGAAAATACTAGTAAACAATATAGATGACAATCGGTATCGGTATATCCTTGCAACAGTCGCGCCTTTTAATATAGCAAGTTTAAAAGATAAATTTGCGCTTGGTATGGAGATAGCTGTGCTAAAAGAGAAATTCGGTGGGAAGCTCCGCTATGTATTTAAAAAAGATCTGAACAAAGAAGCCCAAACCGACCCTACAAAAGAAATAGATATTAAAATGGGAGATATTGAAAGACAGCAAGCAATATTAATGACAGGATACCGAGGTGTTTCGATGAAAAATATCGCGGATGAATGGTATGTTTGCTATAAGAAATAGTTTACATTATGTATATACTGAAGACTGTCCATTTATGGACAGTCTTCTTATCTATCTTACATGTGTTGTTGTTCCTATTATAAGTTTTTTTTCATATTCTCATCAAGGTTAGTCGATAATTCGGGATTATGATGAAAAGCACTATCTGTTGGGGATATCCCAAGTAACTCATCGGATAGTAAATAAAGCTTAAATGATTTTCCGTTGGTAGTATATTTCTCAGCGTCTTTACGGTCTACCCCATGATTAACTAATTGCTCATAAGGTGAAATATTTAGTGTGCCCTCGTCTTTAAATACTTTCTTAATCTTATCAAAAAATGAAGCATCCTCTGGGGTATATGGCCCCTTTTCTATCGTTACATCTGTGTAACTTTCCAAGTCATGATTTTTGGTATTTGTATTACGATTTGTAAGAATAGTAAGATCTTCTGTCTTGTAACCTGCCAATTTAAATTCACCAATTGCTTGTACCGCTTCCTCCTCTGAGTTGTAAGCGCCAATAATGTGTTTAGCCATTTATAATTACCTCCTGTGAATTTTGATTGCGTTATGTAAAAAATATTCCCTACTATTCATTTCTAAAACATAAAAAGGGCAAAACAAAAACGGCCCTAGGGTCAGGCCGTCTCTGTCATTATGCTTCTTGCTTCATACTTTCTCCAAGTAGTGCCAGTCTTGACTCGACTTCTTCTGCAGAAAGATTGTGTTCTTTAACATACATGTTGCGAGGGCTCACGCGACATTCATGCGTGCAACCTCTTATATATTTATGCTCATTTTCTTCTGAGCAAAGAATTTGTTTATTACATTCAGGGTTTGCGCAGTTTATATAGCGTTCACAGGGTTGTCCATCGAAATAATCTACGCCGACTACAACGTGTTCCTTTCGATTAACGGGAACAGAAATACGTTCATCAAAAACATATAATTTCCCATCCCATAAATCACCTTTAACTTCTGGATCTTTACCATAAGTTACAATTCCACCATGTAATTGTGCAACATCTTCAAAGCCCTCTTTTACAAGCCAACCTGAAAATTTTTCACAGCGGATTCCACCTGTACAGTACGTGAGAACTTTTTTACCTTCTAAAATATGCTTATTTTCACGTACCCAATCTGGTAAATCTCTAAATGTTTCAATATCAGGGCGAACGGCACCACGGAAATGGCCCAGGTCATATTCATAATCATTACGGGCATCCAAAACGACTGTGTTTTCATCCTGCATTGCCTCGTAGAAATCTTGAGGTTCCAGGTATTGCCCTGTAACTTCGTGTGGATTTATATCATCTTCTAATCGAAGCGTAACCAATTCCTTACGTGGACGTACATGCATTTTCTTAAAGGCATGCCCTTCGTGTGGATCAATTTTAAATACCATATCTGCAAAGCGTGGATCATTGTGCATTGCATCCATGTACTTCTGTGTTTGTCCAACAGTCCCTGAAACGGTACCATTGATTCCTTCATTAGCTACTAAGATTCGACCCTTTAGTTCAAGTTCTTTACAAAACTTGAGATGCTCAGCTGCATAGCTTTCGGGATCTTCAATATGCACATAGTTGTAATACAATAATACCTGATAATTTGCATTGCTTTCCATTTTCATTACCACCTGTTCATTCATATTTGCAAGATATAAATGGTTGGTAGTCGATATTTATTTTTTATCTTGCAAGAGATTATTTTACCACGGCTAAAAAATATTTTCAATATCATCTTCGTCTCTTAGCATTACCGTTCTTACCTGTATGGATTCCTATATTTCCATTTTAAATTCTAAATCTGAATGTGACGGCCAAAGGAAGTATAGACAACAGCATAGTCAATTTCTAGTTAAATACCATACTATAAACTATATTGAAAGGAGTGGATAGAAAATGAGCGATTCATCTAATCAAGTCCCTGGAAAAGTAGTTGATCTTATGGTCGATAGTATATTTAAGAAAAATGGAATTAAACCGGACGAATTAAAGAAGAATTTGTCTGATGAACAAAAACAAATGCTAAAAGACATGGTAGAAGACTTGAAGGAGCAGGTTGATAAATTTAATAATAAAAACAAAAATCATACAAGTGAATAAAACATAGAGAAAACACCTAAAAATAGGTGTTTTCTTTATTTATTAAAATACTAGTGCATGTGTACAATCTTCTAGTTGAAAAAACCATAAATTATCCTATAACCAAAGAAAGGAGTGTCAATATGGCGATTTATAGAAGTGACAGAGATACGAATGCTCATAACCGAAGAAGTAAACATTTCTATTTAGATAATACGGAAGGTCGGGGTAGGTGCAATTGCGGTCATAAATGTGATGGAAGATGCAGAAACGAATCAAGCCGCAGCCCCGAATTTGATTTTAACGACAACACGAACCATCACCATGATCATGATGCAACTGTTTCCCAAGAGGCTGGACAATTCTCATTTATGGAGCAAGAGTCAGCAGAACTAATCTGGGTGAAGGAATCCTGTGATATCGTGATTAATACGACAGATACACAGGCAGGTGTTTCACTACAAGCAGGTTTACAACTTGCCATTGCGTTGGTTCTTCGAATTACAATTGGAGATTCCGATACAAGTGAAGCAGTCTCCCAAGAGTTAATGCAACAATTTGATATGACGCAAACAAATAGACAGAAAATCTATATCTATAATACGAAGGGTGCAAATGTAAGAACGACGGATACAGACCTGGCAGTCAATATTCAAGTTTTATTGCAGTTATTAGTGGCGCTAATCGTTATTGTCGATATTTTATAGAACAAAATAAATTTTGAAAAGAGGTGTATTGAATGACACAGCTTAAAGAATGGCGTGCTTTAGATCATTGTGATGATAGAGATGAGAAGGCTGATGTTGACCAAGAGGCTGTACAGCATGATACGATTAAACAAGTATCAGATGAATGGATTATCATCAAGGATTCGGAATGCATTGATGTTACTACTACAGATACGCAAGCAGCAGTTTCCCTGCAGCTTGGTATTCAGGTTGCAATCGCTGTGGTTCTTAGTATAACAATTGGGGACTCTAATCGGGCAAAGGATGTCATGCAAGACTTCAACCAAGTTTCCAAGACAAGACAGTCCAATCATCAAAAAACAATTGTAGAAGGTTCTAAAAATGTACAGATTACTACAATCGATACAGACGTCTCAATTAATATCCAATTGCTAGTACAACTTCTAGTTGCCATCGTTGCCAGCTTAGATATTCTGTAATCACTCTAGTTAAGGTTTGAACCGGGATCTCCAAGAAGTAATTGGTGATCCTGGTACAATTTATAGTTAATGTATTGGAGAGACTAAGGACAGAAATCATATACATGAACTTAAGATATTAATACAACAAAGCATACGAATAAATAGATCAGGGTTTGTAATTTCAGGGATTTTTTTGTTAAGCTGGAAAGGCGTTTTCAGTAGCTGCAATCCTTTCGTAAAGTATATAAATCATGACTTTTCCCTATCGTTTTATTATGACCTAGAAGTAGAATATGTGCAAAATGTATCCGCTTTAAAAAGTTATTGTTTTTATCAAAAATTAACATATAAACGCTTGCATTTTTTTTTGAAAAAAGTTAAAGTTAAAATAGCAGAAGGAAATTGAAGTTTGAATATAATACTTTACGATCTCTTGTTCAAGACGGTGTAAAAGTATATATGATTCAATTACTTTGCACGATATTGTATAAGGAGGTCATTTAAATGACTGGTAAAGTAAAATGGTTTAATGCAGAAAAAGGTTTCGGTTTTATCGAACGCGAAGATGGAGATGACGTATTCGTACATTTCTCAGCAATTCAAGCTGACGGATTCAAAACGCTTGAAGAAGGTCAGGAAGTTGAATTTGAAATTGTAGAAGGTAACCGTGGACCACAGGCTGCAAACGTTACACGTCTGTAATATATAGTAATTTATAAAGACTTGTCTCATCTATGGGATAAGTCTTTTTTTGGTTATATAAGCTGGTTGAGTAAGAGGCATTACTAAAGAAATGGGGGACCATAATGACTTCATTTAACTGGAAATCTGTAGCGGAAAATGAATGGGATAAACGGGCAGACTTTTGGAATAAAAAAAGTATGGATATGTGGGAGAATGGGAGTAGAAAAGATATTATACCATTGTTGTCGGAACATTTGGAGCAAGGGAGTAAAATTCTCGATATTGGTTGTGGGGATGGATACGGCAGTTTTAAATTATGTAGTGCAGGCTATTGTGTTACTGGAGTAGATTTGTCGAATGAAATGATTCAGCTAGCACAATCCAGAATGCGGGGAGAGAACATGTCCTTCAAGCAGGGGGATGTTAATGAGCTTCCATTTGAGGACAATTATTTTGATGCAATTATTGCGATTAATGTGTTGGAATGGGTGGAAGATCCGCTACATGCATTAAAGGAATTACAACGTGTAGTGAAGAACAATGGACTTATCTGCACCGGAATACTTGGACCAACGGCCGGACCACGTGCAAACAGCTATCCACGTCTGTTGGGTGAAAAGGTGATTTGTAATACAATGATGCCCTGGGAATTTAATGCATTGGCATTAGAATTAAAACTCAAATATGTAGATGGTCTTGGGGTATATAAAGAAGGCGTTCAAAGGGATAAGTACGAAAATTTACCTTTAAAACTAAAACAGGCATTAACCTTCATGTGGGTATTTCTATTACGAAAAGGGGATGAATAATATGGAAGAAAAAGAAAGGGAAAAGCAAGTGATCGAGAATTATCAAAAAGATGAAAGAATGATGATCTTAATTTATTCACAATGGTGCATTAATAATGAGCTTGATCCGGTAATCTTATACGAGAAAGCATATCCTGGCCAGATAAAAAACAGTACGATGTTAGAAGTACTGGGGTTAACTGTGCCTGCAAATGAATCCGAAGATATTCCAGATCAAACTGTTTTGAACATTTTACAATTATTTGGCAATGATGACTTAGCATTTATCGTGCAGGAATATATAGAAAAGCGGGATGACTAAACTCCCGCTTCAAATAAAACATATTAAACTATTCAAAAAGCTTGATTAAAGCTTGGGTACCGCTGTCTTCTTCCCCACTTTCAGCGAGTTCTTTGTATAATTTTAATGACAGCGATAAGCCTGGTGTGGCTAAACCTAGTTCTTCTGCAGATTCAAGTGCAATCGTCATATCCTTAATGAAATGCTTTACATAGAAACCGGGAGCATAATCGCCTTGCAGCATGCGTGGCGCTAGTTTAGAAAGAGAAAAACTTGCTGCAGCACCAGTCGTTATACTTTCAAGGACACGTTCGGGATTCAGACCAGCTTTTTTTGCGTACATAATGGATTCGCAAACACCTATCATATTGGAAGCAATCGTGATTTGGTTTGCCATTTTTGTATATTGGCCAGCACCTGCATCTCCTTGCAATATAATATTTTCACCGATTACTTCAAAGAGTGGTAGGAGGCTTGTGTAGGCATCCTCTTCACCACCGACCATAATGGCAAGCTTACCACTCTTGGCGCCAATATCCCCACCAGAAACGGGTGCATCCAGTGCGGATATCTTCTTTTCTTTTGCTTTCTCATAAATTTCTTTTGCCAATGAAGGTTTTGAAGTAGTCATATCAATAGTGAAAGATCCGGCTTGGGCATTATTTAGAATACCGGCATGTCCGTAATAGACTTCCTCGACGTCTGATGGATAGCCAACCATCGTGATAATTACCTCCGAAGAAGAAGCCAGCTCAGCAACCGTGTCTATCCATTTTGCGCCATTGTCAATTAAATCCTGTGCTTTGTCCTTTGTTCGTGTATAGACATTCACAGCGTACCCCGCATTCATCAGGTTTCCTGCCATGCTTTTCCCCATTACACCTGTACCGATAAATCCAACTGTAGTATCTTTCGAAAGCATATAACGATTCTCCTTTTTTTCTTTAAGATATAGTGTTATTCTACAAAAAACTGCAAAAATCCTGCAATTACAACGTAAAAGAATTTTATTCCTCATCGGTTTCCGGCAAAATTCAGATACATTTCTTCAGGATAACTTTCCCCATGTTGACATGATTTGGGAGTGTGAATCAGGAATCATAATATAGCTTTTACACATAGTATAAGTAGCACATAAGTAATATGGAGGAGGACATTCCGTGATTACGAAAGAGCAATTATCCAAGTGTAAAGCTGTTTTAATGAATCGGCAAAATGAGTTAATTCAACATGTGGAGGATCATTTTGGTATGAAGTATGAATTTGCCAAGGAGTCTGTTGGAGAATTATCTAATTATGATAATCATCCAGGTGATGCGGGAACAGAACTTTTTGAAAGAGAAAAGGATCTTGCCTTAAATGAACATGCGGAAAAGGAATTGGAAGATATAAATAAATCGATTCATGCGATAGAAGAAGGCACATATGGAATATGTAGTACATGTGGAGAAGATATTCAGTATGAACGATTAGAGGCAATCCCAACTACAGATAAATGTCTGGAACATGCTAAAAATGACACCTTTGATCAACCAAGGACGATTGAGGAAAAAGTATTCAGCCCAAACATAAATCCGAATGAAGTAACGGATGAAGAACAGGTTGGCTATGATGCTGAGGATGCTTGGCAGGAAGTGAGTCGATATGGGACATCCGATAACCAGTCAGATTTATATGGTGATAAGGATCATTATAATGAGATGTATGAAAACAGTGATGAAAGAATCGGTGCTGTGGAGGATGTGGAGAACTTTCTGGCAGCAGATATTCATGGGAAATACTCCGGGGTGACACCGAACCATAATAAGTATGAAGAGGATTTAGATTAACAAAAAGACTCCTTCAAAGAAAAGGAGTCCTTTTGGATTGCTGTTTATTTTTGTGGGTTGATTACTTCTAATTGCAGTGTTGTTGTCTGTGGTTCTCCATTTCGAATGTATTCCACTTCTAGATTGTCACCCACATTTGCTTCGGTATAAAGATATTTTCTTAACTCCACGAGTGATGTAACTTCCTGGTCATTTATTTTTGTAATGACATCAAACTGTTGTAATCCAGCTGTGTCCGCCGGGGAACCTTGCTGTACATCAGCTATGACCATTCCACCTTCTACATCATCAGGTAGGTTAATATCATATCGATATTGTGGTGGTACTTGATTTAAAGAAGCAGTACTAATACCTATGAGTGGACGTGCAACTTCCCCCTCACTTTCCAATTGCTCCATTATAGGAAGGGCAGAATCGACGGGGATAGCGAATCCAATCCCTTCTACAGAGCTCTGAGCAATTTTCATGGAGTTAATACCGATAACTTCTCCATCTGCATTTACAAGCGCACCACCACTGTTACCAGGGTTGATAGCAGCATCCGTCTGAAGCACTTCTGTCACCCAATCGGCCTGGCCGTCAGTGTTGGTATCCACAGGTACTGAGCGATCTAAGCCACTGATGATCCCTTTAGTTACGGTATTGGCGAATTCCATTCCTAATGGATTCCCAATGGCAAGAACGGTTTCTCCAACTTGCAAATTCTCGGATGATCCAAGATTTGCTACTGTATTTATTTTTTCGCCGTCAACTTGTAAAACTGCTAAATCGGTTAATTCATCTCCACCTAAAACGGTTGCTGGTATACGTTCCTCGTCATTCAGGATAATTTCTACCTCCTGGGCACCTTCAACGACATGTTGATTCGTAACTACATATGCTTTTCCATCTTCCTTCTTATAAATAATTCCAGATCCTGTCCCAGCTTCCTGACTTCCTGTCCATACACTTTGTTGCTGAAGGTTTACAACGCCGACTACTGCTTGAGCCACCTCATCCATATTTGAGGAAACATCAGCTTCTTCCGTTGCAATGGTATTTACAATTTCGGGTGTTGATTCACTTTCTGTAGAATTGGATTCACCACCGGTATTATTTACTGGAATTATATTATAAGTAAACAGAACAGCGACAATTATTGCTGATATAATTCCTCCTGCAAGGCCACCTAATACTCCACCTGCCCAGTTTCTATTTCCTTTCTTGCTTCTTACTTCCTTCTGTTGTGTTTCCTGAAAAGAGGAGTTTTCTTGTTGTTCGTCTTTCTCCAAGGATTCCTCACCTGATTCAGGTGAATTTTTTATATTTTCCGAATCAGTCGTAGAACGGAATCGGTCGTTTTGTTCTTCATATTTATCCATCAATAAATCACCTCTTCGTTTGTATAGTATACATTTATTATAAATAGACAGAGCGGAAAGGATTTGGTATAAATGTGGAAAAAATGTGTAATTGCACGTAAGGTTGTAAAGTTTTGATAAGATATGTAAAAATGAATAGAAAGAGTACATTAAAATTAAGCTTCTTGAATTAAATAATGTGAAAAAGGTGAAGATACGATGATGAATAATCATATTGGTTTGGTGGAAGATGACGTTAATATCCAAAATATCGTTTCAGCATATTTAAGAAAAGAAGGCTATGAAGTTACAATCATGGACTCTGCTGAAAAAGGCTGGGAACTTTGGGAAAACAATCCCCCAGATATGTGGGTATTAGATATCATGCTGCCTGGGATGGATGGCTATGAATTTTGCAAAAAAATACGCAATGAAAGTGATGTACCGATTATTATTATTTCTGCAAAGGATGAAGAAATTGATAAGATTCTCGGACTTGAATTAGGGGGAGATGATTATCTGACGAAACCTTTTAGTCCAAGGGAGTTAATTGCAAGAGTCAAAAGGTTGTTTAAACGAACCCTACCTAGTAAAAAACCGAGGGAGCTGGATGAAGATAGATTAAAGGTAGATCATCTTTTAATCTACAAAAATGACCGTCGTATTTTCTTTGAGGGAAAAGAATATGAGGTAACAACAAAAGAATATGATATGTTACTCTTGCTTGGTGAAAATCCTAATAGGGCGTTTTCCAGAGAGGAACTATTAATGAAAATATGGGGAAATGATTATTTTGGCAGTGACCGCGCTGTAGATGATCTAATTAAAAGGATACGAAAAAAAATGGACAATATCCCACTGGAAACAGTATGGGGATTTGGTTACCGGCTGCGTAAAGATGAGGACTGATTATGAAACTTCAATCACAGCTTAATGCAGCATTTACAGCATTGCTTATTGTCATTATGACTGCTGCGGGGTATGTTATTTATTCACTCATTATGGACTTGCTCATTCAAGACGAACAGCGACAGTTGGAAGAAACGGGCGAGCTTCTAGTAAGCGTCTTAAATGAACAATATGGAACAGAAAGCGACTTAAGACAGTTCAATGAGTTTCTAAAAGAGCAGAATCTGCAATTATTTATGTATGACAGAAACCAGGATGCTGTGCTCTTTTCTACAATGTCTTTGCCAGTCGTTAATGAGTTCTTTCAACAGAATGATTTTTCTGCCAATGAAACGCTTTGGGAATATGGGAATGAGCGGTTTGTTACTTCAAGAATTTTATTTTATGATATTTCTGGGCTTGAATTAATACTGTTAACTCCGATGGATGATTTAGAAATGGTCCAACAGGATTTCTTCAATCGGTTATTCCTAGTTTTTTTAATAGGAGTAGTAGCTGCCGTATTGCTTAGTTATTTTATGACAAATAAGCTTGTAACACCGCTTTCACAATTGAAAAGTCAATTGAAAAAAATTGAAAAACGCAAGTTCAATGAAATGGATCGTGTAAAAGCGACGGATGAAATCAAAGAGGTGGAACAGGGTGTGTTTGATATGGCACAGGAACTCCAACGATATATGAATTCACAGCAAACGTTTTTCCAAAATGCCAGTCATGAATTGAAGACACCACTAATGACCATTCAAGGTTATGCTGAAGGGATAAAAGATGGCATTTTCGATGAAAAGGAAAGGGAAAAAGGCCTTGAAGTGATGGTGACTGAAGTAAACCGGCTAAAAGGTATTATAAATGAAATGATATTATTGGCTAAACTAGATAGTGAACCATCTGATTCTGAACCGGTTCCTATAGATGCAAAAGTGCTCATAGACAAAGTTATTGATCGTGCACTTCCTATAATAACTGAAAAAGGGATTAATTTTGAGCAAAGTGTGGAAAATAATATTATGATAGTTGCTGATGAGGAAAAGATGTTAAGGGCAGTACTTAATATTGTTTTCAATGGAATCCGACATGCAAACTCAAAAGTTAGGGTACAGGTTTTTAAGAAAAAACAAACGATAGAAATGTTAGTGGAAGATGATGGTGAGGGCGTGCCAGCAGAAGAAGCAGCCCATATATTCCATCGGTTTGTAAAAGGTAAGAATGGGGAAACAGGTTTAGGACTAGCCATTGCACGAGCAATCATCGAGCAATCAAATGGGACCATCTCCGTAGATAGGTCTGAACTAGGCGGTGCTAAGTTCAAGATTCTATTTGAAACTGGAAAAGAAAAATCATAGGGATAATGCTTATTTTGAGTAATTTTTCGAAAGAATTTTATTAATTTTAAGTAAAACATCTTTTCAAAGGTAATAATTATGATATAATTGGCAAGTTAATCATCCTGTAAACAATAGAGGAGCGTACTTTTTATGCAATTAAGAGAAGACATTCGTAATATCGCCATTATTGCTCACGTTGACCATGGTAAGACAACACTTGTGGATCAACTGTTGAAATATTCCGGAACTTTCCGTGATAATGAACATGTAGATGAACGAGCAATGGACTCTGGTGATATAGAACGTGAACGTGGAATTACAATTTTAGCAAAGAATACTGCTGTTAAATATCACGATACTACAATCAATATTTTAGATACTCCAGGACATGCCGATTTCGGTGGTGAAGTGGAACGTATTATGAAAATGGTAGACGGTGTAGCCTTAGTAGTTGATGCTTATGAAGGAACAATGCCACAAACACGTTTCGTTCTAAAAAAAGCTTTAGAACAAAAGATAACACCAATTGTTGTGTTAAACAAAATTGATCGACCGAATGCAAGACCAACCGAGGTTATTGATGAAGTCTTAGATTTATTTATTGAACTTGGTGCTAATGATGAACAATTGGAGTTTCCCGTTGTATATGCATCTGCATTAAATGGTACTTCAGGACTTGAACCAGAAGATCAACAGGAAACAATGGATCCTGTATTCACGACCATCATGGAACACATTCCGGCACCAGTGGATACAAAAGAAGAACCATTACAATTTCAGGTTACATTACTTGATTATAATGATTATGTTGGTCGTATTGGTGTAGGGCGTGTTGTAAGAGGTACCATCAAACTAGGACAACAAGTGGTAGTTCTAAAAGAAGATGGCACGAAGAAACCTTTCCGTATCACTAAATTATTTGGTTTCATTGGTTTGAAGCGTACCGAAATTGAAGAAGCTAAGTCAGGCGATATCGTTGCAATTTCAGGTATGGAAGATATTAATGTGGGAGATACGATCTGCCCAGTGGAACATCCAGAAGCATTGCCTTGGTTAAGAATTGATGAACCAACATTGCAAATGACTTTCCTCGTTAATAATAGTCCGTTTGTTGGGCGTGAAGGTAAATCGATTACTTCACGTAAAATTGAAGAACGTTTGTTAAAACAATTAGAGACAGATGTAAGTTTACGTGTTGATCCAACTGATTCTCCCGATGCATGGACAGTTTCAGGTCGTGGAGAACTTCACTTATCTATCTTGATTGAGAACATGCGTCGTGAAGGATTTGAATTACAACTTTCTCAACCGCAAGTTATCATCAAAGAAATTGATGGAGTGAAATGTGAGCCTGTTGAACGTGTTCAAGTGGATGTTCCAGAAGAATATACTGGACCAGTTATGGAATCACTTGGAGAGCGCAAAGGTGAAATGCTTGATATGGTCAATCATGGTAACGGTCAAGTGCGTATTGAATTCAAAGTTCCATCCCGTGGACTGCTTGGATATACAACTGAATTCATGACACAAACTCGTGGTTACGGAATTATAAACCACACGTTTGATGCTTACGAACCTGTTATTAAAGGTCAAGTTGGTGGACGTCGTGAAGGTGTACTTGTGTCATTGGAAAATGGAAAAGCTTCTACTTATGGAATTATGGGATTAGAAGACCGTGGAACTATTTTTGTTAATCCAGGTACAGAAGTATACGCTGGAATGATTGTTGGCGAACATAATCGTGATAATGATTTAACTGTTAATATCACGAAAGAAAAACATTTAACAAATGTCCGTTCTGCCAATAAAGACCAGACATCTACAATTCGCAAAACGCGTGAAATGTCATTGGAAGAAGCACTTGAGTATTTAAATGATGATGAGTATTGTGAAGTAACGCCTGAATCGATTCGTTTACGTAAAAAAATCTTAAACAAAAACGAACGTGAAAGAGCTTCTAAAAAGAAATCAGTATAACTTATAAATACTACCAAACAGCAAAGGCATATCATATGCCTTTGCTGTTTTTTATAAGGTTGTTTTCTAAAAGATTGGGACCGCTGTTTTGCGGTGCACTCCAAAAAGATTTGTTGTTTTTGTCACAAAATCTATAAACCCCGAAGTAACTGCTGGTTTTCTATTAAATATGCAGAAACTTAGGCGACCGCTCTGGGAAATATACTTCGCTTTCCACGGGCGGCTGGTGAGCCCCTTCATGCTAACGCATTTCAGGGTCTCACCTATGCCTCTCTTCCCGTTGGAGTCTCCGTATATTTCCCAGAGCTAGTTAGAAGGTTGCTGACGATAACTACATTAACGGGGGGCAGCTAAAATCGTCATAAAGCTTTACCAGTCCGGGTGAGCGGCGGGCGGTGACTCCTGCGGGAATAGCACGTGTCCGAAGACCAGAAGAGTGGTTTTCTCTTCGGGGCTAAGGCCGTGCCCTAAGGATGCGCATCCGCCCAGAGCGATCCCGGACGGCGAGATAAGTTACTTCGCATTTTATCTCAACTACGAGGATTATAAAGCACCCAACATTACGAAAGAGCCTTTTATAAAAGTATTATAATTTGAATTGGTTAGACGGTACGAACAAAACTTTTTAATGGAGGTAATTATGTTTCGTTATATATTATATTTAATGATATTTTTACTGCTAGTAACTGCTGCCTGTGAACAACCAGTTTCAGAACCAACTGCACCTGATGAAGTTGCAGAGCTAGAAGAAGCTGATACGCAACCTGTACCTGATGGAGCAAGAACAGTAATTGCACAGAACTTGGACATACCATGGGAAATTGCAAAAGTTGAAGATACAATCTATATAAGTGAACGTAATGGAAGTATCGTTACCATTAATGGAGATGAACAAGTTAGGAAACCAGTAAAATTTGATCGACCTTTAGCAGAACAGGCTGAAGCAGGTCTACTCGGTATAGCGTTTCCAAAAGATTTCAATGAAACTAAAACAGCTTTTGCGTATTATTCCTACCAAAAAAATAATGGCAATTATCAGCGAATCGTAACAATAGAGGAGACAGAAAAGCAATGGAAGGAAACCTCTATACTACTTGATGAAATTCCTGGTGGAACCTATCATCATGGTGGTAGGATCGAAATTAGTCCAGATGATAAATTGTTTATAGCGATTGGGGATGCCTCAAATCCCGATTCAGCGCAGAATAAGAACAGTCTTGCAGGAAAGATTTTGCGTATGAATTCAGATGGTACGGTTCCGGATGATAATCCTTTCTCTGGATCTTATGTATTTTCCTATGGTCACCGTAATCCTCAAGGACTGGCATGGGGACCGAATGGAGAATTATATGCAACAGAACATGGCAATCAGGCGCATGATGAAATAAATCAAATTCAAGCAGGTAATAATTATGGATGGCCGGTTATTGAAGGTGACCAAACAGAAGAAGGTATGGAGTCCCCGCTCCTGCATTCAGGTGAAGAAACATGGGCACCATCAGGAATGGCTTATTATCAGGGGGATTTCTACTTTGCTTCCTTACGTGGAGAAGGATTAAGAAAGTTTGACCCAATAAAATTAAAACAGGATCTTATCGTTTCTGATGTTGGAAGAGTCCGGGATGTATTAGCTATTGACGGTGGGGTATATATTATTACAAATAATACTGATGGTCGAGGAAATCCAACCGAAAATGATGATCAGCTTATTTTCATTCCGATTCCTGACAATCAATTACATTAATCAGAATTAATAAAAATACCTTGTCTCTAAAATGACAAGAGGCTTATTTGGCTGTTCATCAAAATGGCCAGTTAGGTTTAGTAGGAAGAGCTTTAAGGGAAAAGTAAATAAGTATACTACAAATTCATTGGATAAAAATAACATATATATGTCAATGTAAGCACTTGCATTACTTGTATATACAAGTTATACTGTAAAAAGTAACATGTATATACAAGTATAGGTTTATATAGGATGAAGATTTAATTATAATGGGAGGGTTATTCATGGCAAATCAAGAAGCTGAGCAAAATCAAGAAATTATATACGCACCACTCACTGGTAAAATTACACCTCTTGAAAATGTTTCAGATCCAACATTTTCCGGGAAAATGATGGGTGATGGTCTTGCAATTGAACCAACAGATGGAAAAGTTGTTTCGCCGATTGATGGGGAAGTAACGTTAACTTTTCCAACGAAGCATGCTGTTGGTCTTCAAAGCGATTCAGGTATAGAAGTATTAATTCATATTGGCTTGGAGACCGTAAACATGGATGGAGAAGGTTTCGAAGTTCATGTTAAACAAGGGGATCGGGTAAGCGTAGGAGATCCGTTAGTAACGTTTGATTTACAATTAATCAAAGAGAAAGCATCAAGCCACATTACACCAATAATTATTACGAATGGAGATATACTTAGCACCTTTGAGAAAACAAGTGACGATACTGTAATCGCAGGAGAATCAACTTTATTACTGTTGACTTTAAAGGGTGAAGCGGAACCAGAAAATCAACCAAAAAAGAATAAAGGCAGCACAAATGGTTTGGAATACAGCGAAGAAGCAGAACAAATAGTAGCAGCAGTTGGTGGTCTGGAAAACATTGATGCCGCAACCCACTGTGTAACAAGACTTCGTTTTGCACTCGTCGATGAGGACATTGTAGATAAAGGTGCATTGGAAAACTTAAAAGTTGTCAAAGGAACCTTCTCGGCAAATGGTCAATATCAGGTCGTTATCGGACAAGGAACTGTTGATAAAGTATATAAAGCAATGGTTCACGAAACAGGTATTGAAGAAGCTTCAAAGGATGATGTAAAAGCTGCAGGAGGTAAAAAACAGAATCCCCTTCAGCGAGCGATTAAGACGCTTGCAGATATTTTTATTCCGATTCTCCCGGCGATTGTGACAGCCGGTTTACTATTGGGACTTAACAATATATTAGTCAACCCAATATTTACGGATGCGCCGCTTATTGAAATGTATCCATCATGGGCTGGCGTAGCAGACATGATTAATGTCATTGCCAGTACGGCCTTTACCTTCCTGCCGGCATTGATTGGCTGGTCTGCAGTGAAACGTTTCGGAGGTAATCCATTACTTGGTATTGTCTTAGGTTTAATACTCGTACACCCGGCATTAATGCCAGCAAGTGATTATGCACTAGCAGTTACAGAAGGCAATGCCCCAACTTGGAATTTATTTGGATTCGATGTGAATATGATGGGTTATCAAGGACAAGTATTGCCGGTATTAGTAGCGGCATGGGTATTGGCAAAAATTGAAATTTGGCTAAAAAAACGCGTTATTGATTCTCTGCAGCTATTAGTAGTTGCACCAATCGCATTATTGGTTACAGGTTTTCTTGCATTTATTCTGATTGGACCTGTTACATTTACAATCGGTAGTTGGATAACAGATGGTCTAGTATCTATTTTCGAAGCAGCACCACTTATTGGTGGACTGATCTATGGATCACTTTATGCACCATTAGTTATAACTGGTATGCACCATACATTCCTTGCTGTTGATTTACAATTAATAGGAAGTACTGGAACAACATTCTTATGGCCTATTGTCGCATTATCAAATATTGCTCAAGGTTCTGCAGTATTTGCCATGTTCCTTGCAGCCAAAGATGAAAAGCTGAAAGGGTTGGCTGGTACATCCGGTATTTCCGCTTGGCTCGGAGTCACTGAGCCGGCAATGTTCGGGGTTAACTTACAATATAGATATCCATTCTTTGCAGCGCTAATTGGTACTGCCATTGCAGGTGCCTTCATCACTGTCGCTAATGTACAGGCTTCATCCATCGGAGTTGGAGGTATTCCGGCATTCTTATCTATTGATAGCGGCATGGTATCCTTCTTCCTGGGAATGTTAATCGTTATCATAGTACCATTTATCATTACGTTTATTATTGCAAAACGCAAAATAAAATAATATACAAACAACTAGATTAAGGAGTGAAAACATGAGTGAAGCATGGTGGAAAAAATCAGTAGTATATCAAATTTATCCAAAAAGTTTTCACGATACAACAGGCAGTGGAACAGGTGATATCCAAGGGATCATTTCGAAATTGGATTATATTCAGAAACTCGGTGTCGACGTTATTTGGCTGACACCGGTATATCAGTCCCCACAAAAAGATAATGGCTATGATATCAGCGACTATTATTCCATCGAACCGGCTTATGGGACGATGGAAGATTTTCAGGAATTATTGGATGAAACACATAAACGTGACATGAAACTCATCATGGATCTCGTCATTAACCATACTTCCACAGAGCACGAATGGTTCAAACAGGCGGCATCATCACCAGACAATGACTACCGGGATTTTTATATATGGAAAGATGCTGTGGATGGGGAAGAGCCGAATAACTGGCAATCGAAATTCGGTGGTTCGGCATGGCAATTTGATGAGAAAACAGATCAATATTATCTCCACTTATTTGATCGGACCCAGGCAGATTTAAACTGGGAAAATGAAGAACTGCATGAGAAACTGTTTGAAATGATGCGTTTCTGGGCCGAAAAAGGGATCGATGGTTTCAGGCTGGATGTCATCAACCTTATTTCCAAAAATCAGGATTTCCCAAATGATGACAGCGGGGACGGACGTAAGTTTTATACAGATGGCCCACGAATCCATGAATATTTACAGGAAATGAATCAGGAAGTTTTTTCAAAACACGATATGCTCACAGTTGGTGAAATGTCCTCCACCACCCTGGAAAATTGTATTTTATATACTAAACCGGAACGCCAGGAACTTGCAATGACATTCCAGTTTCATCATCTAAAAGTCGATTATCCAAACGGTGAGAAATGGACAAAAGCGCCGTTTGACTTTGTTGAATTGAAGAAGATTCTTTTTGACTGGCAGGTGGGCATGCATGAAGGGGACGGATGGAATGCACTGTTCTGGTGTAATCATGATCAGCCGCGGGCAGTATCCCGTTTCGGTGACGATCAAAAATATCATTCCGAATCAGCTAAAATGCTTGCAACAACGCTCCATATGATGAAAGGAACGCCATATATTTACCAGGGAGAAGAAATTGGGATGACAAATCCAAACTTTACTGCCTTGGAAGATTATCGTGACGTGGAATCCTTAAATGCATACAAAGCATTGCAAAGTGAAGGAAAAACAGATGAGGAAATTATCGCAATTCTGCAACAAAAATCACGTGACAATGCAAGAACACCGATGCAGTGGTCAGCTGATGAACATGCGGGATTTACGAGTGGAACACCGTGGATTCCTCTAGCCGATAACTTTCCTGAAATCAATGCAGAAAAAACATTACAGGACTCAAATTCGATATTTTACCATTACCAGCAGTTAATCGAATTACGGAAAAAATATGATATTATCTCTTATGGGGACTATCAATTAATCTTTGAGGAAGATCCTCAAATATTTGCATATACAAGGAACTGGAATGAGGAAAAGTTAATTGTTATTAGTAATTTTTACGGGAAAGAAGTAACAGTTGATTTGCAATTGGAAAAAGCGATAGCAAGTCCAGAGGTCTTGTTATCTAATTACGATGATTCTCCTAAAAACTTAGAGCAATTAAACTTAAGACCGTATGAGTCCATTGTCTATTATATAAAATGATGAGGGAATAAGATGCAAAAAAAATATTTAACCATCTATGAAGATTTAGTGAAGAAAATACAGGCAAATGTTTGGCCGGTTTCAACCATGCTTCCTTCTGAGAATGAATTAACCGATCATTATCGTACATCACGGGAAACGATAAGAAAAGCGCTCAACCTGCTGTCGCAAAATGGGTATATTCAAAAAATTCGTGGCAAAGGGTCGGTAGTTATTGATTTTAATAAATTCTCGTTTCCGGTCTCCGGTATTGAGAGCTATACAGAACTGACAGAGAAATTACAATTTAACAGCAGAACTACGGTAGAAAAGCTCGGTTATTTAGATTCGGAAAATGAATTAACAGAAATACTGAAATCCAATTATAATGCTATATGGAATGTTATACGTGTCCGGGAAATTTCCGGTGAGAAGATTATTTTGGATAAAGATTACTTCAACGAAAAATACGTACCCTTACTATCGAAGGAGACCTGTGAGCGTTCGATTTATGACTATATTGAGAACGAATTAGGGCTTGTGATTGGGTTCGCTCAGAAAGAAATTGTAGTGGAGGAACCAACAGAGGAAGACCGTGAGTTATTAGATCTTGAAGGTTTTTCTAATGTCGTGGTTATTCGAAGTCAGGTTTATTTAGATAATGCCAATTTATTTCAATTCACAGAGTCGAGACATAGACCGGATAAATTTAGGTTTGTGGACTTTGCCAGAAGAGTTAAAAACTAGGGACACCGCACGCTTTTTTTGGCGGTGTCCGTATCATTGGAGGAAAATTTTTATGGAAAAGACCTGGTGGAAGGAAAGTGTTGTCTACCAAATTTACCCAAGGAGTTTTCATGATAGCAATGGAGATGGTATTGGTGATATTAAAGGGATTACAGATAAGCTTGATTACTTAAGCGATTTAGGTGTGGATGTCATCTGGCTATCGCCGGTATATGAATCCCCAAATGATGATAATGGCTACGATATATCCGACTATTATGGCATTATGGATGAATTTGGGACTATAGAAGATTGGGAAGAGTTGCTGGATCAAATACATCATCGTGGGATGAAACTCATTATGGATCTTGTTGTAAACCATTCTTCGGATGAACATATGTGGTTTCAGGAAGCAAAGAAGTCAAAAGATAATACCTATCGCGATTATTATATTTGGCATGAAGGAAAGAATGGAAAAGAGCCAAATAATTGGAAATCATCTTTCAGTGGATCTGCCTGGGAGTATGACGAGAATACGAAGGAATATTATTTGCATTTATTCAGTAAAAAGCAACCCGATTTGAATTGGGAGAATCCGAAGCTTCGGGAAGAAATATACAACATGATGAAATGGTGGCTGGATAAAGGGATTGATGGTTTCCGCATGGATGTCATTAATTTTATCTCTAAGGTACCGGGATTTCCCGATGGTGCCGAAAAAGCCGGAGAAAAGTATGTATCCGGTGGTAAATTATTTAGAAATGGCCCCCGTATTCATGAATTTCTGCAGGAAATGAATAAGGAAGTATTGACAAACTATGATGTGATGACGGTTGGTGAAATGCCAGGTGTCAATGTAGAAGAAGCAAAAAAATATACGGATTATCAACGGAAAGAGTTGCAGATGGTCTTTACGTTTGAGCATATGGATTTAGATTCGGGCACGGGTGGCAAATGGGATTTGAAACCATTGGAATTAACCGATCTAAAGGAAAATATATCTAAATGGCAAACGGGTCTGCATGGTACTGGTTGGAACAGTCTTTATTGGAACAACCATGACCAGCCACGAATTGTTTCTAGGTTTGGAAACGATAAGGAATTCTGGAGTGAATCAGCGAAAATGCTAGGAACATTCCTGCATATGCTTCAGGGAACACCTTATATTTACCAGGGGGAAGAGATAGGCATGACAAATGTCCGATTTGATTCCATTGATGACTATGAAGACATTGAAATCCGTAATATGTATTATGAAAAAGTCATAGAAGGTAATGAGGATCATGATAAAGTAATGGAATCCATTTATGTAAAGGGTCGAGATAATGCAAGGACTCCATTTCAGTGGAATAGTCAACCTGCTGGGGGCTTCACAAAGGGAGAACCTTGGATAAGAGTAAATCCCAACTACAAGGAGATCAATGCTGAAAAAGCAGTTGCAGATGAAAATTCAATTTATCATTATTATCGTAAATTAATAAAACTGAGGAAGCAGCATCCAATTATTGTATATGGTGACTACCACTTAATCTTACCAGATCATGACAAAATTTATGCATACATGCGTACATTAGAAAATGAAAAATTACTTGTCATCACAAATTTCAGTGAAGAAAATGTTCCATTTAAACAACCTGAAAATGTGGACTTTAAACCAAAGGAACTGATTATAGGTAACTATAATACGGAAGAGAAGGGTGATCCAACAAGCTTTACATTAAAGCCTTATGAAGCAAGAGTGTATAAGGGGGTATAACATAAAGGCTTTAGTTGTTGCTTTAATCCTCGTAGTTGAGATAAAATACGAACTAGGATAAGTTACTTCGGCGACCGCTCTGAGGAAATATACTTCGCTTTCCGCGGGCGGCTGGTGAGCCCTCCTCGTGCTTCGCACTGCGGGGTCTCACCGATGCCTTTCCTCCCGCTGGAGTCTTCGTATATTTCCCCAGAGCTGATTTTAAGCTTACAAACTTTTAGAAAACAGCCAAACTAATAGAAAAAGCATTAGCCAGATAACTTATCTTCAGCTAATGCTTTTCTACTATTTCCTGAGTAATGGTAAGGTGCAGCAACGGTAAGACCCACCAGACTTTATAATTTCTGAAAAAGGTACCTCGATTACATCAAAACCCGCTCGTGTTAATTCTTGATTTAACCGTTTGTTTTCAGGTAAACTGATTAGTTTCTTATTACCAATCGAAAGTACATTAGGACCCATATGGAATTGCTCTTCTTCTGTCACTTCTATCAAATTGTACGAAGATTTTAGGATGTTATAAGAACCCTCATCCATTGCAGGTGAGTAAATTAAAGCAGTATCTTCACTTATAACATTAAAGATACAATCGAGATGAAGAATATCTTCTCTCATTAGAATGGGAGTAACCGTATGATTAGGAAGTTGCTCATCCAGAATTTCGATGGTTGTTGGTGAAGTTCGATCGCTTTGGCCAACCCAAATTTTTGTGTTATCCACGATCACGTCGCCACCTTCAATCGAAGGCGTAGCAAATCGATAATAGGAGATTTGCTCAAGTGTTAACCATTCGATTAACACACGTTCTTCTTGTCTGCGTATATCCTTCTTCATGGATGAGACAAAGAATCTATCTCCTATTGTAAATCCGATATCCCGTGTGAAAACCTGTTCATTTAATTGTTTCTTTGCTTCTAAAATTACTACATTGGCACCAACTGATTCAAGGGTATGTATAAATTGTGCATGCTGCCGAACGGCTTTATCTATGTTAATATTTTCATTTAAGTAATGTCTTTGTGTTTTATTAATTACTTCTTTTATTTTCATATAACGTGGGGAAACTACGATGACTTGTTTCAGTGGATCATATTCATTCCGGCAATTAACTTCAAGCGTATTTTCAAATGCTGTTTCATTCTTCATTTACTTATCCTCCAATACATAATCTAACTGAGTTTTCCCTAATATTATGTGTTATAAACATTATTGCGTAATAGTTTGAAAAAATCCAGTGAGGGTATTTTTTTAGTATTAAATATATATTAAAGTTTTATAGGAGGAAGAGCTTATGGACAAAACAGCTACTTATTTACTTACAAAAGATGATATGGAATACAACTCAGATCATTTACCTGATTGGTTGAAAGAAGAATATAAAACCTTTGAGAGCATTGTAACAGATAAGACCTTTCCGTGTTATTTTGGAATGTCGGGGCAGAAAAGGGGCGAATTAAGATATGGCTATATATCGCATAATGACTGGAGCCAATTACCAATGATGCTCGAAGAATTTAATCGTCTGTTCGATAATCAGAAAAGAATGATACGTCACGGATTCTTTTTGTTCGTTGAACCGGAGAAGGAAGAAAAATCACTGGAATATTACCGGGAATATTTCTGGAACGTTCTTCAATACCTGCATGACTCTGACCAACACGAGTGGCCTTCGGGTTATCCGAAAGATCCCGATCATTATTTATGGAACTTTTGTTTTGCTAAGGAACCCTATTTTGCATTTGGAAACGCACCAGCCTATAAGCAGAGAAAAACAAGGGACTTGGGAAACAGTCTAATCATTGGTTTTCAACCACGTAAAATATTTGAGGGGTTGAAAGGAACGGAGCAAAGCGGAGTAATGTCACGTGAGAGAGTAAGAGAAAGAGTTGAAAAATGGGATGGTCTCCCGAAACACCCGAATATTAGCCATTACGGGGATAAAAATCATAGAGAATGGAAGCAATTCTTTATCGGAGATGATATCAAACCAATCGAGGGGAAATGTCCCTTTCATCCTAAATAAAACGAGAAAAACTGTTTGATGCAGTTTCTCTCGTTTACTCTTTGCTATTCTTTTCATTTGGGATGTATTTGGTATAATAGGCTGCAAATAACAATAATATAATTGCCAATCCCCATGATACGATACCACTCCAATAAAGATCCAAACCAATGCCAATTACGATAATAATTCCGCTTAATCCGATTAAAATAGCTGTTAAATAGCGTTTCAAACATAGCCCCCCATTACTATAGGTAAAAGATATTTTAGTTATGATATGCGAATTTATATGAAATATGATGTGAATTTATTTTAGTTCATTATAACAAACTCTTCATGAAATAACATTTATATTGAATCGTTTTAACTAGGCTAAAAGGAATATGTCGAATGTTATTTAGAAAGCTGTAAAAATTAACGAATTCTGAATAAATCTGTAAGTTCCTGTAATAAAGTGATATGATGTAAGAAAAATAGTAAGGAGAACTACCCTATGTATAGAGGAAGAGTTGGTGTATTCCTTATAATTATTGTTACTATGGTTTTGGGAGCTTGTGGAGATATAACGAAAGCAGCATTAAACAGCAGTGAAGAAAATGTTCCATCCAAACAAACGAGTCTTCAGATGAAAGAACATAGAATTGAAGCGAATGAAATAACGTTGTCTGCTATTGGCGACATGTTAATTCATCGTCCTGTTTATAAAGATGCAGAGGTGGAAAATGGCTATAATTTCTCACCTATGCTCGAAGAAGTTAAGCCATATCTGAACAATGCCACGATTACAGTTGCAAACCAGGAAACTATGATTGGTGGAGAAGAATTAGGCTTATCAACCTATCCTTCTTTTAATAGTCCCTATGAAGTTGGTGATGCTTTAAAAGATGTAGGTGTTGATGTGGTAACACTTGCTAATAACCATACATTAGATCGTGGAGAAACGGCAATACAAAATGCTATTGAGCATTGGGAAACAATCGATATGATGTATTCAGGGGCATATAAAAATGAGCAGGATAAGGATAGGCTGCGAGTTTACGAAACAGAAGAAGGGATCTCTATTGCCTTTTTATCTTATACGTATGGAACTAACGGTATCCCGGTACCTGAAGGGAAGGGGTATTTAGTAAATTTAATAGATCAAAAAAGTATTGAGAGTGAAATTGAACAGGTAAAGGAGCAGGCAGATGTTATCATCTTAAGTCTTCATTTCGGAAATGAAAATGAACGATTTCCTAATGATACACAAAAAGATCTTGTTCAATTTGCAGCAGATCAGGGTGTAGATGTAGTCATCGGACATCATCCACATGTATTGCAACCAATGGAATGGGTTACTGGTGAGAATGGTAATCAAACATTTGTTGCTTATTCATTAGGGAATTTCTTATCGAACCAGCAGGATTTTTATCAGCGGATAGGTGGAGTTCTTACCTTTTCCATCACGAAAACGGTGTCCGGAGAAGATCAAAATATAGAGGTACATTCACCGAAATTTATGCCGACATACGTGAACTTTCAATCCGGCTGGGTTGATTATGAAGTTATACCTATGTATAAGTTAACGAATAATGACCTTGCTGGCGCTGAAGAACATTATAAAGAAATTAAAAATCATATGTCACAGTGGATGCCGGATTTGGAATTTGTGGAAGAATAACGAATATAAATGAAATGAAACCATCTAAATCACAAAAAGGTTATTTAGATGGTTTATTATTGAAACAAAAGCACCTTGGTACGTAGCTTATTATATAAATAAATGGCTATTTTTGATATTATTATCATAGTAATTAACTTATGATGATACATAGAGGAGAATAGTAGAAATGGAATGGAAAAATTTCTATCGCGGTTTAATGATGGGAGCCAGTGATGTTATTCCTGGGGTCAGTGGAGGCACAATCGCAGTTTTACTTGGAATATATGATAGGCTGATTGCTTCAATAAATGGTTTATTCAGTAAGGATTGGAAGAAACATTTGGGTTTTCTGATTCCCTTGGGTCTTGGTATATTAACAGCTATCTTTCTATTGGCCAATGTCATTGAATGGTTATTTGCACATTATCCGGGTCCAACCCAGTTTTTCTTTCTAGGATTAATACTGGGCGTTTTGCCCTATTTGTTTCATAAAGCGGAGGCAAAGCATAATTTTAAACCGAAGCATTATTTTTTGCTTCTAATCGGTGTGGTAGTCATAGCATCTATGGCTTTCTTTAATCCAATTGAAGGGGATGTTATTGAGAATGTTACTGCATCTACCTATGTGCTTCTTTTCTTCTCTGGGTTTATAGGCAGCAGTGCAATGATTATCCCTGGAATTAGTGGGTCCTTTATGTTACTGCTGATAGGTGTTTATGCAACCATTATTTCTGCAATCAGTAATCTTCAACTTGATATTATTGCAGTAACTGGCCTCGGAATTGCAATCGGTTTTATTGTAATGAGTAAAGTGATCGCCTACTTTTTAAGGAATTTTTACAGTGGAACATTTGCTGTAATTATTGGACTGGTAATAGGATCTATCTTCGTGGTGTATCCTGGATGGCCAACAAGTACTTCCTTCGTACTGCTCAGTGTAGTTACCTTTGCGGCCGGTTTGTTTGTCGCCTACATTCTCGGTAGAGTCGAATATAAGGAGACGTAAGCAAACCATAAGACATTATTAGGTGAAATCGATACAATGGATATAAAGGAGTGAGTATCATGGAAGCAATTCAAACGGTAGAGGAATTTAATAAAATTATTGAGAGTGAAGAGCCTGTCATCGTTAAATTTTTTGCGGACTGGTGTCCGGACTGCAAACGAATGGATATGTTTATCGGGGAAGTTCAGGAAGAATTTAAGAACTATCAATGGTATGAAGTCAACAGTGATGAAGTCACAGGTTTGGCTGAACAATATGAAGTAATGGGTATTCCAAGCGTACTGATCTTCCAAAATGGAGAAAAGCTTGCACATCAGCATAGCGCCTATACCAAGTCACCTGAGTCTGTAACAGAATTCCTGCATCAGCAGCTTGGTTAAATCCAAACACGATCATTCATTAACCGGCTGATCGTGTTTTTATTATGTGTTTTTCTACCAGGATATCGTGTTATTATCTGTTTATTAGTATAATAAATATAAAATAGTTCAAATACCATTTTAGATGGACATAGATAGAAAGCTGGTGTGAAAATGAGCGAGACTAAAATATTGATAGTGGAAGATGAACCGAAAATAAGCCGTGTCCTACAATTGGAATTAGAATATGAAAATTATGAAACCGAAATAGCAGCTAATGGAAAAGACGCTATTCGATTAATTGAGGAAAAAGTTTGGGATTTAGTTTTATTGGATATTATGATTCCTGAATTGAGCGGATTGGAGGTTCTTCGAAGAATTAGGAAGACAGACGATCGTACGCCAATTATTCTACTGACTGCAAGGGATGAGGTCCATGATAAGGTAAGTGGCCTGGATCTTGGTGCGAATGACTATATAACGAAACCATTTCAAATTGAGGAACTGCTCGCGCGCATTCGTGTACACTTAAGAAAACCAGTAACGAAGCAGGTCACTGAAGATGTATTGGCTGTAGGAGATCTGACAGTGGATCTGAATGGCCATGAAGTGAAGCGAAATGGAAGGACAATCGAATTGACACCACGTGAATTCGATCTGCTTGTATGCCTCTTAAAGAATAAGAATATTGTACTGACCAGGGACAAATTGATTGAGCAAGTATGGGGATTTGATTATTTTGGAGATACCAATGTAGTCGATGTTTATATACGTTATTTACGAAAAAAAGTGGATAAAGATTTTGATGAAGCATATATCCAGACCGTAAGAGGTGTCGGATATACAATAAAGGATCAGTTTAAATGAAACTAAGGACAAAAATCCAACTTTTTTCCAGTCTGTTCATGCTTGTACTAATTTTACTTGTGAATACATCTATCTATTTTCTTTTTCAAAAAACAGCAGCAGACAGTGAACTTGAACAATTAGCTGTTCATGCAGAAACGCTCACGGTAGCCTTTGCCGAAAACCCTGAAATAACAAATGAAGAAGCTAGTAACTTAATTAATGCATATCTGCCAACAAATGGAATGATTCGGATTATTGATGAAGATGGCGGCTATACAATTCCTATAAAAACAAAAGATGAAGATTACAGAAAATTACCATTGGAATACACGACAGCAGAATCCCAAACAATTGTTTCCGGTCAAAATAGCTCGGATATTGCGGTTATCACCAAACCAATCATTTGGGGTTCAGGTGAAGTTGTGACATTACAGATTTCTAATCATCTCGTTCATTTGGAAGAGACCATGACGACTCTGTTCTATGTATTGGTTTTAGCAGGAGCAATGATGTTAGTGCCATCTGTAATTGCGGGATCACTGCTTAGTCGCTTTTTATTAAATCCAATTCAGAAGTTAAAACAGGCAATGATAGACAATACAAAGCATGACATTTGGCAGAAAATTGATTTGGATAACCGTTCAAGGGATGAGCTCTATGAAATGGAAATGACATTCAACGAAATGATTGATTATTTACGTGATAACTTTGAAAAACAGGAGATTTTTGTATCCAATGCCTCCCATGAATTGAAGACGCCCATACAGATTGTGAAAAGTTATGCACAACTTCTGGCAAGACGGGGAAGTGAGAATCCGGAACTTTTTAAAGAATCCATTGAAGCAATTGACTCAGAAGCAGATCGTATGAATAAACTGGTGGAACAAATGCTTTCACTTGCAAAGAATAAACAATCATCGAATATGGAAAGGGTTGATTTAGGTTTACTTTCAGAAGAAACCATAGCTAAATTTCAACGGGCCTATTCACGCGAATTGTTCTTTCAAAAAAATGCTGAGGATTTATTTGTGATGGGAAACAGAGCTCAATTGGAACAGGTTATCTATATACTGATTGAGAATGCGATAAAATATAGTAGTGATCAAATCAATATAAGTATTTCAAAAATCAATCATGATGTGTATTTTCAAGTAAGAGATCATGGAGACGGCATTCCTGAAGAAGAGCATGGTCGCATATTTGATCGTTTCTATCGGGTAGATAAGGCTAGAAGCAGAGAGACAGGTGGAAGTGGCCTTGGTTTGGCAATCGCGAAAATAATTACGGAACAGCATTCCGGTCAGCTTACCGTATCAAGTAAATTAGGAGAAGGTTCAACGTTTTCACTACGTCTACCGATTGATAGCTAGAAGCCCCTTACTCATCAAATTATAATCTAATTCACAGGTCAAATTCATTATCTTGTGATAGGGTGATGGTGTTAAGGAAGGAGGAGAAATAGTGAAGAAAAAATTAATAATTACTTTATCTATAGTAGCTGTAGTTGCATTATTAGGATTCGGTTTATATCAATCGGGCGCTTCATCTGCAGAACCAACATTATCATCAGATGAAATTCGCGATCTGATTCTGGAACAATACCCAGGTTCAATTCTAGGATTAGAATATGAAGAAGACGCTAATGATGCTTTTTATAAAGTTGAACTAGAAAGTAATGGTAATCTATATACGATTGAAATCAATGGAAACACAGGAGAAGTTATTGATTTAAAAGTAGATGAATTAGTAACTCCAAATAATAACGCTGGAAATAACAATAGTGATAAAGAGAAAGAACAGGATCAATCAGAGACAAATGAAAGTCCATCGAAAGAACAAAAGCAAGAGCCTGGTCCAAAAGAAGAAACTGCTACGGAGGGAGATTCCAGTAATGCAATGATCAGTGAAGCAAAGGCAAGGGAAATAGCACTTGCTGAATTTTCAGGAACCGTAACCGAAATAGAGTTGGATGAAGACGATGGGCGTTATGCTTACGAAGTGGAAATTGAAAATGGAGAAGACGAAGCAACAATTGAAATTGATGCCTACACTGGGAACGTTCTGGTGTTGGAAATCGATAAAGAAGATGACGATGACTAACATTTTAAAGCTGCCAGCATAAAATTCCGGCAGTTTTTTTTATTGGAATTTTTGTATTGCTTGCTGCTTTATAAACTTCACAGTTGAGATAAACTGCGAAGTAACTTCTTCTATGTATGTTAGATCCTATTCCCAAAATCATATAAAGCGATGTAACTGCTGGCTGATATCCAAAGATGTGTGCTATTGCTGCCGTCCGGGATCGCTACGGGCGGATGCGCATCCTTAGGGCACGGCCTCAGCCTCCTCGAGAAACCCACTCTGCGGGGTCTTCGGACACGTGCTTTTCCCGCAGGAGTCACCGCCCACAGCGATGCCGGACTGGTGAAGCTGAGTGATTAGATTTTTATAACAATCACTAATGCAGTTAATAGTTTATTATTCTCTAACCAGCTCTGGGAAATACACGGAGACTCCTACGGGAAGAGAGGCATAGGTGAGACACTGAAATGCGTCAGCATGAAGGGGCTCACCAGCCGCCCGTGGAAAGCGCAGTGTATTTCCCGGAGCGGTCGCCGAAGTAACTGCATATTGTTAGAAACAACCAGCAGTTACTTCGGATTTTATGTATTTTGTGACTAAATAAGAAGCTACTCCTTAAATGAAAGTAACTTCATGTATTTCTCATCAATTTCTAATCTTATTCACATGGGACTTTCAGGTAAGGTGGATAGTATAAAGGTAACTAGAAAACAAGGAGGAAAGTATGATGAATAAAAAATTAGTTCTTACATTAGGTACATTAACAGTTGCTGGTGTATTTGGATTTGGTATATATCAATCGGAGGCTGCGCCAGTAGATTCCACTTTATCAACAGAAGAGGTAAGCCGATTAATTCAAAGTCAATATCCTGGAACGATTACAGAAATGGAAATAGATAAGGAATTTAACAAAGTAATTTATGAAGTGGAAATACAGGGGGATGGAGTTGAGTACGAATTAGAGTTAGACGGTGATACCGGTGAAGTATTAAAAGAAAAACAAAGCGAAAATGATGATAGAGATGATAACTATAACTATTCAGAAGAACCTACTAATGGATCCGATGTTAATTCAAAGGTTATTGGTGATGAAAAAGCAAGAAAGATTGCATTAGAAAATTTTAATGGAACAGTTACTGATTTTGAACTGGATGAAGACGATAATCAATTGATATATGAGATTGAAGTTAAAAATAGCAATAAAGAAGCAGAATTTGAAATTGACGCTATTACAGGTGAAATAATAGAGATGGAAATAGATAAAGATTGAGTTACTAAAGGCCATCCTTATAATTTTAACGAAAATAAAAGTCCGGAGGGAAAAAGATGAAAAATAAATTCAGTATCATAATTGGTACAATGGCTGCGGCAACTATCTTAGGACTAGGATTTTCTCAATCAGGCACTGTCCAGGCTAACCCAAATCTATCACTAAAAGATGTAAGATCTCAGTTACAGAATCAGTATCCAGGGGAAATAACGGAACTGGAACTGGATAAGGAAGCTAAGAGTCCAATCTATGAAGTCGAGATTAATATTGAAGGTAAAGAATATGAATTATCTGTTGACGGTAACACGGGAGAAGTATTAAATTTATCTGAAAAAGCTATGCAAAAGAGAGTAAAAGTGTCAGATGAAAAAACAACAACAAACAAAGACAGTGCGAATCAAAATGCGAGTAAGTTAAAATTCACAGAAAAATCAAGTGCAGTGCAGGAAGGTGAAAAAGAAAACAATGATGATGGTAACAAAGATGATAGCGCTAAAGAAGTAAATACATCCGAAAAAAATCCGAAAGAAACCGTAGAAAAGGCAGAAAAAGATGACGATAATTCTGATGATCAGGATAGTACCAAGATAACGCAGGAGGTAAAATCCAATACGGAAACAGGCAAAGTTGATTCTGCACCTAAAACTGCACCTGCTCCAAAAACTCCCGAAGCTCCTAAGAAAGCAGAGAGCAATAATAATGCAGTAGAAAAGCCAGAGAAGCCGGCCAAAAAAGCTGTTATTGGAGAAGGTAAGGCGAAAAGTATTGCACTTGGCCAATTTTCTGGAAATGTAGAAGAAATTGAGCTTGATAACGACGATGGCCGTTCCATTTATGAAGTTGAAATAAAAAATGGCAATAAGGAAGCAGAGGTTGAAATTGATGCTTATACGGGGGCGGTTTTGGTAATCGAAATTGATACAGACGATGATTGATAAACGCATCGTTCGGTCGCTCATTAGTTTTATGAGTGACCTTTTTCATGGAATTCAGCCTCGTTCGGTCACTCATCGGCGTCATGAGTGACCATTCCCAAGGAATTCTGCGTTGTTCAGTCATTCATCGGCATTATAATTAAGATAGAATTTATTAAACGATTACTGAAAAGTTATTTTTCACGATTAAATCTACAACCTGTTTCTTTTGAAAATATGCCCTGATTAGCTCAACTGCATCTTGTTGAATTTCTTTAACAACAGTTTTGTTTTTAAACATGTGATAATTTCCACCACCGGATGCACGGTAATTATTTAGAACGACATGATAGTTTTGCTTTAAGTCAAGAGGCTCCCCGTGGTAACTCAGATTTGAAATTCTTGTTCCTACAGGCTTGGATACTTGAATCGTATACTCAATTCCTTCCCACATATCATAATTATAATGCTGTGGTTTTGGATTGATGTACGCTGGATTTACAGCTACCTTATCATTAATGACAATGAAATACTCCGCACTTTTTTCTAGCGCGTCTTTGATATCTTTTCCAGTCAGTTCAAGAACGACCAGTGTATTTGGATACATATAATTAGAAACAATATCCCTCATTGTAACGACAGATCCAAAGCCAGTTGACGTATTATTTAAAAGCGAAGTAACAGAAATATCTACACCACTTGCATCCATCTGAACCTCCTGTATGAACTGGATAAATGCATGTTTGTTAATTCTCGCCATGAAAGGATCTTCAATAAGCATATCACCTTTAATTTGACCGATTGGCTCATCAAGCCATTGTTGTGTCGATTCTTCCAAGCCCTTCATGTAGTCTGCTATTTCTTGACTCGTATCTGCATGGTTTAATTCATGAAGGTTTCCGATCTTATCTGTTATCCTCCATTTGTCATTATTGCATTCCAACTTCAATTCGACTTTACCATAGCCCTGTCCGTTATTCCCGGGTTGCATGATCAACACATCATTTATTGATCCAGTTAACCTGCGATGTTGATGTCCCGTGAGCAATATATCAATTCCTTCAATCTGCTGGCACATTTGATAGCCTTGGTTTTCTCCGGTCAGTTTTTCTGTGGGCTCTCCTGATTCAATATCACGTTCGAAGCCTCCATGATACGAAGCAATCAGAATATCTGGTTTTTCAACTTCGTGAATATGATGAACCCATTTATTTAGTATGGAAAACGCATCGGCAAATTCAATCCCATTAATATGACTAGGAGACTCCCAGTTAGGAATATAATGCGTTGTAACACCAACGATGGCTACCTTGATACCATTTTGTAACGTTTTAATGATATATGGAGGGCCATACTTCGGTTTATTTGTAGTTTTATCCAGTATATTTGCTGAAATCCATGGAAAGTCAGACTGATTAATTGCATCAGCTAGAATCTTATCTCCAAAATTAAACTCGTGATTTCCGATAACTCCGGCATCAATTCCAATTCGGTTCATAATTCCTATCATTGGATTTTCTTTATCACGATGTTCTTTTACATAATGAGTCATTAACGGTGTTCCTTGAATGAGATCACCATTATCGATGACAATAAGATTTTCGGTATTTTGTCTTTCTTCCTTTACAATAGATGCATATTTGACTAATCCGATATCTGCCTTTTCATTTGTTCCATATAAAATAGGCATTGCATTCCCGTGAATATCACTTGTATAAAGTAGGGTAATTTTAGCTGTTTGCAATACGTTGCATCCTTTCTATAAAAGCAAAGTGTCCCAAAGGAGGGTGAAAAAACTTCCTCAGGGACATCGTACTCGTAAAAATATAATATCTCAACTCTTAAAACACTCTCGTTAGATGATTTTTCTTCTGATTCTTGCAGAAGCAAAGTCAATAATCGTTACGACAATAATGATGGCCAATAGGATGGTTCCCATTTCATTCCAGTTCCGGTTATTAGAGGCAAAGATGATCATTGTCCCGATTCCACCTGCACCTACAATACCAAGAATGGAGGAGGCACGTATATCTACTTCAAAACGGTAGATGGCATAAGACAGAAATTCAGGCGTAATCTGTGGCATTACCCCATAGAATAAGATCTGTAATTTGTTGGCTCCACTTGCTTCCATGGCTTCAACTACATTCATATCAATCGACTCAATAATTTCTGCGAACATTTTCCCAAGCATTCCTGTCGAACCAATAGCAATCGCAAGTACCCCTGCAAATGCATTCGGTCCAACAGCAACTACAAATAATATTGCTAAAATGATATCCGGGAAGGCACGTACAGCGGATAGAATCCACTTACCAATGGTTGAAAAAATAACGCCACCCATCATATTCCGAGCTGCAAGAAATGCTAAAGGAACTGCTAAAACTGCTGCCATTAAGGATCCGGCAAACGCGATAAATATGGTTTCAAGCATACTCATTGCGACATCACCTGTTGCAGACCAGTCTGGGCTGAACAGCCTTGGTATCACACGGCTGAAGTTGTTGGCTGCACGCTCGATTGCACGTCCCCAATCAATATCAATACTGACGAAGGTCCAGACATACATAGCTAGTATTAAAACAGCAATTATTATGTTTTTAATATTTTTATATATCGTGTTCTTTGGCTTTGGAGGTAAGGAATAATTTTTCATTATAACAAAGCCTCCCTTATTTTCGTACTAATGTATTCAATAACAATGACTACGACAAAGATAAGAATAATAATCATCATCGCATTCGGATAATTATAAAATCCTAGTTGCTGATTCAAAATCAATCCAATACCACCTGCACCTACTAATCCCAATACAACAGACGCACGAATATTAATTTCAAATACATAGAGTACAAGGGAAGTAAACTGGGGTAACACTTGTGGTATTAATGCATACCAAATTACTTGAAAAACGTTACCACCCGATGCACGCATTGCTTCCATCGGATTCATATCGACAGACTCAATCGTTTCACTGATGAGTTTTGCCAGGATACCCAAGGAAAAAATAATTAGTGCAAGAATTCCCGGGAAGAGTCCAATACCAAATAGCCCAACAAAAATAACTGCTAATACTAAATCTGGAATGGTACGCAAAATATTCAGGAATGTTCGCGTTATAACGTATAATGGCTTAAACGTTGTTACATTTTCTGCTGCTAAAAGAGCCAAAGGAACGGTTAAAATTGCAGCAACTGTGGTTGCAATAATTGCCATTTGAATCGTTTCTACCATAGGTCCCCAGATAGCTGATATTACTGCTGTGTTGGGCGGGAAGAACTTTTCGGCTACCGTAAACATATTACCGATTGCTCCACCGAATCCACCAGCCATTTGTCGTTGTGTCCAAAACATACTAAATAGATAGATTCCTAGTACAACAAAAAAGATAATTGTGACCTGCATTTTTGTTTTTGCAGGATATATAGGTGGTACAGCCCTCGGAGTGATTGAGTTGTGTTCAGTTGTCACGATTCATCTGCCCCCCCACGTAAGTCATCCTCACGTATTGTACGGCCATAAATTTCTTCAAACGTTTTTTCTGTAACTTCGGATACTGGTCCATCAAAGACAACTTCTCCGGCACGCATACCAATGATACGATCAGCATATTCCATTGCCATATCAATAAAGTGAAGGTTTACGATTGTAGTAATGTTATCTTCCTTGTTAATTTTCTTTAAATAGGTCATTACTTGGTGGGATGTTGGTGGGTCTAGGGATGCAACAGGTTCGTCAGCCAGAATATATTTAGGTTGCTGCGTTAACACACGAGCAATACTAACACGTTGCTGTTGTCCACCACTCAGCTCGTCAGCACGACTATAAATTTTTTCAGCGATATTTACACGTTGTAGGCTCTCATATGCAAGACCAACATCTTCTTTTTTGTAGGCATTGAAAATGGAACGCAATGTGCCAGTATGACCGAGACGACCTGCCAATACGTTTTTTAACACGTTGGAACGTTTTACTAGATTATAGCTTTGAAATATCATACCTGTTTTCGTGCGGAGTTTTCGCAGATGAGAACTGCGATATTTAAGAATGTCTTCATTATCGACAAGAAGAGAACCCGAAGTGGGGGTTACTAAGCGGTTTATACTACGGATAAAAGTGGATTTTCCCGCACCGGACAATCCTACAATGACAACAAACTCTCCATCATTTATGGTAACATTTATATTTTTTAAACCCTCTGTGCCGTTTGGGTATACAAGTCCAACGTTTTTAAATTCAATCATTGTATGTATTTCCTCCATTATAGTCTAAGTTAGTCTTCTATTACTGAACATTAGGAAAAAAGGGAAGTAATTACTCCCCTTTTATTAATTGTTTATTCCTATTCGAAGTCCTTCAATACGGTTACGGTTTTAATTCAATATTATAATTCAATATTGTCTTTAAATTTAGCATACGTATCTTTTACAACTTGGTATTCTTCATCAGAAGCTTCGTCGATTTCATCCCAGTTGTATACTTCGTTCATAATTTGGATCATTTCTTCATCTTCATTGAAGGATAAGAAAGTATCTTTGATTTGTTGAACGAATTCATCGTCAAGTTCTTTCGTGACAGAAATCGTATCATTTGGAATTTCTTGTGTATAACCAAGAATTTTAAGGTCGTCCATCACTGTTGGATATTCTTCTTCAAGTTCAGTACGGACATCATCAAAAGTAGTCGCTACATCAGCGTCTCCTTCAAGCACGGCAATTGCTGAATTATCATGACCACCGGTTTGTACTGTACCACCAAAGAAATCACTTTCTAACTCTGCAGCAGTATCATAACCGAATTCTTCCATTAATTCATTTGCAGGGAACAGATAACCGGAAGTAGATCCTTGGTCACCATAAGCCCAGGTTTTACCCTCTAAGTCTGCTAAACTCTCAATTCCGGAATCATTACGTACCACATATTGTGCTTTATAAGTACCGGAACCGTAACGAATGGATTTCAAGATTACTTCAACATCATACTGCTCATTAGCTAATACATAACCAAATGCTGGAATGAAACCAACATGTACTTGATTAGCTCCCATTGCTTCTACGAGTGCATTGTAGTTTGTCATAACTTGTCCTTGAACTTCAATATCAAGTTCCTCACCTAAACGTTCTGCTAAAGGTTCAATTGTGTCTGCAATTGTATCTGAGTCCTGTGATGGTACAAACCCGATTACTAAAGTCTCAGGTATCATACCTTCAGCTGATTCTTCAGTTGTCTCTTCTGAAGAAGTTTCGTCAGCTTCTTCGTTTTCATTACTGGCATCTGTATCATCTGATCCACCACACGCCGCTAATACAAGTGCTAACGCTAACACTAGTAATAAACTATAAAGTTTTTTCATCTTGACCCTCCTGTTTTTTATGTATTAATAAGCTTACTGTTCTATTAAATATTATTCTCCAATAAAAAGCTAGTCGTTTTACTGTAAATTTACAGTTTTTTAACAATCTTATTGCAATTAGATGTCAATCAGAATATATTCCTGCTTAAATGATACTTGAGGGTTTGATTTATTTAAAATAGGCTATATCTAGTTATATATACAGGAGGACAAAATATGCCTAAATACAAAAGAGCATTATTTTTATATCACATACATGCCGGGAAAAATAATATCGAACAAAAACTTTCACAGACGTTACCGATACTGAGTAAAAATATAAAGGAACTTATTGTTTTGCAGACAGAAACTGTACAAGAAACTGAAAATGCATGTAAATTGTATGGAGAAGAAATTGACCTTCTTATCATTTTAGGAGGCGATGGAACGCTGCATACATGTGTAAACAGTATTGCGCCTTTAAAGAAGAGGCCAGTTATGGCTATTTTGCCGGGAGGTACTTCCAACGACTTTAGTCGAATGTTACAAATCCCACAGAATTTGCAAGCTGCAGCTGAAATGATTATTGAGGGTGAACCTACAAATATTGATGTAGGGAAATCAAATCAGCGATACTTTCTTAACTTTTGGGGAATCGGGTTAGTAACAGATACCTCGCAAAATATGAACAAAAATGAAAAGAAAAGCTTGGGAGCACTTAGTTATTTAATGAGTGCAATCCGAACCGTCAATAATGCTGAGTCTTTCACTTATAAATTATGTAGTGATGAGAATCAATTTGAAGGCGAGGCAGTTTTAATTGCTATTCTTAACGGAAAATATATTGGTACGAGAGAAATACCTATTTCAACAATCAGCCCAACGGATGGATTGCTAGATGTATTGATCGTAAAAAATTCCAATTTATCTTCATTCCGGGAATTACTCAGTATGGATAGGGAAAATACAAATAAAGAAGAGATGGAACAGTTGACACATTTTCAGACAGACCAACTATCTATTTCGACAATGGGAACAAAAGATATTGATATGGATGGAGAAATTCTTTCGTCTACACCTGCTGAAATTACGGTATTACATAACCATATTAAAATGGTTCAGGCACCTAGAAAATAAAGAGGAAGCAGAAGGAGCAGACAAGCTGTGGTGGATACAATTATTGACTTTATAAGTGGTCTGGGGATTTGGGGATTGTTCGCTTCTGTAGCAATTGAAGCTTCATCAGTTCCCTTCCCAGGTGGATTTATTACATTATTTTTTGGGTATTTATTGAATTTATCTTTCGTAAAATTAGTATTGATTGGCCTATTAGCAAGTCTTGTCTATACGATATTCAGTCTTATTCCATTCACAATCGGTTATAAAATGGAAGAAAAACTAAAAGAAAAGACAAACAGGAAAAACATCGAAAAAGCCCAGAAAGCATTTAAGCGATTTGGTAAATGGAGTGTAGCAATCTCCAGACCACTTGGCATTGGTAACTATATATCCTATGTTGCTGGGATAAGTAAGATGAACATTTGGAATTTCATTATTTTGACGATCATTGGCATTGCCCCGTGGATGGTAGGTATGCTATGGTTGGGCAGTATAGGGAATATTGAATCGGTTAAGAATTTAATAGGAGAAATCCAACTCTATGGTGTTCTAATCGTCGCGTTAGCAATCATTGGCTTTGTAATTTATCGAAAGAAAATAAGAACTCAGAATTAATATTTTTCACAATGAACATAGCTGAATGGCTATGTTTTTTGTAATAATAATGTAATATTTATTGCTTATTTCGGTTTAGATATAGTTTACAACGGGTACCAGAAAATTATACAACCCTTATTATAAGGGAAAGGTATCGGAGGAATAAGAATGAGTAACAATCAAGTTATCATTTATATAAGTAACAACAACAGTATTCAATCCAATAAAGTCATTAATTTAATGAATGAGCACAATATCCCATTTATTACAAAAAATGTATCAGATAACACGGAACATATGAAAGAGCTTCAAGCAAAAGAAATTTACGGGACCCCTGCAACTTATATTGATGATCAGAAAGTTATACTGGGATACCAAAAAAACAAAATTAAGCATGCATTAGGTCTGGATGACAATACATCGCATTACAGTTCCCTTTTTGAGGGGTTCGATAAATAGGATCAAATGCCCGAATATACACACTTTGTATTAAACACGCATACTCTATTATAAACAGGAAGTCGATAAAAGAGGTGTGTGGAAATGCAATATCTAGCCTTTAAACAACCAAATGAATTTTCACCAGTTAATAATTATTCAAACAATCCCAACTCATATCTCACATCATATCATCCGAACCGAAACTGGAATGTACCGGAATTTCACCAAACACCATATGAATTATTTGCAAAACCTGAATTGCCTGTTCAATGGCCTAATGAATTGCAGATGAATGCTGAGTTGTTGGCAGAGAACAATGGCAATGTAGGAGGTCCAGCAGTAGGATCTGCTGGAGGCCCAACAGGAGGAAATGTTGGTGGACCAATAGGTAGTCCGGCAGACGGCCCAGCATCCTATTTCTATAATGGAAATGGACAGCTTGATTTTGATAAAGTTTTATCTACAGTTGGACAATTAGCAAATACCTATCACCAAGTGTCCCCCATTGTAAAACAATTTAGTTCACTTATTAAGACATTCAGATAATTCCAGCTTGCTTTATGACGTTACTAGTGATTTTTGTAAAAACAGGAAATTAAAAATTAGGCGAATGATAATAGGATGAAGGATTAAGGAAGAAGATATAGATGGGGAAGGAAGCGGAAAAAGAGGAGAATATTTTATGATTGCATGCTTAGTAATACACGGATACACAGGCGGACCTTATGAAGTGGAACCACTGGCTGAATTTTTGGAGGAAAATACGGATTGGCATATTGAAGTTCCTACCTTGCCGGGGCATGGCAAGGAACTTCATTTGAAAAATGTATCTTATAAAAAATGGATAAATGCAGCTGAGAATGAGTTGAAAAAACTACAAAACCAATTTGAAAAGGTCTATGTCATTGGATTTTCCATGGGTGGAATGATCGCGGCCTATCTCGCGGCTAAGTATAAAATCGATAAGCTTGTTTTGTTGGCAACGTCAGGTAGGTATCTAAGCTTTAAACAAATCGGTTTGGATGTCGCTGATGTGATCGGTGACGGAATCCGGGGAGAGCTCAAGGATAATAAAATGTATAATCATTACAAAAAGAAGCTTGGTGCAGTTCCAATGAAAGCTAATTTTGAATTTATGAAATTAGTAAGGTTTACGCGACGCTATTTGGATAAAGTGGAATCCCCTGTATTAATAGCACAAGGCCATTTGGATGGTATGGTACCATATAAAACAGCTTATTATTTGGATAAGGAAATCCATTCCGATCAAAAAGAAATCGTGTTTTTTGACCGATCCAGACATCTCATTTGCCTGGGTGATGATAAGGACACATTAAATGGAATGGTTTATGATTTCCTTGTTGAAGAGAAAGAAAAATCCCCTGCTCCTATGTAAAAGGGAGCATGGGTTTTTTCTTTGGCGCTGTTATTTAATATTGTCTTTAAAAAAAGCGATTACTAATGCACCTTCACCACCATATGTTGAAATTAATGGCCCAGTATCTGTAAGGTAGGAGTCTTTGAATGAATATTTACTTCGAATGTCGGATAGAACTTGTTTTGCGCGTTCAGCGTCATTGCAATGCGTCATTGAAATGATTTTTTCTTCTGCATTTTTTGTATAATCGCCAATTTGTTCAACAAATCGTCTAATGGACTTTTTATCTCCACGTACTTTTTCCGATACTTCAATCGCTCCCTCGTCACTCGCTCGCATTAATATTTTGATGTTCAATGTCTTTGCAATTTTCCCTTTCACCTTATCAAGTCGTCCACCAAGAACAAGATTTTCAAGGGTCTTTAATACGAATAGTGTGGTAGTCTGATCGACACGCCCGCGAAGATGTTTAACAAGTTCTTCAAAAGGATAGTCTTCATCAAGTTTAACGCTTGCCTCATGCAATAAAAGTGATATTCCGCATGATGCTGTTTTTGTATTAATAACTTCAATCTTGCGTTCTGGTTCCTCCTCAAGAAGCATGGTTTTACCAATTATAGCATTGTCATATGTACTACTTAGTTCCTTTGATAAACTTAGCATTATAATAGGTATACTCGGATCTACTTCTTTATATGCGTCATAAAAGTCGTTCGGACTTGGTGCTGCAGAACGTGGTAATTCCTTCAGTTCCTTTACTTTTTGATGATAACCCGCCAAATCTAAAGTAACATCACTTTTATATTCCCCATCACTGAAATGTAAATAAAGTGGGACCACTTTTATATCCAGATTTTCATATAAGCGTTCAGGAATATCTGCTCCACCGTCTGTCATAAGTTGAATTCTCATGCCTTCACCTGCTTACAATTAATTTACTATATATTATATCAGCATTTCTACATTCTTAATATGAATATGAAGCTACTTCAAGTTTTTTCTGGAAATGGTAACCTTGCTCTTCCTCGATGTGCTCATAATAAATAGAAAGAGACCGAATATAACAATTGTACCACCTAGTAATTGAGACCATGTCAGTGACTCACCTAGTATAAAATAAGCAAGTATACTAGCTCCGATCGGTTCGAAAACAATTCCCATGGAGATGGTGGATGCACTTAGCCATTTCAGTGACCAATTAAATAAGGTATGTCCCAAAAAGGTTGGTACAATAGCTAAAGCTAGGAAGATCCACCAATGATCTGCAGGATAGCCAAAGAATGGATTTTTCAGTACCAAATTATAAATAATTAATGTGATGGAACTGACTCCGTAGACGATAAAGGTATACGTCATTAACGATAAATGCTTTCGCACACTTTGTCCGGATAAAAAATAGAATGTAACTGCAATAGCTCCGAGCAGTGCCAAAATATCGCCGAATAGTGCCATTCCACCCAGTTGGAAATCACCTACTCCAATGATCAAACTTCCGAATAACGCAATAAGCATGCTAATAATAGTACCGTACGAAAACTTTTCCTGAAAAAACAAATAGGTCCCAATAAAGGCGAAAATAGGCTGCATGGTTACTAGAACGACCGAGCTCGCTACAGATGTGTAATTTAAAGATTCAAACCATAAAATAAAATGCAGTGCCAAAAATACCCCAGCAAGGATGGAAAGTATCCAATTCTTTTTCGATATGAAGCGGAATTCATGTCTATATTTTAATAAAACGATGGGTAACATAATCAGAACTGCAAATAATAACCTGTAATTAGCAATGATGGCAGAGGGGGCCCCTGGTGCAAGCTTTACTAAGATAGCCGAAGTCGATACAGCAATTACACCAATAATGACAGCGGCATATGGATTAAATGGAGGGAGACGCATGAAAAACATCCTTTGCAATTTGATGGTCAATCAATCTCTATGTAGTTATCCTGTCGAAATGTAATTTAACTTATATATATGATAAATATTAATTTAATTTGAGGCTGAAATACGATGATATCATTAATTCTACCATGGCAAAAGAAAAATCATCAAGCCGCATAGTAGATATAAATACAATATATGTGGTATGATAATGGAAGCATTAGTATTGAGGCCTCTTACCACGTATAGGTGAAGCCTTTTTTGTACTTTAATATGAATAAAATATAATGATACGAGATCAGGTCTTATATTCCCTTTTAAATAGCTGGTATAAACAAATATAAAATAAGATTTTAGCATATCAGCGCATTTTCAGTTCCGCATCATAGAGCATCCATGCTGTGAAAAGTGGCGGAAATTGTAAATTCAGAAGGTTTTATCTGCATGTTCAGGCGGGAAATTATTTAAAGAATAAAGTATAAGAAAAATTCAAGGGCCTCTTTTGCGAATAAATTTTCACAAAAAAAGGAGTCGACTATTAAGTGACTAAATTTAACGAACTGGGTGTTTCAGCCCCAATTATGAAAGCATTAGAAAAAATGGGATTCGAGGAAGCAACACCAATTCAGGCAGAGACAATTCCAATGGCAATGGAAGGTAACGATGTTATTGGACAAGCTCAAACAGGAACAGGTAAAACAGCTGCATTTGGAATTCCAATGATAAACAAGATAGATTCGAAATTAAAGAAAATTCAAGGCTTGGTTGTAGCCCCTACAAGAGAGCTTGCAATTCAGGTTGCTGAAGAATTAAATCGATTAGCGAAATTTACTGGTGTTCGGGCATTATCGATTTATGGCGGATCACCAATGGATCGTCAAATTCGTGCATTGAAAGATGGCCCACAAATTGTGGTTGCTACTCCAGGAAGACTATTGGATCATATGCGTAGAAAAACAATCCGTATTGATGCTGTTCAAACGGCAGTATTGGATGAAGCAGATGAAATGTTAAACATGGGATTCATTGATGATATCAAAGATATTCTAAAAGGTATCCCTTCCGAACGTCAAACATTGCTGTTTTCAGCAACGATGCCAAAAGAAATCCGTAATATTGCTACTACTTTGATGAAAACACCGAAAGAAGTCAAAGTGAAAGCAAAGGAAATGACGGTAGAAAATATTGATCAGTTTTTCGTTGAAATTCCGGAAAAGTATAAATTCGATACATTAAATAATCATATGGATATCAATTCACCTGATTTGGCAATCGTATTTAGCAGAACGAAAAAACGTGTTGATGAAATAACGGAAGGATTACAAGCAAGAGGATATCGCGCAGAAGGAATTCATGGTGATTTAACACAAGGTAAACGTATGTCCGTACTAAATAAATTTAAGAGCGGTCGTGTAGATGTACTTGTTGCAACAGATGTTGCGGCACGTGGCCTTGATATTTCCGGTGTAACACATGTTTATAATTTTGATATTCCACAGGATCCTGAAAGTTATGTTCACCGTATTGGACGTACAGGAAGAGCGGGACGTACGGGGGAAGCAATTTCCTTTATTACACCTCGTGAGATTGCTCATTTGCATTTAATCGAAAAAACTACCAAAAGTAAAATGAAGCGATTAGTGCCACCAAGCAATCAAGATGCTCAAAGAGGTCAACAACAAGTAACAATTGATAAGATTGTTAAAACAATTAGTGGTAAAGACTTGCAACCTTATCAGGAAGCAGCTAAAGAATTATTGGAAGACAATGATTCCATTACAGTGATTGCGGCAGCTTTGAGTATGCTGACTAAAGAACGTAGAGACACACCTGTCAGAATATCTTCTGTTGCCCCAATTAGTGTGAAGAAAGCACATGGTTCTGGTTCTAAAGATAATAATCGTCGTTCGAATAACAAACGCGTTTATGGCCAACGTAGTGGTGGTCAAGGTGGACGTAATCAAGGTGGAAGAAGCCGTAAAGGGAACTTCCAACGCAGAAATCGCGATCAATAAAGAATAAATGTATACAAAAAAGGCTCCTGATTTTTTTCAGGAGCCTTTTTTGTATACATTCTGTGGGGCGCAGTCCGTTCGTCGCTAAACGCACACTTCTGTTTTTGATCGGCTAGCTACGGCGACCAGGGGCTATTGGACTTTCCTCACCTCTGTACGATAAGTCAACATCAATTCGCTGTCGCTCACTGTGTTTCCTTTATCTCCGCCGGCTCAGTCCAGTCCATACGCGGGCCTGCAGGATGCAGGTCATGCCGACGTTGGCTCAGGACGAGCCGGTTTTAGTCGGCCTTTCCTTTAACCGGTCACCTTCGCTTTTGATTCTTATAATCTGCTTAGTAATCCGAAGATAACTAATATGCCTAATATAATCCAGAATATATTTTTCCTTAGAGCTGTAGGGATACGCCTTTTATTGTTCCATCGGTTTGGGTCAAATTGAATGGAGTCATCTTCCTTGTATCGACTTCTTCTTATGTTTCTCCATGGGGAGTAAGGCTCTACCTTAGATAGAATTAATGGTGCTATCGCCAGCCCGCCAATCAATCCGAATAAATGAGCATAAACATTAATATTACTTCTCATAAATGTCATTAACAAGGAAATACCCAGGATAGTTATTACTATTTGTGAACTGCCATGGTCAATTAAACTTTTACGGAAGAAAGCCATAAAGGCATAAATTCCAAAGAGACCGAATACTGCTCCTGAAGCTCCGAGATGGACATAGGATAATGGTTCAAGGAAGTAGGTTGCTATGTTTGCGATAATCCCAGTCCCCAAATATGCCAATAAAAATTTGTATTTGCCAAGCATTTGTTCAAGAGCGGGTCCGAACAATACGAGGGAAAAGGAATTAAATAAGACATGCATCAAATCTGCATGGAGGAAAATAGGTGTTACCAACCTCCAATATTCACCCATTTCAATGAGGAAATTACTACCAATTCCCCATTGGTAAATATCCCATCCGATTTGCAGTCCAAGTAAATTTCTAATTAGCCAAAGAAATAAGTTGATAACAACTACGGTAAATACGATGGGATAGTATTGCATAAATTCTTTTATACTTCTCTCATTTCGAATAAACAATTAAGGGGACCCCCTATACAAATATGTTTGTTTTCCCTTTACGCAACTTTCGCACCATTAAAATAAGTTCGAATCGATAACTGGGTTAAACTTAGAATGTTTCTAATAACCCCCTTGCTAAACTTGATTAAAACAAGGCTGTTTTTCGTACTGTTTATAGCCTTTTAATCATCACAGAGTTGAGATAAAATGCAAAGTAACTTCTATATCTAGGGGATGTGAGGTCTTGCTGCCGTCCGTGATCGCTCTGGGCGGATGCTTTCCGCGGGCACGGCCTCAGCCCCGAAGAGAAAACCACTCTTCTGGTCTTCGGACACGTGCTGGGACTGCGATTACTCGTCCCACCGAAAACATTTGTTCCCGCAGGAGTCACCGCCCACAGCGATGCCGGACTGGTGAAGCTGTAGGATGTTATTTTTATCTATTAGGAAGTGTAGTCTTTGTCAGCAACCTTCCAGCTATGGGAAATACACGTAGACTTCTGCGGGAGGCTCACCAGCCGCCCGCGAAAAGCGAAGTGTATTTCCCATAGCGGTCGCCGAAGCTTCTACATACTGTTAGAAACAACCAGCATTTACTTCGTAGTTCATATAAAATCCGACGATAAAAGAGGGAAATTAACGAAAAGATCCTTGAGTATAGATGTATCCAGACTGCTCAGCGCAAAAAGTTAATCCAAAATCAACTTAAACAGTGTAGCTCCAGTCCTCCTAATTCTATCAAGGCTTATTTATCCATTTCATTCTGCGAAAGTTGAATCCTTTATATATGACACTTTGAACATCTTATGAAAGTAAGTTACTATTAATATAATACGTAATATTAACCAATATGACCAATGTAAGATACTTGGCAGCTTCATAAATTTAGAAGAATGAAGGTAAAAAGATGATAAAAGGAATTGGCATGGACTTAATTGAACTGAATAGAATACAAGACAGTGTAGATAGAAACCAAAGATTTGCAGATCGTATTTTGACTAGAAATGAAAAGAAAGCATGTGACGGGCTTCCGACTTATAACCGCAGAATTGAATATATTGCCGGAAGATTTGCTGCAAAAGAAGCATTTGCTAAAGCGGTTGGTACGGGGATCGGACGGCTTAGTTTTCAGGATATGGAAGTGCTCAATGATTCCAACGGCGCGCCTTACTTCGTAGCAAAAGGATATGAGGAAGTGAAGATATTTGTTTCTATCACTCATAGCAAGGAGTATGCTGCGGCTCAAGTCGTTTTAGAAACTTAGTAAACTTTTGATTATTGCATAATTGACAAGGTTGTCTCATATATTTTAGTGCGGGTAGGAGGGAACGAAATGTATATTGTCACCGCAAAAGAAATGTACGATATCAATCATTAGACAATGCATGAAATTGGAATCGATGGCTAGTTGCAGATGGGGAATACTGGCAGAGCGGTTAGTGTTAAGGCGGTGCAGACAGTGGAGATGGATTTGTTATAGCAAGGTCATTACTTGATAAAGGGTATCTATTCTTTATTCCGGGATATACAAATTGTTCCGGATGAAAAAATTAAAGGTACGCTCTATCCTAATAAATTAATTATTAATTGGAATAGCAATGTGAGCTGAGTTGGAGAACTTTCTGTTATAAGAGAAATTGCTGGTCAATCAGATATAGTTATTGATGCAATGCTCGGGTATTCGTGTGAAAGGCGATTTAAAGAAACCGCTGTCTGAGTTTGTTGCAGGAATCAACGAATCTGATAGCAGTGTTATTTCAGTAGATATACCCCCGGATTTGTTTGCAGTTGAACGAGTATTTGCTCTCACCTTTGTGTTCGCAGATTTTATCTATTCATTTGATGCGCCGAAAAAGCAGTGTACATTTGGAGAAGAATCGTATTTTACTATGGAATAGGAGAGCATGTCTTTGGAATTCTTAAAATAGACCTTTCAAATTATGGAACGAAGCGGATTTCGATAGACAATGCCTCATGCCTAGTATAAATGCTCATAAAGACAGTCACGGAAACCGGTTGATTATTAGAAAAATTACAGAAATGCCAGGTACAGCTCTGGTCAGCACCGTTCCTTGTTACGCTTGCATTGATCATGCAGAACCAAAGTAGTTTTGATGCTGTTTTGCAATGCCTGTTTTATTCATGGGAAATTAGCGGATATACAGGTTAGCAAGAAGCACTTATATGTAAGATGGTATATCAAAAGTGTATCGTACATGTTCTTGAAAATTGCGTGTGATGATGATGTTCCCTTTGTTAATCGAGACAAGGGAGATATGTCGATGAAAAAGATCTATGCTTATCGCGTGGCTTTTATTTTAGCCTTATTGGTATTGTTACTGGCAGCTTGTGGTGAAAAGTCACAGGAAGATGTTCTTGCTAAATTGGAAAAAAACATGGAAGAGATGACAGGATATAAGGCCAAAGCCGAAATGGCAATGAATACAGGACAGGAAGAACAAAAATTCAATATTGAAATATGGCATCAAAAGGAAGATTTTTACCGGGTAGCATTGGAGAACAGTCTTGATCAAAAGGAAAGCCAAATTATTCTTAAGAATGAAGATGGTGTTTTTGTATTAACGCCTGCACTTGATAAAAGCTTTAAGTTTCAAACGGAATGGCCGGAAAACAGCAGCCAACCTTATTTGTATCAATCTCTTGTAAACGATGTATTTAAAGATACAGAAGCTGCATTTGAGACGACTGAAAACCATTATATATTTAAAACGAAAACAAATTATCAAAGTAACAATAATCTACCTTCTCAGGAGGTATATTTTGATAAAGACACATACACCCCTGCCATGGTAAAAGTATTGGACAAGGATCAAAATGCATTAGTGGAAGTGAATTTCTCCAATTTTGAAATGGATCCGTCTTTCAATGAAGATGATTTTACGATGGAAAAAAATATGACAAGCAGTGATTCTGCTGACGAAGAAACAGCTGGTCAGGTTCAAGAAACTGCTAGTGAAGATTTAACCGTGCTATATCCTTTATTTACAGCTGGATCAGAGAATATGGAAAAGAAAGAAGTAGAACTGGAAAACGGGAGCCGGGTTATTCTGACATTTGAAGGAGACAAGAATTTCACTTTAATTGAAGAAATTAATCATACGGCACCGGTTTTATCATCTCCGCAGGAAGTGAATGGCGAAATCGTAAATTTGGGTAATACGATTGCAGCGCTTTCTGATAATACACTACAATGGAGCTACAATGGGACAGATTTTACGTTGGCAAGTGATGAGCTGACAAGGGAAGAGATGATTCAAGTCGCACAATCCGTTCAGGGGCAGGTTGCAAAATAAATCAAAAAATATCAGGCAGGCTCGCTTTGTAAGTGCGGCCTGCCTTCTTTTGGTTCTTAGAATTACTATGCATGAAATGAATGGAATTGCATATATTTTACAGGAGTGCTTAAAGTTGATTATAGATCCATAAACCTTCTGCCGGTTCTAAATTATCCATAAATAGTAATGTTTACCACGAGTAATAAATAATAAACGACAAAAACAGGCTTTTTTTTATAAAATCGCCAGAACCCCTTTGCAAACAACCCAATTCAATGCTATGATTAAATAGAAATTTATATCGTTCGTTAACAGTTGTCGGAGGTGCATGGTTTTGTCAGAGAGCTTACAAGAAATCTTGGTTAAGTTACCAAAAAACCTACTGAATGAGGTGGATGGGTTAATGAAATATGAAAATAGCGATTTAAGCGATTTTATATGTAAAGCAACAGAAAGCTACCTAAACCATAAGAAAGAGGAGCATATCCAACGATTTCAGGAAACGATGCAACGTGGGTATGAAGAAATGGGCCGTATTAATTTAACGATTGCTTCAGAAGCCTTTCAAGCTGAAGAGGAGGCTGAAAACACCCTAGAGCGCTCTGTGATCGGGGTGTAATAATTTGATCGTTCAAAGAGGCGAGGTATATTTCGCTGACTTATCCCCTGTAGTTGGATCAGAGCAGGGAGGCGTACGCCCAGTACTGATCCTTCAAAATGATATTGGTAACCGCTTCAGCCCGACGGTTATCGTTGCAGCAATTACTGCACAGATCCAGAAGGCTAAATTGCCAACCCATGTAGAAATTAATGCCAAGCGTTATGGATTTGACAGGAATTCTGTAATTCTGCTCGAGCAGATTAGAACATTAGATAAGCAACGCTTAACTGATAAAATAACAAAATTAGATAAAGAAATGATGGATAAAATTAACCAAGCTGTCGAAATCAGTCTTGGACTCAAAGACGTATACAGTGGAAATTAACTACGACCCTTCTCCGGTGAGAATGGGTTTTTTTATGATTTTTAATAAAAGTAGGTTTAGTAGATGAAAGAGTAGGGTAAATATAAATGGTTATTTGATTTTACCAATTACATATCATTCTTACTTAAACGTCTGATTCACATAGTAAATGCACATAAATTACAAGTGATTGTAAAACTTTTTGGTAGATTATTTGTATGGTACAATATTTAAAAGACTTTTTATAAAAATAGTTATAAAAACACCATTGGAGGTAAAAAGATGGATTCGAGATTCAAACAGTTAGTCATTGATAATAGTGATTCAATTGTACAAAAGTGGATGAATGAAATTGATTCGTTGAAATCGGGAAATTATACGGCGGCAATTTCTGATGAATTATATGAAAGTACAAACCGTGAATTTGTTAATGTAATATTTACAAGCATACGTAATCAAGGGTCTACGAAGGCGGTTGAAGACTTCTCTGAAAAAATAATCAATCTAGGTTGGCCTTTAAGTTATATAACAGATGGGTTACAGGTTTTCAGAAGAGTATCAACAGACTATTTGCTTACACAATCCGATCAAGTGGATTCCGACTATTTCTCCAATGTATTAACAAGTGTGGATAATTGGGTAGAGCCAATTATTCGTGAACTAGTTAATGAATATTCCGGGAGCTGGGAGCATATTTTATCCCTTCAACGATTAGCATTACAGGAACTATCCGCACCGTTGATTCCTGTTATGGAAGGTATAACGATTATGCCGCTTATTGGAACAATTGATACAGAACGAGCAAAATTAATCATGGAGAACTTGTTAGAGGGAGCAATTAAACATAATTCAGAGGTTGTATTAATTGATATTACTGGAGTACCGGTGGTCGATACAATGGTTGCCCATCATATTATTCAAGCCGCAGAAGCAGTAAGGTTAATAGGTTCGACGTGCATTTTAGTCGGGATACGTCCGGAAATTGCACAAACCATTGTTAATCTAGGAATAGATTTGAGTAATTTCCCTACTAAAAGTTCGTTGAAAAAAGGATTCACAAAGGCTCTGGAAATTACCGGACGCCATGTTGTGGACATAGAGGCGAAACAAAATAATATCGAACAAATTATGGATTCTTTACAAGGAGAGTGAAACTGATGCGAATTCCTATTCTCAAACTACACAATTATTTGCTTATTTCGATTCAAACGGAAATTGACGATCAAACCGCTATCCAGTTTCAAGAGGATTTATTGGATAAAATTCATAAGAGTGGAGCGTCAGGCGTTGTCATAGATTTAACATCTGTAGATATTATAGATTCATTTATTGCAAAAGTTTTAGGTGACGTCGTTTCAATGTCAGATTTAATGGGGGCAAAAGTAGTTTTAACCGGTATTCAACCTGCTGTAGCAATGACTTTAATTGACTTAGGTATTCATCTGCAAAATGTACCCACGGCATTAGACCTTGAACAAGGGCTAATAAAGCTGCACCAGGAATTGGGGGTATAAAAATGGAGCCTAACTCCTGTGTTAACATTCATAAAGAGTGGGATATAGTGGGAGCAAGACAGCTTGGACGCGAGATGGCCAAAAAGCTAGGTTTTGGTACGGTCGATCAGGCTAGGATTGCTACCGCAGTATCCGAATTAGCTCGTAATATATACTTATATGCTGAAAAAGGTCAAATTTGCTTTGAGATTATAGACAACATAGAACATCGTGGTTTATGTATGACAGCGGTAGATTCAGGACCAGGGATTTCTGATATCAGTCAAGTTATGGAAGATGGATATACTACTTCAGGTGGGCTCGGCGCAGGACTTCCTGGTGTTAAACGTCTAATGGATGAATTTTATATTGAATCAGAGATTGGGAATGGAACTCGAATAAAGACAATGAAATGGGTTCGTTAAATAAAGGAAGAGAGTAGGTGTTTGTTTTTATTGTGCAAACACCTTTCCTGTAGAGTTTTATCCTGTTATTTAATTTTTTAGGGGGATATGAATGGAAGAAGTTATAAGCAAAAATGCGACGAATTACAAAGAGTTATTGAAATACTATTTAGCATCACAGGATGAACAGTCCCTCTATGGTGTAGAGAAGGTTAGTAAAGAATTTATAAAAAACCAAATTTTGCCAGAAGAGATAGTGAACCTTCATATTCAGGCGATGGCGGAAATAAATCCTGACCTTACTGAACAATATAAACATTCCATGAATTTCCTACTGGAAGCCATGATTTTTTATGGACTTGCAATGCAGGAAATCCCATTGTTAAGAGAGGAAAAACATTTACTCAAATCAGAAATATCGGTTGCTGCAAATATGCAAAAAACTCTTTTAGGAACAAAGAAGCCTACCATTGAAGGGTTGGATATTGGCATTATTAGTGTCCCTGCTCATCAGATGAACGGTGACTATCATCATTTTGTGAAAGGGAAAAACGGTTCCTTAGGTATTGCAATAGCAGATGTGATTGGTAAGGGAATCCCTGCTGCATTATGTATGTCGATGATTAAATATTCCATGGATAGTTATCCGGAAGAATCTATGAGTCCTAAATCAATTTTGAGAAATCTGAATAGGGTTGTGGAACGGAACGTGGATCCAAGCATGTTTATTACAATGTGTTATGCGCATTACATGCCTTCAGAAAGCAAACTTCGCCTTTCTTCAGCTGGTCATGAGCCTGGATACTATTATAATTCACAAACGGATACCTTTCAGGAAATTGAAACAAAAGGATTAGTGTTGGGTGTGTCACCTGATACGGAATATAATGAATATGAGATAGACATTAATAAAAATGATATGGTCATTTTACTTACTGATGGTGTCACAGAGTGCCGGGATGGCGACAGATTTATTGAAAGTCAGGAAGTACTCGATATTATAAATAAATATGCCGATTTACCTGCACAACAGATGGTGGAAAGTGTTTATAAACATTTTGAAAGATTGCAGGATTTTCAGTTAAGGGATGATTTTACTTTATTGGTTTTAAGAAAAGATGTTTAAGGTTTCGTTTTAACGGGTAAGTACTTTTCATAAGGAATGTTAGGATAAATACAAATATTAATAGCTTGTTCGTTGTTTGATGTAGGAAATTCTACATAATTAACTATTGTATTAGGAGGTATAAAATGAATTTAACAGTAAAAGTGGTGGATGGAATTGAAAAGTCCATACTACATGTAGCAGGTGAAATAGATGCTTATACCGCCCCGAAACTGAAAGAGGCTTTACTTCCGCTAACGAAGGTGGATGGTAGGATTGTAGAAGTAGATTTGGAGAATGTTAATTACATGGATAGTACGGGATTGGGAGTTTTCATAAGTGCTTTAAAATCCACGAAGGAAAGCAATTCCTCATTAACATTAATCAATTTACAAGATAGAGTACATCGTATTTTTGAAATTACAGGTTTGGATGAGGTTATAGATATAAAAGCAACGATTCGGGGTGGAAATGAGTAATGGAAAGATTTGATTTTATAGAAATTAAAGTTCCTGCTAAAGCTGAGTATGTGGGTGTTGTGCGTTTAACGATGTCTGGCATTGCAAATAGAATGGGTTTTTCCTATGAAGATATTGAAGATTTGAAAGTCGCAGTATCTGAGGCTATAACAAATGCAGTTAACCATGCCTATAACGAAGATGATCAAGGTGAAATAACCATTGGTTTCGGTGTATATGAAAATCGTATTGAAATCATGATTGCTGATCATGGTGGTAGTTTTAATTTGACAGAGATAAAAAATGGTACAGGTCCATATAAAAGTAGTGAACCGGTTGAAAATCTTAGAGAAGGCGGTTTTGGATTATTCCTAATTGAGGCTTTAATGGATGAGGTCAAAATCAATAATAGTTATGGTGTTATCGTTTTGATGACAAAATATGTTAGCGAAAAAGAGGTGGACATCGATGGCGACCAAATCTCAACCACACAATAGAGGTAGAGATGAGGTTTATCAATGGATTGAATATCTCCAAAAAGAGCCTAAAGATGAGGAAATCCAAGAGAAAATTGTACTTACCTATAAAGACCTGGTTGGATCAATAGCTCGAAAGTATTCTAAAAACAGTGCGATTCATGAAGATCTAGTACAAGTGGGAATGATAGGTCTATTGGCGGCAGTCAGAAGATATGATCCAGCATTTGGTAAATCATTTGAATCCTTTGCAATCCCAACAATCATAGGCGAAATAAAACGTTTTATCCGTGATAAGACATGGAGTGTGCATGTGCCTCGTCGTATTAAAGAATTGGGTCCAAAGATAAAAAAAGCAGTTGATGAGTTAACGACGATGAATCAAGAATCTCCAACAGTTAGTGAGATTGCTGATTATTTGGAAGCGTCTGAAGAAGAAATACTGGAAACAATGGAAATGGGCAAAAGCTATAAAGCTCTGTCCGTAGACCGAAAAATTGAGGCTGATTCAGACGGTAGTACGGTAGCAATTCTTGATCTAGTTGGAAATAATGAGAATGGCTATGAGAATACCGAACAAAGAATGATGCTTGAGAAGATTCTCCCCATTCTATCTGAACGTGAACAAGAGATATTGGAGTGCACGTATTTTAAAAATATGAGTCAAAAAGAAACAGGCGAGTTGCTAGGTATCTCCCAAATGCATGTATCGAGATTACAAAGACGCTCACTCAGAAAACTTCGCGAAGCAATTCAGTCTGAAAGTTCGGAGGTTTTCGATTGAGTTCCCAAAATAGAGTGGAGGTTTCTGTCTATCAAAAACCAAAAAAGGGGAACTATCAATGTGGAGATAGTTATTTTTATACAGAAACTGAGAATGAATTTGTATGCGTAATTGCAGATGGGCTGGGTAGCGGAGAGTTCGCGAAGGAATCTTCCCAAATCGTTATCGATATTATTAAAAGTAATATTCATGCAACCGTCGAACAGTTGGTGAAAGTATGTAATTCGCAACTGCTCGGAAAACGCGGAGTAGTTGTGGGGATCTTAAAATTGGATTTCAAAAATCATATTTCTTCCTTTTCTTCCATTGGTAATATCGGAATAATGTCTATAACAGAAGAGAAGTTGAAAAAACGTAATATTCCCGTCGGTGGATATTTAGCTGGACATCATCGGGCGTTTAAGGTAATGAAACAGAAACTGGAATCAAATATGAATTTTATTATGTTCTCTGATGGTGTGCAGGATAAAGAATTATCGCAATGCTTTTTTACCAACAAGAGCGTGGAGAGTATTACAAAAACATATGAGCAGTTGAGTGATAAAATCAGAATGGATGATACCACATTAATTGCTATGAGATATGTAGCCGAATCATCTAAATGACTGACGAGATGTCGGTCTTTTTTTGTGTTGGTCTTCAATATATAGCCTGATTGGGAAAACATAATTATTTTTGGTAAAATAGATTGGTACATGAAGGAGGAACAACCGTGGAAGAACAGTTAGATCAAAATCTTATAAAATGGGTTTCCAAAGAAACAGAAGTAAATACAAATACAGTTAAAAAAGTAATTGCATTATTAGATGAGGGAAATACGGTCCCTTTCATTGCAAGGTATCGTAAAGAATTTACTGGCGGGCTTGATGAAGTGCAGATTAAAGCTGTACAGGACAAATGGCATTATGCGGTTAATCTTTCTGATAGAAAGCAAGAAGTGCTCCGAATCATTGAAGAACAAGGGAAATTAACCGAAGATCTCGAAAAGGAAATAAATCAGGCGACACAGCTTCAACGTGTGGAAGATTTGTACCGTCCTTATAAACAGAAGCGGAGAACCAAAGCAACCATTGCGAAGGAAAAAGGGCTGGAACCACTTGCGGAACTTATTTGGAAGCAAGCATCTCCATTTGAATTGGAAAAGGAAGTGGAAAAGTACTTTTCCCAAGAGCATGAATTACATACAATTGAAGAAGTTATTTCGGGTGTAAATGACATTATTGCAGAATGGATTTCTGATGATGCTGAATATCGCGATTATATTCGTGAAGAAACCTTTAAACGGGGAACGATCCAGTCAGAAGTAAAAGATAAAGAAAAAGACGAAAAAAGTATTTATGAAATGTACTATGATTACAGTGAGTCTGTCCGTTCCCTTGTGTCCCATCGTATTTTAGCATTAAATCGTGGAGAAAAGGAAGATATTCTTAAAGTGGTAATCGAACCACCCGCAGAACGTGTAACCCAATTTCTTCAGAAGAAAGTTATAAAAAGAACTACCGACGAAAAGTTGGCCGAGGTTTTAACGAATGCATTAGAAGATAGCTATAAACGGTTGATTCAGCCATCGATTGAGCGTGAAATTCGCAATAGCCTAACGGAAAAGGCTGGAGAACAAGCGATAGAAGTATTCTCCATTAATCTTAAAAATTTATTGTTGCAGCCTCCATTAAAAGGGAAAACAATACTTGGAGTTGATCCAGCTTTTCGGACAGGATGTAAACTGGCTGTCATTGATGAGACAGGAAAAGTACATGAAGTTGGTGTCATGTATCCAACCGCACCCAAAAATGACACTGTTGGGTCGGAAAAAATGGTCATGAAATTAATAGAGAAGTATCAAATCGAATTGATAGCAATCGGAAATGGGACAGCATCACGTGAAACCGAACACTTCATTTCCGAAGTAATTACAAATAACAAGCTAACGATTCCTTACATTATTGTGAATGAAGCAGGAGCAAGTGTCTACTCGGCTTCAGCTTTGGCTCGCGAAGAGTTCCCTGATTTACAAGTAGAGGAAAGAAGTGCCGCATCTATTGCGCGTAGGGTTCAGGACCCATTGGCGGAGCTAGTGAAAATTGACCCAAAATCGATTGGGGTTGGTCAATATCAGCACGATGTAGCTCAAAAAGCGTTAAATGAGTCTTTAACATTTGTAGTAGAAACAGCTGTTAACCAGGTTGGAGTAAATGTTAATACTGCTTCATCTTCCTTATTGCAATATGTAGCAGGTCTAAGTAAAACAGTCGCTAACAATATTGTGAATAAGAGAAATGAAGAAGGGAAATTCACAGACCGTAAACAATTAAAGAAAATACCAAGACTCGGTGCGAAAACATATGAACAGGGAATTGGTTTTTTACGGATCATTGATGGAGATAATCCACTAGATCGAACACCAATTCATCCGGAGAGCTATACCAATGCGAAGAAGTTGTTAAAAATGCTCGGTTGTGGGTTGTCTGACATTGGTTCAGAAAAATTGCGAGATAAGATGAATAGTCTGAATAAAAGTGAAGTCGCAGCAAACTTAGAAATCGGTGAACCGACTTTAATGGATATCATGGATGCACTAAGTAGACCGGAGCGAGATCCTCGTGATGATTTTCCACAACCACTTCTGAAGCAAAACGTGATGACGCTGGAAGATTTGAAACCGGGTATGGAGATGCAAGGAACAGTTCGTAATGTCGTTGATTTTGGAGTGTTCGTTGATATTGGCGTGAAGCAAGATGGACTTGTGCACATTTCCAAAATGGCAAATAAATTTGTGAAGCATCCCATGGATATTGCTTCAGTTGGAGATGTCGTTACCGTCTGGGTTGAACAAATCGATGCGAATAAAGGAAGAATTGCTCTATCGATGGTTAAAAGTGATAACTAAATAGAAAGAGGCTGATTACTTTGCAGTAACCAGCCTTTATAAAACAAGCAGTCCAAAGCTTTTCTTGGACTGCTTGTTAGTATTAAACTAACTCTTCGTTAGCAGCTTTCACTTCACTCATCGGAATACCTAATGCATCTGCTACACCTTTACCGTAAGCTGGGTCGGCTTTATAGCAGTTGTTAATATGACGTAGTTGTGTTTGTTTTGTAGTACCTTGCATAGCACGTGCAGTGTTTTCAAATAATCTTTGTTGTGCTTCAGGGCTTTGTAATCTAAATAGTTTACCTGGTTGTTCAAAATAAAGATCATCATCTTTATCAAAGTCATAGTAATCAACATCCGCACCAAGTTTTAATGCAGGTTCTTGATGTTCCTTACTATCTTGCCATTCTCCATAGCTATTCGGGCTATAAGAAATTTGGCCACCACCATAAGGTATAACTCTTCCTGCACCATCTCTATGATATGGATGGAAGTTTTCCGCATTTTTTGGATAGTTAACAGGAATTTGCCAGTGGTTAACACCTAGGCGATAACGTTGTGCATCCCCATAGGAGAATAGTCTACCTTGTAACATTTTATCTGGTGAGAAACCAATACCAGGAACAATGTTTGTCGGAGCAAAAGCAGCTTGCTCTACTTCTTCAAAATAGTTCTCTGGATTGCGATTTAATTCCAATTCGCCTACTTCGATAAGCGGGAAATCGTCCTTGTACCAAACTTTAGTTAAATCAAATGGGTTATAAGGCATATTTCGTGCTTCTTCTTCTGTCATTACTTGAATGTACATTTTCCATTTCGGTAGATTGCCTTTTTCGATATTTTCATATAAATCTTTTTGATTACTTTCACGGTCTTTACCAACTACTGCTTCAGCTTCCTGGTCAGTCAAGTTTTCAATACCTTGTTCTGTGTAGAAGTGGAATTTAACCCATGTACGCACATTGTCTGCGTTAAACATGCTATATGTGTGACTGCCGAATAGGTTCATATGTCTAAAAGTTTTTGGAATTCCCCGGTCACTCATGACAATACTAACTTGGTGAAGAGCTTCAGGTAGGTTTGTCCAGAAATCCCAGTTAGCTTCCGGGTTATGCAGATTCGTTTTCGGATCACGTTTTACAACATGGTTAAGGTCAGGGAAACGTTTCGGATCACGGAAGAAAAATACAGGTGTATTATTCCCAACTAAATCCCAGTTACCTTCTTCTGTGTAGAATTTCAATGCTGTTCCGCGAATATCACGTTCGTCATCTGCTGCACCACGTTCACCCGCAACAGTTGAAAAACGAGCAAACATGTCAGTTTTCTTGCCGACTTCAGAGAAGATTCTAGCTTTTGTATATTTAGTAATGTCATTCGTTATTGTTAACGTACCATAAGCACCGGATCCTTTTGCGTGCATACGACGTTCTGGAATTACTTCTCTATCGAAATGCGCCATTTTTTCAAGGAACCAATAATCTTCCATTACTAACGGACCTCTAGGGCCAGCAGTTTTTGCATCATCATCGTTTGGTACTGGAGCACCGAATGCAGTGGTCATTTTCTTTTTATTTAGGTCTTTTTCACTCATATATAGTATCCCTCCTGTTTATTAAATACAATAATTATAATAACACAATAATTACCAGATTACTATAAATGTAGTTAGGTAATATCGGCAAATTTTTAGCTGGAAAATCAAATAATGCTTTAATAGCACATTCTCATAAAACCAATTAATCTTTCCAATACGTTCATCTTATCAACCAAATGGAATAAGAATATACATTTTCCAAACAAAAGTATTATCAATTGAGATAATTAATTGAGAAAAGGATGGTAGAGATGATTTATAGTGAAGTGAGCATGAGTAGGTGGATTAACAGATCTAAAGCTTAAAAGTTCTTATAATAAATACATATTATGTGGAAGCGTAAGATACCATTTTAGATATTGTATGTTAAAATAGATGCAGATTAAGATATAAGGAAGTAATTTTAAAATGGCATTATTAGAAGAAAAGGTTTTATTTGAACTGGTAAATAAACTATCGGAAACATATTTCCATAAACCATTCCGGCATGATGTACGCTTCAATCATCGTTTGAGAACAACTGGAGGTAGGTATATCCCTGCTAAAAAGTTAATTGAATTGAATCCCCGGTATGTAACGGACATGGATGAACATGAGTTTATGGGCATTATCAAACATGAATTATGTCATTATCATCTTCATATAGAAGGAAAAGGATATAAGCATCGTGATAAAGACTTCCGAAACCTTTTAAAAGAGACCGGGTCACCGAGGCATTGTAACCCACTACCAACTGAAAAGATAGAGTATAGATATAAGTACAAATGTAATAAGTGTCATCATGTTTATAACAGAAGGCGGCGTGTTAATGTAGAAAAGTACAGGTGTGGCAAGTGCCGTGGAGAACTAATCTTTCAAAAGTAATAACGGAAAAGGCAGTTCTTGTAAAAAAATGTAATAATCGATTGACGAAAAATGTCATCCATGTTAAATTAAATAAGCTAACAAATTAACGCTGTTATGAGTTAGCGATCACGGAAATAAGATTTGACAATTAAATAAATTTATTGTATTATATTTCTCGTTGCTATAATTATTCTTTAGTGAATGATTTCAGGCGTAATGATTATTATTCCACAGTAGCTCAGTGGTAGAGCAATCGGCTGTTAACCGATCGGTCGTAGGTTCGAATCCTACCTGTGGAGCCATATGGAGAAGTACTCAAGTGGCTGAAGAGGCGCCCCTGCTAAGGGTGTAGGTCGTGTGAGCGGCGCGAGGGTTCAAATCCCTCCTTCTCCGCCATTTTATTATGGCCCGTTGGTCAAGTGGTTAAGACACCGCCCTTTCACGGCGGTATCACGGGTTCGAATCCCGTACGGGTCATCTTTCTTTTAAATAAAAAATAGTTAGGTCCGGTAGTTCAGTTGGTTAGAATGCCTGCCTGTCACGCAGGAGGTCGCGGGTTCGAGTCCCGTCCGGACCGCCATTAGTTGGGCCATAGCCAAGCGGTAAGGCATCGGGTTTTGATCCCGTGTACCCCAGGTTCGAATCCTGGTGGCCCAGCCATTTTATTTATAAAAGAAGTAAATACTATTTAAAGAATAGTATTTTTTTATTCCTGAATTCCACAACTCATTTTACATGAACCATTAGCTCAGTCGGTAGAGCAACGAGCAATAATTCCACCGAATAATCTGCGAGTAACCCCGATGCACGAAACATCCTTGAATTAGCTTTCAGAAGCAGGGGTCAACCAGATGAACATGCTTGTTTAGCAAGAAAACTCATTTTATATGAGCCATTAGCTCAGTCGGTAGAGCATTTGACTTTTAATCAAAGGGTCGAAGGTTCGAATCCTTCATGGCTCATCATTTACTTGAATCAGGTTCTAGTGTCGATTGCGGACGTGGGAGTTCAACTCCTTCATTTGTATCCATTTTAGGAGCTTGGGTTTAAATAGTATTGATCATACGCGGTCGTGGCGGAATGGCAGACGCGCTAGGTTGAGGGCCTAGTGGGTGAATAACCCGTGGAGGTTCAAATCCTCTCGACCGCACTTTCTTCAAAAAAATGCTTGCTATCTTCATTAGAAAATGTTAGTTTTAAGAGGTTCGCTTTTAGGCGCCCGTAGCTCAATTGGATAGAGTACTTGACTACGAATCAAGCGGTTAGAGGTTCGACTCCTCTCGGGCGCACCATTTATTATCGGGAAGTAGCTCAGCTTGGTAGAGCACTTGGTTTGGGACCAAGGGGTCGCAGGTTCGAATCCTGTCTTCCCGACCAGAAATTTAGTGTCGATTCTTTCTATTAGATAGATTGTAACTTCAACGTAATTCTTTTTTATATGCGGGTGTAGTTTAGTGGTAAAACCTCAGCCTTCCAAGCTGATGATGAGGGTTCGATTCCCTTCACCCGCTCCATATTTAAATATGGGCCTGTAGCTCAGCTGGTTAGAGCGCACGCCTGATAAGCGTGAGGTCGGTGGTTCGAGTCCACTCAGGCCCATCACACTTCTTCTGGTGAACTATTGACTTTCAATCTTAGAAGTGCTAACATGTAAAAGCTGTCACAGAAATTATTACTAACAAAAAATAAATTCATTGTTGACAACACAAACTGCTTTATGGTATGCTATTGTAGTTGCTTCAGAAAAGCGACTTACAAATTTGCTCTTTGAAAACTGAACAAAACAACCAGTATGTCACAGAAAAGAAAACTTGTTTTTCTTTCTAAAACAACTCATTAAGTTTTACTTTTTGAGAAAGTAACAAGCTA